>CAOKHZ010000006.1 GCA_948468385.1 uncultured Faecalicatena sp. | reverse complement strand
CCCACAAGAGTCCCTTATTATCGTGTCTTATTTCCCCACCCCGTGAAAAGTAACTATAATTTCCAAATGGTGCATGACGAGCTCAGCATCGGAGGGAACGGCGCAGACTTGGGTGGAAGACGAAGAACTATCACCAGGGAGAGGCAGTTGGCCGAGAACCGGATGGAGCTTGGGGAGGGAGCTACGGACGGAGAAATTGGGATTGCGGCCAACGGGGCGGTGAAACTGGCATCGCGAACCAATGCGGCGGCCGTCTCGCAGGAGGAGATTGAAAGGATTCTTGACAAGGCGTACCGCTATGTGGAGCAGAAGCCAGAGCGTCCGATTCGAGCGCATAAAGTCATGCGGAACATGCAACAGACTTATTGGGATCGTGAAAATGGGCCGCTGAAAGAAGAGAAAAGGATTTTAGAAATCATAGAAGAACTGAATTGGATTAAGGACGAGGACATCCCGAGAATGTGGTCGGCGGATGACTCTTACCATATGAATTGTGGATGGAGGGATTGTTTTGAGGCGGAGAACATGCTGATAAGGCATCGGTCATAAAAGGCTGGTGCTTTTTGCATGGAAGGGGTGTTTCCCTACCCCGTGAAAAGTAACATTTTTCGCACATTTCCTCTTCGTTTCATGCTCAGGTACTAGCCAACATACAAATAATTTGGTACAATTCTTAATAAGAACAAAATTTAGAGAGGAGCGGATGTTATGAAACTACATTTTATCGGTGCCGACCACGAAGTAACCGGTTCCCTGCATTTATTGGATGTCTGTGGTCTGAAGATTGCCGTTGACATGGGAATGGAACAAGGTGAGAATCTTTATCAAAATGCGGAACTGCCGGTCAAATATGCCGACATCGACTATATTCTTCTGACGCACTCCCACATTGACCATGCGGGCATGATTCCGTTTGCCTATAAAAACGGATTCAACGGCACGGTACTCTGCACGAAAGCCACCGCCGAGTTGGCGGACATCATGCTGCGTGACAGTGCCCACATTCAGATGAGCGACGCGGAATACCATAACCGCAAAGCCAGACGGGCGGGTCAAAAAACGATCGAGCCGATTTACGATGTATTCGACGCGGACGGAGTCATGAAACATTTCCGTAGTGTGGATTATCATGAATTGGTGGAGTTAGGCGACGGAGTCTCCGCTCGATTTATTGATGCCGGACATTTGCTTGGCTCCGCATCCATCGAACTATTTATCTCCGAAAGCGGGATTTCTAAAAAACTGGTATTCTCCGGTGACATCGGAAATTTCGGCAAACCGTTGATCCGTAATCCGGAATATATTCACGAGGCCGACTATGTCATCATGGAATCCACCTATGGAAACCGTCTGCATAAGACCGGCATCGACCATATGGAGGACATGGTACGCATCATCCAAGAGACATTGGATCGCGGCGGCAATGTCGTATTTCCGGCATTTGCGGTGGGAAGGACGCAAGAGCTTTTATACCTCATCCGTAATATAAAAGAAGCCGGACTGATCCACGGACACGATGGATTCCCGGTCTATGTAGACAGTCCGTTGGCGGTGGAAGCAACTGATGTGTTTCACAAAAATATGACCGACTGTTATGACGAAAAAACCAAGAAGCTGGTAGAACGCGGTGTCAATCCGATTAGCTTCCCGGGGCTACATTTATCCATCACATCGGAAGAATCGAAAGCCATCAACTTTGACGCGGCTCCCAAGATTATCATCTCCGCGTCGGGAATGTGCGATGCCGGGCGTATCCGTCATCATCTCAAGCACAATCTCTGGCGGCGTGAATGCAGTGTTGTTTTTGCCGGCTATCAGGCGGCGGGGACGCTCGGGCGCGTGCTTTTGGATGGTGCGAAAACCGTTAAATTATTCGGCGAGGAAATCCATATACAGGCACATATTGAAACGATGGCCGCCATGTCCTCCCATGCCGATCAGTCCGGCTTGTTGAACTGGATTTCCGCTTTTTCCGAACCTTCACGCGTATTTCTCGTTCACGGAAATGATGAATCTATGGAAACCTTGTCCGGTTTGATTCAGGAACAAACCGGATTTGCGACGGAACTTCCTTGTTCCGGTTCAATTTTTAATCTGGCAACGAATCAGTGGACCTTGGTTACGTCTCTTGTTCCGACAGTGAAGACCGAGAAGCCGGCACGCGTGCAGAAGAAAACTGCTTATGACCAACTATTGGCGGCTTACAACAAACTGCTGGCAGCAGTCAAGGCAAACCAGAACGGAGCCAATAAAGATCTGGCAAAATTCACCGACCAGATTCTGTCTTTGTATCAAAAATGGATTCGGTAGTTACAATTTGGCACCGCGCCAGCGCGGGCTGGATTGTAACGGGCATTACACGCATGTTTAATTTGCCTTTGGCAAAGCGGAGGTTGAAGGCTGGGTGGCGTTCTTGAATTTATCGGAAAATTACAAAAAGTCGGGATTTGACGGGGAGAAAGATGCGAGAAACGTTATATGAGAAATTAATTTCATATAGAGATTCGGATTATTATGGGTTTCATATGCCCGGCCATAAGAGAAATCCGGAATTGATGGGAGCGGAGCTTCCATATGGTATTGACATCACGGAGATAGAGGGATTTGACGACCTGCATCATGCGAGGGGAATTTTGCAGGAGGCGCAGGAGCGGGCGGCGAGACTATATGGGGCGGAAGAGACACATTATCTGGTGAACGGCAGTACTTGCGGGATTTTGAGTGCCATCATGGGCTGCACACGAAAGGGTGACCGAATCTTGATGGCGAGAAACTGCCATAAGTCGGCGTACCATGCGGCGTTTTTAAACGAACTGCGCGCGGAGTACGTATATCCTCGGTATCTTGGGGAATACGATTTGAACGGGGAAATTGACGTGGAGGACGTGAGGCGGATTCTCAGCGAGGACGCGTGTGCGGTGGAAGAAGAGTGTGTGCCGGAGGAAGTGCGTGTATCGAGAGAGAGACGAATGCCGGGAGAGATGCGGATGTCGGAGGAGTGTGGGGGGATGAGAGAGAGTCAGGCTCGCCGCGGCCGGATTCGCGCCGTGGTAATCACCTCTCCCACGTATGACGGCGTGGTCTCGGACGTAAGGGCGATTGCCGAAGTGGTTCATGCGTATGGCATCCCCCTCATCGTGGACGAGGCACATGGGGCGCATTTCGGATTTCATGAATATTTTCCTGAAAATGCGAATGCACTGGGGGCGGACGTCGTGATACACAGTCTGCACAAGACGTTGCCGTCGTTGACACAGACCGCCTTGCTTCATATGAACGGCAATATCGTGGCCAGGGAGGAAGTCAGAAGGTATTTGCATATTTTCCAAAGCAGCAGCCCGTCGTATGTTTTAATGGCAGGGATGGATGAATGCATTCATTTGTTGGAATCGGAAGGGATGGCATTGTTTGAAAATTATGTGGGATTGTTGAAATGGACGAGGGTGGAATTGGGAAAAATGCGATGTTTGCGGCTCGTGGAACTTACGGGCACGTGGTTTGATTTTTCTAAAATCGTGATCTCCACGAAGGGAACCGGCAAATCGGGGAAATGGTTGTATCGGGTGCTTTTGGAGAGGTATCACTTACAAATGGAGATGGCGGCGGGGAGCCATGTCATTGCCATGACCTCCGTGGGAGACACGAAAGAAGGCCTGGAACGTTTTGTGAAAGCCATGCTTGAAATTGACGGGCAATTGTGGCAAAATAGAAACGCAAAGGAGCGAGGGAAGGACGCGAATTTAGAAAATATAAAGTTGGTAAATCAAGAAGCCGCGAACGGATTGGAGAAGGGGCGAGTTTTTGAATTGCCGCGGACGGAGCAAGTGTATACGAGCGCGGAGGCGGTGCGGATGGTGAGGGACAAGCGGAGAATCCGACCGGGAAATCAGTGGCCGGAAGACTGCCGGATGATGGTAATGCGGAGGATGGATACGTGCCTTCCATGGGGAGCGTGCGAGGGACGTGTTTCGGCAGAATATGCCTACCTCTACCCGCCGGGGATACCTTTGCTCGTGCCAGGAGAGCGGGTTTCACGAGAAGTGATAGACATTTTGGAACGATATCAGGCGTTGCATTTTGAGATTGAGGGGTTGGAGCAGGAAGGAAAAATCAAAGTTTTGTAGCAAAAGCGGCGTGCCGCGAGGTACGACGGGGACTCATGTGTGGCGAAATGAGCCGTAAATTGCAAGTGCATTCGGCAAGGGCGGTCGTATATGCGCGAAGCGAGGGGGGACATGAAAGTGGGAAAGATTTGTTATATCATGGGAAAGAGCGCGTCGGGAAAAGATTCGATTTTTAAGGAATTAAAGTGCCGCTTTTCAGAGTATAAGGGGGTCGTGCTGTACACGACTCGTCCGATACGGGAAGGAGAGACGGACGGCGTGGAGTACCATTTCGTAGAGGAAGACCGGTTGTGCGAATTGGAGCAGGAAGGCCGCGTGATTGAGCAGCGGGCGTATCAGACAAGGCATGGCATTTGGCGGTATTTCACGGTGGATGACGGGCAGATTGACTTGCAGGGAAATAATTATTTGATGATTGGTACGCTGGAGTCCTACGAGAAGATGCGGAATTATTTTGGGAAGGACGTGATGGTTCCGGTGTACGTGGAGGTGGAGGACGGCGAAAGGCTTAAAAGGGCGCTTGTGCGTGAGCGCATGCAGAAAGAGCCGAAATATGCGGAGATGTGCCGTAGGTTCTTAGCGGATGAGACTGATTTTTCGGAGGAAAACCTAAAACGGGCGGGAATTGATAAAAAATTTCAAAATATGAATTTAATGGAATGTATTAATGAAATCGGGGTGTATCTTCAAGAGGAAATGTGATATACTTAGTGTGGACTTGGTTGGCGAACCTTTGTTTCATGATGCGGCTTTGCCAATCGCGTCCTTAAAACACTACAAGAAGTCATGCGGACAGAGAGAAGAGTGATAAAATGAGTAGTTTCATAAACGTGGTAGGACACAAGAACATTATACAATATATCAGCAGTGCCGTAACGACGGGGAAAATCTCCCACGCGTATATTTTGAACGGCAATCGGGGTTCGGGCAAGAAGCTCATGGCGAAATTGTTTGCCATGAGCCTGCAGTGTCAAAACCGGAGGGAGGACGGCGACCCCTGCGGCCAGTGCCAGTCCTGCAAACAGGCCGTGCATGGCAACCAGCCGGACATTGTTTACGTGACGCATGAAAAACCGAACTCGATCAGCGTGGACGACATTCGCACGCAGGTGAACAATGACATTGTCATAAAGCCATATGGCAGCCCGTACAAGATTTATATCATCCCGGAGGCGGACTTGATGACGGAGCAGGCGCAGAACGCGCTTCTCAAGACGATTGAGGAGCCGCCGGAATATGCGGTAATCATGTTGTTGACGGAGAACGCGCGTGCCTTGCTGCCGACCGTTTGCTCACGATGCGTGATGCTACGTCTGCGGAACACGAAGGACCAGCTGGTGAAAAAGTATTTGATGGAACAGCTTTTGGTTCCGGACTACAAGGCAGACGTGTGCGTGGCTTTTGCCCAGGGAAGCATCGGAAAGGCGGTCATGCTGGCCAATTCGGAGCATTTTAATGAAATAAAAGAAGATGTCGTACGTTTGATGCGAGAGATTAAGGACATGAGTACGGAAGAACTCGTGGAGGCGGTCAAGCGGTGCATGACGTACAAGGTGGAGCTTAACGACTATTTGGACATGATTGCGGTCTGGGTTCGGGACGTTTTGATGTACAAGGCCACGCGAAACGTGGACAGGGTCATTTTTGCCGACCAACTGAAATATATCAAGGAGTGGGCAAGCAGAAGTTCCTACGAGGGAATTGAAAATATATTGGACGCGCTGGAAAAGGCGAAGTCTAGGTTGAACGCGAACGTGAACCTCGAGTTGACGATGGACTTGCTGTTACAGGCAATCAAGGAGAATTGACAAGGAGATTATGGAATATGACGAAGGTAATCGGAGTGAGGTTTAGAACGGCAGGGAAGGTATATTTTTTTGCGCCGGGAAAGCTGGATATCCGGCAGGGCGACCATGTCATCGTGGAGACGGCGCGCGGCGTGGAGTACGGGCGCGTCGTGAGCGGGCCGAGGGACGTGGATGACGAGGAAGTGGTGCAGCCTTTGAAGCCGGTTCTTAGAATCGCGACCGAGCAGGACGAGAAGACGGTGGAGAAAAACCGGGAAAAGGAAAAGGCGGCGTTTCGTGTTTGTTTGGAGAAGATTCGCAAGCATGAGCTTGAAATGAAGCTGATTGACGCGGAATATACGTTTGACAATAACAAGGTGTTGTTTTATTTTACGGCGGACGGACGGATTGACTTTCGTGAGCTGGTCAAGGACTTGGCCTCCGTATTTCGCACGAGAATCGAATTACGCCAGATTGGAGTGAGGGACGAGACGAAGTTTCGCGGCGGCATCGGCATTTGTGGGCGGCCTTTATGTTGCAACACCTATTTGTCAGAGTTTGCCGCGGTGTCGATTAAGATGGCGAAGGAGCAGAATTTGTCATTGAATCCGACCAAGATATCCGGTGTCTGCGGCCGTTTAATGTGCTGCCTGACGAACGAGGAGGAAACGTACGAGGAGTTGAACAGCCACCTGCCGTCCGTGGGCGACACGGTCACGACGCCGGAAGGGTTGAGTGGGAATGTGCATTCCTTGAGCGTCTTGCGGGGGCTTGTCAAGGTCATCGTGACGTTGGACAGTGATGAAAAGGAAATTCGCGAGTATCATGCAAGTGAGTTGAAGTTTAAACCGAGACGTAAGAAATCCAAAATTTCCAAAGAAGAAATGAAAGAATTGGCGAAGCTGGAAAAAGACTGATGGACGTAAAAAGTTGGAAAAGATGGTCGGGAACATGAATGATAGGGAAGCGGAAGAGTTTGCCGCAAAAATCCTGCGTCCGGGCGAGCGTTTGGACGATTTGCAACTGAGCGGGTATTGGATTATCCAAGACCCGAGCAGGTTTTGTTTTGGCGTTGACTCGGTGTTGCTGTCGGATTTTATCAAGGTGAAGCCGGGAGAGACGGTGTTGGATTTGGGAACCGGAACAGGCGTGATTCCCATTTTGTTGGCGGGCAAAAGCAGGGGCGAAAAGTTTACGGGGCTGGAAATTCAGGCGGAAAGCGTTGACATGGCACGGCGTAGCGTGAAGGTCAACGCTTTGGAAGAGAGAGTTTCAATCATACAAGGGGATGTCAAGGAGGCGGCGGCAATTTTTAAGCCGGCCTTTTTTGACGTGATTACGACAAATCCTCCTTATATGATAAATGAACACGGCCTGAAAAACATAGGGGATGCAAGGACGATTGCCAGACACGAGGTATTATGCTCCTTAGATGATATTTTGCGTGAGAGCGCGAAGCTTTTGCCGGAGAGCAAGGGGCGGTTTTACATGGTTCACAAGCCGTTTCGATTGGCCGAAATCATGACAAAAATGTGTGAGTACAAAATTGAGCCGAAACGGATCAGGTTCGTGCACCCTTACGTGGACAAAGAGCCGACGATGGTGTTGATAGAGGGGATGAAGGGCGGCAAGTCCAGGGTAAGGGTGGAGCCGCCGATAATTTTGCATAATAAGTAAACGTGCATGTCGCCTGACGGCGACGGTACCATGAGTAAAAGGGAGGTGAGGAGCATGTCCGGGACGTTATATTTGTGCGCGACCCCGATTGGAAATTTGGAGGACATGACGTTTCGGGTTATTCGGACGTTGAAGGAAGTGGATTTCATTGCGGCGGAGGACACGCGCAATAGCATCAAGCTTTTGAATCATTTTGAAATCCGGACGCCGATGACGAGTTACCATGAGCACAATAAGTATGAAAAAGGACGGAAGATAGTGGAAAGGCTGTTGGCGGGCGAGAACGTTGCGTTGATTACCGACGCGGGGACGCCGGGCATTTCCGATCCGGGCGAGGAATTGGTGAAAATGTGTTATGAGGCGGGAATCAAGGTCACGTCGCTTCCGGGCGCGGCGGCCTGCGTCACGGCCCTGACGCTGTCCGGCTTACCGACAAGGCGTTTTGCGTTTGAGGCATTTTTGCCAAATGATAAAAAGGAACGTGCGAACGTATTGGAGGAACTTGCGCGGGAAACGCGCACGATGGTTTTATACGAGGCCCCGCATAGATTGTTAAAGACGCTGGAGCTTTTGAAACATCATTTGGGAGAAGAGCGCGCGGTCAGTGTCTGCCGGGAATTGACAAAGCGTCATGAGACGGTATTTCGCTCCACGCTGGGGGAAGCCGTGTCATATTATGGGGAACACGAACCAAAGGGGGAGTGCGTGCTGGTAATCGAGGGCAAAAGCAGGGAACAAGAGCGACGTGAGGAGCGGGCGCGTTGGGAGGAATTGTCGATAGAAGAACACATGGAAGTGTATTTGTCACAAGGAATGGACAAAAAAGAGGCAATGAAAAAAGTCGCCAAGGATCGCGGCGTGGCAAAGCGGGAGATTTATCAGGAATTCATCATGGCGCGTTAACGCGCCATGTGAGATGGTGCCGGGATGATTTCGTCGATTTCCCCGTTTTTCAAGATTATGGTTCTTCCGCCAAGGTCGCGCGACTCTTCCGGGGTTCTCGTGGCATATAGGATGGTCGTATGGTAGTCCTGGTTTATTTTTTGAAGATAATGCAGCAACTCGCGGCGCAGATGGGAATTGCCGTGTGCAAAATCCTCGTCCACGAGCATGACCTTTGGCTTGCAGACGATGGCTCGTCCGAGGGCGATTTTCTGCTTGTCCGTTTCGGAGACGGAGCGGTTTTTTTTGTCCAACAGTTTGCCGATGTCTAAAAAGTCCGCGGTTGACTTGACACGGGAGTCGATGATGCTTCTGGGCATGTTGCGCAATTTCAGTCCCAACGACATATTTTCATAAACGTTTAAGTGAGGGTACATCGCGTAGTTTTGGAACAGCATGGCCAGGGGGCGGTCGCATGGCGAAACGTCGTTGAGCAACGTGTTTCCAAGATAAATGTCGCCGGAGGTAATGTCCTCGAGGCCGCCGATCATGCGCAGGATGGTGGACTTGCCGCAGCCGCTTGGCCCTTGCAGGACGATAAGCTCCCCGTCCTTGATTTCGAGGGAGATGTTTTTCACGGAATGATATCCGTTCGGGTATGTTTTGGTTAAATTATGCAATGTCAAGCTGGACATCTTCGTACCTCCCAAGATTCTTTTTACGGAGCCGTGTGCTCCGCCGTACGGCCACCAGCCGCTACAGTAATTTTATTCATAGTAGTAAGTTTACCATAAAAAGTAACATTATACAACTAAAAACGAATGCGGTCGATGCATGTGGATTTCATTTCTTTCATATATATAATCAAGTTTGTTTGCCTAAATGTTTGCAAATCGCAAACCATTTCAGGAGGCCGTATGCAAATTTTTCTTTATATTTCTGATTTTATCGTTCCTTTTTTGATACTGTCCATCATAGTCTATGCGCTGTTAAGGGGAACGGACGTCTATGACACTTTTATAAAGGGGGCACATGACGGTTTTCTTACCGTGATTAAAATCATGCCCACGTTGGTCGGGCTGATGGTCGCGGTCGGCATTTTGCGGGCTTCGGGCTTTCTGGATTTTGTGTCCGGAATAATCGGGCAATTTACCGCCCATGTCGGGTTTCCGGGAGACCTTGTCCCCCTTACCATCGTGAAAATGTTTTCTTCTTCAGCCGCCACGGGCCTTTTGCTGGATATTTTCAAGGAGCATGGTACGGATTCTTATATTGGTCTTATCGGTTCCATTTCCATGTCGTGTACGGAAACCATTTTTTATACGATGAGCGTTTATTTTATGACGGCCAAGGTGACGAAGACCCGCTATACCCTTACGGGCGCGTTGCTTGCCACGGCTGCGGGACTCATTGCCAGCGTCGTGTTGGCGGGGATGCTATGAGGGCGGGGATGCATGGAAATGAGGAATAACCATTTTTGTTCATTCATAGAATAAATGAAAAGAGTCTTAGGAGTTTCTATGTTCTCGCAAGTATTCAACATGCAACATGAATTCCCAAAGAGGCGATTTCGGGGATTGCTCGCGGGGCTGTCCATTGCCCTTGCCATAACCTGCGTGGGGTGTGGGAGCCAGACGGAGGAAAGGCAAAACGAAAAGTTTCGCGAGTTTACTTCCGAAATCTTTTGTCAGGAGGCGGCGGCCAATACCGTAAGCCTTCACTATACGCTCAAGGATCCGCAAAAGTACGGGATTGAGGAAAACAATATCACGTTTGGGAAATTTTCTACGGATAAAAGCGCCATATTGGCTTCAGGGGAAAATTTAAAAAAGGCGTTGGAGAAATTTTCCTATGATAGCCTGACGACCGAAAATCAATTAACTTACGATGTTTTGCAATATTGTGTGGAAATGACGCAAGAAGGGGCCGAATATTTGTTATACGAAGAGCCGTTGGGCGTGGTCAGCGGCGTACAGACGCAGATTCCCGTCGTACTGTCAGAATATCCTCTTCGAACCGAACAAGACGTAAATACATATTTGGCTCTCCTTAAAACGATGCCGGAATATTTTGACTCGTTGATTGAGTTTGAGCAAAAGAAGGCGGAGGCGGGCTTGTTCATGGCCGATTATGCGGTAGACGAGGTCATGCGGCAATGTAACGCGTTTTTGGACATGGGGGAAAATAATTATTTGATTTCCACGTTTGTCGAGAGGGTCAAGTCAATTGACGAGCTGACAGATGAGGAAAAAAGTGATTATATGGAGAAAAACGCGTTGATGCTTAGGACTTACGTGATGCCCGCATATCGAAAACTGACGGCCGCGTTGCAAGAAATGAAAGGAAAAGGGACGAATGAAAAGGGACTGTGTTATTTGCCGGAGGGGAAGGAGTATTACGAGTACGTGGTGCGGGTCGGAACAGGATCCGAACGGTCGGTGGAGGACATGAAGCTTTTGACGAAGCAGCAAATTTTGACGGATCTTGAGGCGATGGAATCCGTGCTGGGGGAGATACAACGGCAGAGTGACGACCAGAGCGGCAGCGGCGGGAGTCCGGCCGCGGATGACAAAGACCACAGCGTAGAAAGCGGCAGCGTCAATATGCGGGTGCGGGAAGCCGTGCAGGCGTCGGCGACGGTGTCCTCGGAGTTTTCGACGGACCCGCTCGTAATCCTCAAGGATTTGCAGGTAGGAATTGAAAAAACGTTTCCAACGTTGTCGGAGGCTACGTATACCGTGAAATATGTGCCGAAGGCGATGGAGGAGCATTTAAGTCCCGCGTATTACATGATTCCTGCAATTGATGATTATAAAGACAACGTGATATACGTCAATCAGGCGCACATGGGGAGCGAACTGACGTTGTTTACGACGTTGGCGCACGAAGGATATCCGGGACATTTGTACCAGACGGTGTATTTTGCGGGGAAAAATCCGGATCCGGTGAGGAGCGTCTTTAATTTCGGCGGCTACGTCGAGGGGTGGGCGACATATGCGGAAATGTGCAGTTACTATTTGACCCCGCTTTCCAAGGCGCAGGCGACGTTGTTGCAGAAGAACGCCTCCATCATGCTTGGGTTATATACGCTGGCCGATATCGGTATCCATTATGACGGATGGAGCCGGATGGACACGGTTGCGTTTTTCTCTTCCTATGGAATCGGGGACGTGGAGACGATTGAAAAGGTGTATGAATTGATTATCGGTTCGCCGGGAAATTATCTGAGATATTATATCGGATATTTGGAATTTTTGGAAATGAAAAAGGAATGGGCGGCACAGAAAGGCGAGGCGTTTTCCCAGAAGGAATTTCACGAGGCAGTGCTGGATGTCGGCCCGGCGCCATTTGAAATCGTGAGAAAATATGCAGGAAGCGAGGAGGGGGAAGACGGAAAGGAGAAAGGGTGATCTGGTATATGGGAAGTGCCAAAGAGATTGTATTTTAATGAAATGTCGATAAGGGAGAGGCATGAGGACTAAAAGGACAGCAGTTAGGAAGGATGGAAGTCAGGAGGGGCTAGTATGAACTGGTTGTGGGCGGGGATGATTATTGTCGGCATTATTTTCGGGGCGTTTAACGGGAGGATGCCGCAGATGACGAACGCGGCGTTAGATTCCGCAAAGGAAGCGGTGACGCTTTGTATTACGATGACGGGAGTGATGTCGTTTTGGGTGGGAATGATGGAAATCGCCACGGAGGCAGGGATTGTGGAGACGGCATCAAAAAAAATGTACCCGTTTTTGCGATTCTTGTTTCCGCGAATTCCCGAAGGGCATGCGGCATACGAGCACATCGCGACGAACTGCATTGCCAACGTTCTGGGGCTAGGCTGGGCGGCTACGCCGGCGGGGCTTAAGGCGATGGAGGCGCTTTCCAAACTGGAGGAGGAGCGGCGAAATGCGGAGGGGCTGCGAGGGAATATGGGCACCCGCCGGATGGCAATGCCTGGGGGAGTGGCGAGTAATGAAATGTGCACGTTCTTGATTTTGAATATTTCATCGCTGCAGTTAATCCCGGTGAACATCATTGCCTATCGGAGCCAGTACGGTAGTGTGAACCCGACGGCCATCGTGGGGCCGGCAATTATGGCGACGGCGGTGAGCACGGCGGTGGCAATCGTGTTTTGTAAAGTGATGGATGGGAAGCGAAGGATATGAGTCCTTCGCTTTTATTTTTTAGAAAATAGTATATAAAGGTATGAAAAGGGGGATAAATGTGGTATGTTAGATATATAAGTGGGTAAAGGGGTGTTTTTATGAATAAATATTTTTCTGATGTTTTTAAACCAGGCACATATCCGCAAAGGACATATGTATCACGTAATTCGAAAGAAACGAAATATACATATGAAGAACGTTAAAAGCAAAGTCTCTCAATAGAAGGATACTTAACTTATATTGTGGGATCTTCTAAAATTGGAAAAACGGTATTATGTGAAAATGTAATTGGTTTGGAAAATATGATTTCCATGTCAGGTAATGATTTTTCAAAAGAACATGATTTTTGGTCTGGTATCGGGAAAAAGATTGGTATCTCTATGACGGCAAAAATCAGTGAAGAGACAGCGGCATTTTCTGGAAATGAGCAAAAATCCACTGTCGTTACAAAAGATTACTTTGCGACGAAGGACAAGGTACTTAAATATTTTCGTGAATATGAAAAGGTTCTTGTTTTAGACGATTTTCATTATGCAAGCAATAGAATTTTAGAATACCGTATCTTCAAGGGAGCAAACGTTTACACCGCACTGTTGCCGTTTTGATGCCTGAATGATGTATGATGAATGTATCATGATTTTGTGCTGGGAGGATTTGTCTTGATTAATATTTTGATTGTAGAAGATGAAGCACCAATTTCCAACCTGATTCGTCTTAGCCTGGCCAAGGAAGGATACCATTGTACTTGTGCTTTTGATGGACTGGAGGCGGCAGATTATTTAGAGAAGAACCAATATGACTTAATCGTGCTGGACGTAATGCTCCCTGAAATCGATGGCTTTGAACTGATGGAATACATTCGTCCGCTAGAAATTCCGGTGATTTTTCTGACGGCAAAAAGCTCCGTCCAGGATCGGGTAAAGGGACTCAAGCTGGGGGCGGAGGATTATATTGTGAAACCCTTTGAAGTGATTGAACTACTGGCTCGCATTGACGTGGTTTTGCGCCGGTACAAAAAGGGTGACATGATGCTGGAAATCGGAGATTTGAAAATTGACACCGCTTCCATGCAGGTGTGGCGGGACGGGCAAGAAATCAGTTTGACCAAGACGGAGTATGATTTGCTTCTACTATTTGTCAGGAATCCAAGGCGCGCCATGTACCGGGAAACAATCTATGAACAAGTGTGGGGCGAAGAATATCCTTTCGGTAGCAAGGCGGTGGACCTTCATATTCAGCGGTTGCGGAAAAAGGTGGGGTGGGAAAATTGCCTTCGGGCGATTAACAAGGTGGGCTACCGGTTGGAGGTGGAGAATTGAAAATTCATCTGAAAATAACGTGTTCCATGTTGGCACTATTGTCCTTTCTTTTTGGAATCGGAGGAAGCGTGCTGATTTCCGCTTCATTCAAGGAATCCCTGGAACGGGAGGAAGCCGTGGCGTTTGGTGATTATCGCATGGTCTGGGGCACGCTGCAAATCGTCAACGGTCTGGAAACGTATTTGAATCGGGAGGTGCTCTCGCGGACGATGGAGCAGCTTTACCAGCAAAATAGTGCCTTTTGGTCAAATCTTCGGTTGTCCACAGCCGAGGAAGTGATTTATGAGGGCGGGAGTGTTCAAACCTCAATATTCCGAATGAGCGAAAGTGTCGAGATGCCGGCATCGGGAGAGTGCTTGTTTCATATTTTGGAGGATGGAAAAGGCGAGCAATATCTGGTATTGGTCGGAGCGATAGAAACAAATGGGAACACTCTCTATCTTTCAACCAGCCATGACATCAGTGAACTCTATATCGCGAGGGATGCCCAACGGCATACCTATTTTCAAGTCTTTCTCGTCATGTTCTTGCTGTGCGGCATACTGTCCTATACCGTTTCCAGGATCCTTACATCTCCGCTTAAAGACTTGTCTCGAGCCTCCCGGATGATTGCGTCCGGTCATTATACCACCCGTGTCAGGGTTCGGTCACGGGACGAGATTGGAGAGCTTTCTAAGGATTTTAACACGATGGCGAGACAATTGGAAACCGATGCAAAACAGAAGGAACGCCATATTGAGCAGTTGCGCCAATCCGTAGAGCGGCAGGAACGGTTTGTCGGTAGCTTTGCCCATGAAATGAAAACCCCGATGACTTCCCTTGTTGGTTATGCTGATTTGATTGGGAGCGGCACGTTGACCCAGGAGGAACAAGCCGAGGCGGCAGGTTACATTTATTCGGAGGGCAAGCGGCTGGAAAGCTTGTCCCGCAAGTTGTTGGAACTGCTGGTGCTTAGGCGGCGGGACATACCTTTGGTTCCGATCAGCCCAGGTGCGTTAGTGGAGCAATTGGTTCGGCGACTGGAGCCGGTTTACCGAGAGAAAGGCATTCATCTCTCTTATGACTGCGAGGAAGGAATTTGTTTGATGGAGCCCGATCTGGTGTGGTCGCTCTTTTTGAACCTGGCGGACAATGCCCAAAAGTCGATGGAGGACGGAGGGAAATTGCGGTTTTGTCAGGAAATGACGGAGACGGGCTGTCGGATTCGTGTTTTAGATGGTGGTCGGGGCATTCCGCCCCAGGCGTTGAAGCATCTGACCGAGCCGTTTTATCGTGTTGACAAGGCTCGTTCCCGGAAACAAGGTGGTTTTGGACTGGGCCTGGCTTTGTGCCAGGAAATTGTATTGCTCCATAACGGAAGCCTTCGGTTTGCAAATAGAAAAAAAGGCGGTGCTTGTGTTACCGTGGAACTGAGAGGAGGACGTCCATGAAGTGCAAGAAGAAATATATTTTACCATTCTTCACTTTGTTCTTAACCTTGCTCTTTGTCATTCTGGGGGCGACTTTGCCTTATCTGGCTTCACAAATGCAGGACGCTCAAATCAGTAAGTTCCAAAAGAAAATGGAGCTGAGCGGCATTAATCTTACCTTACGGCAGGAGGGTGACGTGGGGGCGACTTTACAGTTGATGTCAATGGAAAACATGGAGAGCGTCTGGGAGGGAAAAACGGTACTGGCCAAAGAGGATGCCAGTCATGCGGCACTGAACGTGATGGAGATGTTAGATGATTACGACCTGCTTCCGGAAGGTGTGTTGGAATACGCGGCACAAGGCGACGGATATGCGGAACCGCGGTTGTTGGTGGGGAAAGATGGGAGCTCGGCTTTGATTTGGGCATGTATATGGGATTATGACCCTGGGATTCCTGGAACTTTTATAACGGATCTTGGAACTTTTATAACGGTAGACGATGCCACGGGAAAAGCCGTACGGATAATGGTAAGGAATGTCCCGACAGATGGCGGCGCGGTAGAAGATGCTGCTTTTTGGGTGGATAAGTGGATCGTGTTTTTGCAAGACTACTATGACTTTAATCGGATGGATATGAAAGTAGCGGATGACCGTACTATGACAACTGACCAGCCCTCTTGGTTTAGCATATGCTTTTCCTCAAAAGACGGCGCGACAATTTATGACTTGAATCTGGAAATAACAAGTGATTACGTTTTTTTCAACTATCAATGAGTGGTGAATTGTAATGATGAAGATGCCAAAGTGATGGCAGACCGATAATGATTCTAAGAAACACCTTGCTATGATGAGGATATTCCAATCATGGCGAGGTGAGTTTTATGAGACAAACCGAGAACATAGTACATAAAAGGTACATATACCATCGCAAATATAGACGCAGGAAAAGCCGACTTCGCCGACTGGCCCGGCGCTTGTTTCCTGTATCCGCTTTTCTATTTGCGGCTATTGTTTGCATGGCGGCCTTCCTGCAGAGTGGGGACAAGCCGGTTGACCATTCGACGGCGGACGTGCCCGCGTCGAATGAGTCCATACAAAATAGTCCGCCGCAATCGGAGTCTGACCCTTCCATTGCGTCAAAGCCTATTGCGGCAGGTACATGGAAGCTGTTGCTGGTCAACCCGTGGAATCCTTTGCCTGAAGATTATACGGTTTGGACGGTAACGCTCCAAAATGGCCTTCAGGTGGACGAGCGGTGTTATCCCGACCTTCAGGCGATGATGGACGCCTGCCGGGCGGATGGGCTGAACCCGGTTATTTGTTCTGCCTACCGCACCCGGGAAGTTCAGGAGAGTCTGTATCAACAAGAGGTAGGGCGGTATCTGGATGAAGGATATGGCCAGGATGCCGCTGAAGCCGAGGCGGGAACGTCCGTGGCATTGCCGGGAACCAGTGAGCACCAGTTGGGTCTGGCGGTGGACATCGTGGACATTGATCACCAGATTTTGGACGAATCACAAGAGAACACGGAGGTTCAAAAATGGCTGATGGCGCATAGCTGGGAATATGGCTTCATTCTCCGTTACCCTACCGGGAAGAGCGAGATTACCGGTATCATCTATGAGCCCTGGCACTATCGCTATGTGGGACGGGAGGATGCAAAACAGATTCACGCCTTGGGTGTTTGCTTGGAGGAGTACCTTGCTGATTAATCGTTATTGTCCGCGGTCGGATGAAATTTGAAGAACTGGCTCTTCAGATTTCATCCGACCGGAATCAGTCTCTTATTGCCAGGCGTTATCTTTTTCCGTGGTGTTGTTCATGGTCACGTCGGGTTCCATGCCATCACTCGTTGGGGCAAATTCCGCAGTAGAGTGGTTTCCTTGTATGGTGCAGTTGTCAAAGATAAATTTGGTACCCTCGGAACCGACAAACAAGTATGGTCCGTTGTTGTCTTGAATGATGGAATTGACGAAATGAACCGTGCAGTCCGAGTACGTTTGCACGGCTGAATAACTGCATTCCCGTATCACGGAAGCCGTGACGGTGACATCGCCGGAAGCTTCTATGCCGACGAGTCCACAGCCGTAGATGTCGCAGCCTATCACGGACACGTTTTCACATCCGAAAAATGATAGGACGCCCATCGAGCACTCGTCCATGGGTGGGATGTCGTGTCCCAGTACCAGTCCGTATAGAAGCAGGTTTTTCGCTCCGTAGGAATCCAGTACGGTGGCTCCCCCATTGTTGACGACAATCTGCGTCTTGCCGGTGCCGATGATGGATAAATTATCGCAAGTGCCAATACTCAGTCCGTAGTCAAACGCGTATTCGCCATCACCGAGCCGTATTTCAGTATTGGATAAATCACGTCCTCCTGAAAAGAGTGCCTGAAGGGCATCATTATCCGCCACTTCAATCACTTCCCGCTCTATGCCGTCATCCGGTATTTCGGGCAACTCCAGGCCGGCTTTCGGGTCATAGGGGAGTGTGGAGCTGGGGGAATTACCGTTTGTTCCGGTGTCGTCTGCGGACGCGTCAAGGTTCATCCCCAGTGTCTCCAACATATGGAGCGCGTCTTCCTCGTCCATTACGAATTCTGGAACGTCCTTTGTGGAAAATTGTTCGACCTCGAATCCGCTGCCATTAAAAAGGGTGGCCATATATCCCTCGCCCAGTATAATGGAGTCGTTCCCCTTCTTGGCGGTGAGCGTTACATCGCCCTCTAAAAGGGCAACTCTTGAATAATCGTCGTAGCTTTCGACCCAACCCGCGGTTCCCCTGATGCCCACGGTCATCGTGCTTGTTTCGATGTCGAGGCTCTCGTCATCCTTGAGGGGCTCTGACACGTTGAAATACATCTTGCCGGATTTCACGTCCACCTCGAGGTGCTTCCCGTCGGCACTTTTCTCGATTCCAATCTCGCTTGAGTAATCCATTTTGGCCAGCGTCGCCTCGTCCAGCGTAAGCCACGCGTTGGCGTGCGCTGACGTGCCCACGCCGTAGCCTGAATAAAGGCTCAGGCCTTCGGTCGCATCAAGGTTTTTTTGCTCATCATCGGTTATCCACGCCTCGCCGTCAGCCCTTAGGAAGCGCATCGTGGTCGCTTCTTTGGAGTCCTTGCCGCAACCCGTCACAAGCAGGGCGGCCATGGCCAGTACGGATAAAATGATACTTGTCTTTTTCAAAATTTTTTCCCTCCTCTTCGTTTCATTTTCCCATATCGGTATAAAGGATGGCATTAACGCATGGATGGTGGCCATGCGTATGCCAATGTTAATTGTAATATATACTCACGGTCGATGAAATCTGCCGTGAGTATTGCGCCAGCCGCAGCCGCGAGGCGGCATATTTCCTTATGCGGCTGTGTGCATCCTCGTATACTGAGGGGCAAAAACATTGCCCCTCAGTATAACATGGGCGTGACGCATTTGCAAGGAAATCCGGTTGCAATTCAGCATCGCGCCGTCAATATTCACAAAAATCTGCAATCGAGTTTTACGTGCTTGCGCCCGTTTCGCGAGGGTGTTATGATAACAATGCCAAAAAATATTTGGCTCCCAACATCATTAGCTTAAGTTAAAATGGTAAAATTTATAGATTGCAGAAAATATAATTGTCGAAGGAGGACTTTGCTTTGAGTCAGAATGAATTGGTGAATGAATTAGGTGGTCTCGGCATCCAGCAGTATAAGACAGATGTGGGATTTCGTACACTTGTGGAGGGAGTCAATGAAAATTTATACGTCATACCCAAATATCAAAGAAAATATCGCTGGACAAGAGAACAAGTCGAATCATTGGTGGAATCTTTGCTTTTAGGGCTTCCCATTCCTCCGATTTATGCGTGTCGTAATAAAGAGGGACAGCTAGAAATATTGGATGGGCAACAACGAATTATGAGTCTTTTTTTCTATTACATAGGGTATTATTTAAAGACGAAGAAGAATACATCCGTTAATTTTTCGGAGCTTATAATTGAGAATTGTTCGTTTAAGGAAGCCCTGATGAGTCAGTATGATTTGGAAGAACTACATATTCAGTTGGAAGGAGACGGAAAAAGGGGAATAAACGTGGATTATGAGGCACTTTCGCCGGAAGTAAAAAGGCGTGTTGATTATACAACGATTGCTATAATAGAAATCAAGATTGACGATAAAAAACAACGCTCTAAAATATTGAGGCAGATATTTGCAAATTTGAATAAGGGAGGAACGTTGTTATCCAATCAAGAATAAAGAAACGGCATATATGTTTGTAAGTTTTATGACATGCTACAAGAGTTTAATAGGCGGGATAAAAAATGGCGGAAGATTTGGGGATAGGAAGACGCGAAGGAAGAGAATTAGCTTGTTCCTTATGCAACCAGTCTTAGTATTAAAAATTTGTGAGGCTATTTATGCAATTACATTTCCTAAGATGTAAGGAAGGTAAAAGATAAAAATATTGAAAAAGGAGAAAATGAATATGATGTCGGTACAAAGTGCAATTGAAAACATTACATATCGAAGTAAAATATTTCCAGAGGAGGAGTTTCGGGTTTTGAGCGAGAACCCGGAGGAAGCGATGCCGTATTTGCGTACGGCGATTGAAAAGGCCTTGGAAGAGCAGGACGATCTGGAAGAGGAGTATCAATTACATTTTTATGCGTTTTATCTGCTTGCACAATTTCAAGACAAGGCGTTTTTTCCGAAGATTATGGAGTTCGTGTCCCTGCCGCCGGAAGTGTTGGACTACTTAATCGGTGACGCTGTCACGTCAGGCATGAACAATGTTTTGTACAATACGTATAATGGGGATTTGGAGCTTTTGAAGCGTGCCATCCTGAATTAGGACATTGACGAGTACGTGCGGAATGCGATGCTGGAAGTGATGGGCGAGTTATATCTGGACGGCTCGCTGGGGAAGGACGAGTGGCAGGCATTTATTCGCGAGATGATACATGAAAGCGACGGGCTTGGGGATTATTTTTATGCGGAAGTGGCGGATGTCATCTGCCAGTGCCATTTTGTTGAAATGCTTCCGGAGATTCGCTTTTTATATGAAAACGACATGGTGGATCCGTCAATCTTGGGGGATTATGACAAGTGTGTGGACTTGATGTTTGAATATTCGAAATATAGGGAAGGCTTTTGCAAAACCCCGCTCAACGCGGCGAAAACGTTGCGTGGATGGGCGATGTTTTCGCACGAGGACGAAGAGCCGCGGATGGGCGAAAAGGAGAGGGAAAAGGCATGGAAGAAATTGATGAAGTCATATAAAAAACCGGAGGTTAAGAGCGCCAAAATCGGGAGGAACGAACCTTGTCCCTGCGGGAGCGGGAAAAAATATAAGCATTGTTGCCTAAACAAGCCGATATCGCCATTGGATGCGATTGAGAGTGCAAGGGAGAGGGCGAAGTGGCTTGAGGAGTACCCGTCTTTGGCAAAGGAGAGGGAGGAGGGACGTGTATATCTGGAAGATTTTTATGACGCGGAAAGCATTGAGATTGACAAGGTGCTTTACCTTGCCCTGATGCATCGCTCGATTCCTCTATGGGAAAGGGAAAAGGTGGCGGATGAGCGGAAAAGGCAGCGGGCATATTTGAGCGAGGCGTTTTTGAAATTTTCTGAAAAGGTGGAGAACGAAGGGATAAAGACGTTTGACGAGTATGATGAAAAATATTCGATACACTATTTCTGTAGAGAGTGGATGTCGGTGCTAAAGGAGCTTTTGAAAACTGGAGGAGAGAGGGAACTTTACATAAAGGTGGATGCTTGCTATAGAAGAATGTCGTAAAGGTTGGAGGCACCATCGGAGCATCCAACCGCACAGCCGGAATTTTTTTGATGCTTTTTTATATGTTTTGTGGTACACTGGCTATGTATATGTTAGAATGTGGTAAGATGGTGAACGGAAGGAGAAGCATCATGGAGTTTCAGAAGGTAGTGGAGACGAGAAGGAGCGTGCGTGCTTTCAACCCGCTTGAGAAAGTGAGCGGAAACCAGATGAGGGAGATTTTGGAGGCCGCCATACTGGCACCGTCGTGGAAGAACAGCCAGACGGCGAGATATTATTGTGTGGTGTCGTCGGACTTGCTTGAGAAGGTGCGCCGCGAATGTCTGCCTGAGTTTAACGCGAATAGTTGCCAAGGTGCGAGCGTCCTTGTGGTGACGGCGTTCGTAATGAACCGTTCCGGTTTTGAACGGGACGGCCGGGCGGTCAACGAACTGGGAAACGGCTGGGGCATTTATGACTTGGCGTTGCAGAATGAAAACATGGTATTGAAGGCAAAGGATTTGGGAATCGACAGCCTCATCATGGGTATTCGCGACGAGGCGAGGCTACGAGAGATGCTGGAAGTACCAAAAGATCAGAAAATTGTTTCGGTCATTGCCTTTGGATATGGGATGGTGGAACCAGAGATGCCGCCAAGGAAAAAGGATACGGAAATTGCCAGGTTTTTTTAATGGGTCAGAGTAGTAAAAGTGGCCAAGGAGTTGGAGAGCGAGGCACATGGCGGCGAGTGACAAGCGTTTTGAAGGGAAGGCCTTTGTCCTGCCGTGTTACAAAAAATAAAAACAAAGAAAGGGTTAGGAATCTTATTATGGATAGGATATGGAAAAAGTTTGATAAGCTGTCGGGAGATTGTTATTCGAACATGATATCGTCAACGCCGGACAAGTCCGTATGGGACGAGGCGTTTGACGAATTGGTCGCAGTCATTGAAAGCGAGAGAAAAGTAAATCCGGATTTTGCCGGCGAGTTGTACCAGGTGGACGACGAGACGGAGTTCGAGCATGACGTGTCGGGCTTTTTGGAGGATTACATGGACGAACTGGACATGTATAAGATGTACGAACGTCTTTACGAGGTTTGTAAGACATTGTTGGGAATGTTCCATTGGGTAGAAGACGAGCCGACAGACATTCGCTTCATATTGTCCAAGGCGTTGAAAGGGCAGGGTAAGATTGGAGAGGCGGTGGCGTTTTGCGAGAAGTGGCATCTGGAAGCGGCCAAGAACCAGTCGGAGGAGGCCGGACAAGTGTCGGCGGCGGCACTTGTTTACGCGCAGACCGACGCGGGAGAACTCGCCGGGGCGGAAAAGACCGTGAAGGAATATTTGTCGGATGACGCGAAATGCTGTGAAGAAAACGAAATTATATGGCGGGCCGCCGTGCGGTTATACGAGGCGATGGGCGAGAAGGAAAAGACCAAACGCATGCGGAAGTCCCTGGAGAAATATGAGGACGAAGTTGACAAAATGATGGAAAAGGAATTTGCCGATTTCGGGGATTTGTTTGGTGATGACGGGGATGACTGGGACTTTAATGATGAGTGGGATGACGAGGACGATGAGGAATTCCCGTTTTCATAAGTAATTATACTGCGGGGCAGAAACATTTGCCCCGCAATATAAGGATGTGTTTCATGCAAGCATACATGACCTTTTGACCCTGGTATCACAGTTTCTTGCTCAGCATTTCTGGGTTCGTTGCATATTTTAATGCGGTATCTTTGCTGATTTTCCCTTGTTTGCACAAGTTTTGCAGGCTTCCGTCCATGGATATCATGTCTTCCTTCATGGAGGAATAAATCAACCCGTCAATCTGGTGTACCTTGTTGTCCCGAATCATGTTGCGGATGGCCGGGGTCACGGTCATGATTTCCAGAGCCGGAACGATCTTGTCATCCACCGTCGGGACAAGCTGCTGTGACACGACCGCGGTCAGCACCGTCGAAAGCTGTATGGCAATCTGCCGTTGCTGGTTGGCCGGAAATACGTCGATGATACGGTCTATCGTGTTGGCCGCGCCGATGGTGTGGAGCGTGGAGAGCAGCAAATGTCCGGTTTCGGCGGCCGTCATGGCGACGTTAATCGTCTCGTAGTCGCGCATTTCGCCGAGAAGGATTACGTCCGGACTCTGGCGCAGCGCGGCTCGCAGGGCGGTCACGTAATTTTCCGTGTCCACGTTGATTTCACGTTGGCTCACGATGCTCTGGTCGTGCCGGTGAAGGTATTCCAGCGGATCCTCCAGCGTGATGATGTGCTTGTGCGATTTTTTGTTAATTTGATCAATAATGCACGCGAGGGTGGTCGATTTTCCACTTCCGGCCGGACCAGTGACGAGCACCATTCCCTTCCCGCCGTCGCCGAGGTGGATGACGTGCTCGGGAATTCCCAAATCTTTAAAATCGGGAAGGTTGAAGGAAATGATGCGGATGACAGCCGACAGCGCCCCCCTTTGCTTATAGGCGCTGACACGGAAACGTGACAAACCGGGAATGGCGAAGGAAAAATCGTCGTCTCCCATGTCGTGAAGGATTTTCAGGCTGCGTCCTCCGGCCTGCCCGTATATTTCGGCTAGCAAGCTTTCCGTGTCCGTTGGGAAAAGCTTTTCTTCGTTAATCTGGTGTATGACGTTGTTTTTTCGAAAGGATACGGGAAGTCCGGCGACGATGAACACGTCGGATGCCTGCTCCTTGATTGCCTGCTCCAATATTTCTTTTAAATTCATGAAAAATCAACTCCTTACTGTGAGTATATTGAGGTGTTTTGCGGATTCCAAGACCATGTATTGACATGCATGCAAGCATGTCATACGTGACCTTTTGACCCTGGTATCATCACATTATTGTGTGACGGGCATGAGGTTTAGGCTTTCGTCCCCTTGCCACGTTCCAGAAGGCACGACTTGCCATGCCACGGTTTTATAATAGGTATCTTCTTTTGTGTAATCGGTGACCAGAAGGCGCACTTCTAATTTCTGTTTTTCCCCTATCGGGATTTCGTAAGAAATAAAAAGGTCGTCTTCGGTGGTGCAAAAGAGCATGACGTTGTCAATCTGCATGCCGTCAAAAGCTTTCGTCACGGCGGCAACGTAGCTGGCCGTATTGCCGTTTCGTGCCGTAGCATTTTCTGTCATACCGTTTTTGCCGTCGCTTTTTGTATCGCTCTCTTGTGCCAGTTCGTACAAAACATCATCGATTTCTCCGGCAATGCGTTCTGCCCTTGCGGATGCCTCGTAATACTTTGTTTTATGCTCTGCCAGCCGCTCGCTGAAAGAATAGTCGCTCTTGGCACTGGAAACGGACAAGATGGCAAAAGTGACAAGGCATAGTATCAAAAATATGACCAATAACGAGGAGGAGCCGATATTTACAAAAGAGGATTGTTGTTTATCTTTGCGCATAATCCGTCCTCCTTGCCACGTGGTGTGTGGTCTCTAATTCGTAGATGATTTGCTTGTCAGCCCGTTCGAGGTCTTGCGGGTTTTTCGTTTTTGTCACTTGCATGAGGGCTTGCAACATGTTTTGTTCTTCCGTAAGGTGAATGGCAAGAAAATACTCTGCCTCTTCCCCTTCCTTGCAGGCGGCGAATTCGTCATCGTAAAAAACGAAAACCGTCGTGTCAAAAAAATCGTCTTGCGAGTTCGGAGCAGTTTCTGCATGGGAAACGTCAGGGTACACGGCTTCTAATTTGTCCAGGGCATCGTCCGCCCCGCTTGCCGACGCGATGATTTCCGCGACGTTGGCGCATTCGTTCACGGCATGGTTCAAGGCGTTGGAATCCGTGCTTAGGAGATGCGACTTTACGAACAATTGCACGCAAACGGCACTTGCAACCGAGAAAAAGAGGATGGCAAGTATCAATTCTATCAAAAACAAACTGGATGATCTGGCTCTGCTTTTACGTACCATAAAAGTGCGTCCTTTCTGTTACTGTTTGAAATGAAACGTCATCATGCGTGGACTGCATGGGCGGGCCGTGCACGGCTTGTGTAAAGGATTCTCGTGTCTTAATGGCTTCTTATACATAAAACGGAGGAACTTTCCTGGCCGTTTTCGTCAATGCAGTAAAAACGCAATAAGTCGTCGGAAAGCTGTTCCATGGAAAAATCCGTCACCTTGAGAATCATTTTCCCGTCTGCGGCTTTTACTTCGGCACCTTCTTTAACAAAGAGTTCTTTCAATTCATTTTCATGAACATAAATGTATGTATAATAGGTGTCTTCCCCGTGAGCCTGCCCTAAAACTAACGCGTCGCATCCGTCAAAAGTCCCGATGGAGGCAGTTCCCCCCACATCGTTTTGATGAATCTTTTCCGCGATGTAGGACAAGCACGTCCGCGACGTATAATTAAACGAAGAATGTTCGGTGGTAGACTGGTAAATTCTGGCCGCAAGGAGAATGACCGTAAGCGCGGACAAGGCAAATACAAAAAATAGCGCGACGGGAAACAAGAAATCGATCATGTGCTTATGCTTTGTACGAAACCGCATTACTGTTCCTTCCTTTCAATGATTGTCACGTCCGGCAAAATGTTCGAACCGGTAACGCGATAGTCTACAAAAAATAAATTCTCATCATAAGTAAGTCCATAGTTTTCCCGAAGATAATCAAGGCTTTCGGGATAGGCCCCCTCCACGGCATAGCAATAAGTGATGCCGCGCATGATGGCATTTTCAAGGCTTTCCTTTTGCCGTTGCCTCGTGCCGGAGGACAACGACGAGATGCCTCCTACGAAAAGGAAGAGGATGGCGAAAAACAAGCAGACGGAAAGCAAAAATTTGTGCACGGTGCGCGGTTGCTTCTTGTATGTAAATCGACTCATGAAAAGCTCCTTTCCGCCTCCGTCACAGGCTTGACATGATTCCCATCAGGGGCAACATTACCGACAAGAGGATTACACCCACGATCAAGGAGAGCAAGATGACCAGGGTGGGTTCCAACACCGCGAGGACGTTGTTCATGCGGGTGTCGATGTCATCCTGATAAAGCTCGGCAATCTGCTCCATGACCTGGTCCATGGAGCCAGTCTTGGAACCGATGGAGGCCATGCGGGCGTAAATCCCCGTAAACATCCCGGAGGTGAAAAGTGCTTGTGACAAATCTTTTCCATCGTTGATTTCATTCTGGCAGCGGTCAAGCTTTTTCTGGAAAACAGGGTCGTCGTTTAAGGAGTGTACCAGTTCCATGCTTCGATCCGGATTGAGCCCGCTGCTAAGGGTGAGCGCCATGCCGCTGGCAAATCGGCAGGCGGCCAGCTCTTCATAGATGACGCGCGTAAAACGAAGTTTGTATCCAAGCTTTTGCACCATCGCCCGTCCGCCGGCCGTGCGCGTGCCGAAAAGGGCGAGGCAGGCAATGGCCGCGAGAATGACGATGAACACGATGGCATAACGGTTGATAATGGTTCCCATGTCCATCAGCACGCGGGAGAATCCCGTCATTTCCGTGCCGAGCTGGATAAATACCTGGTTGAAAATGGGCATGACCTTCACGAGGAGGACGACGATGACGACGGCCATCATCCCGGTCATGATCATGGGATATGTAATCGAATTACGAATGCTCTTGCTGATGGAATCTTCGCGTTCATAATGGTTTTGCAGGGATTCCATGACTTCGTCTAGCGTGCCGGTTTCTTCGCCAATCTGTACCATGTGGATCATGTAGGAAGGATAAATTTCCGTCCTTTCCATGGCCTGGTACAATTGTCCCGTTTCTTGCATGCCTTCGAGAAGGCGTTCCAATACTTCTTTTTCTTCCGGGGAGGCGGCATCCTCCAGCATGATGGAAAGTCCCTCCGTGACGGAAATGCCTGATTTTAAAATCAGGGCGGTCTGGCCGCAGAATGAAGAAAGTTCTATGTTGGAAAATGGTTTCATGATTGTCCTCCCTTACTATGAGCACTTGGCACTTGTCATTTAGGTGCTTAGGTGCGAATGTAGTTGTGTGGCACTTGGCGAGGTGGTTTCAAGCCTGGTGGCAGCACAACTTCCTTATTAATAAAAATACTTCACCGTATAGTTGCTCCCGTCGCCGACATATTTTTTCACGGAAGAGCTACTGTTGTTCGCGCCGAGCGTCGGATCCATCAGTGACCAGCTTTTGCCGTCAAACTGGATGATGTCGTCA
Organism: uncultured Faecalicatena sp.; assembly: GCA_948468385.1. Lineage (GTDB taxonomy): Bacteria > Bacillota > Clostridia > Lachnospirales > Lachnospiraceae > Schaedlerella. Next base: position 130,436 of record CAOKHZ010000006.1, on the reverse strand, counting down.
ACCCAGCCGATCTCGTCCAGATAGACGCTGATCCATGCATGGTAGGCATCCCCGGAGTAACCGACCACGAGCTTGGTCGGCACGTCCTGGGAACGCAACATTGCCGCCATCAAGGAGGCATAGTCAAAACAGATTCCCTTTTTCGTGCGCATGGTATCGTCAATGTTTGGAAGATACCCGGAGGTCACGGTCTCGGCAAGCTCCTCGTCATATTTAATGTTTCCGATTACATAAAGGTATACCTGCTCCACGTAATCCAAATCGTTCGAGGAATCTTCGGAAAGCGTCCTGGCAAAATTGACGGTGCTATAATCCTGCTCGAACCAAACGTACTGGTTCGGGTATAAGAATGGCTTGAATTCGTCGGTTATTGTGACGTCGATGTCCTGGGTAAACAAAACGGAGTATTTGTCGTCATAGGCGTGCTCCAGTATCTTCATGCCATAAGTTCCGTTCCCGCCTTGCAAAGGGAAAGTCTCGTAGGAGCCAATTGCCAGATTGTAGGTGTAAGTCGTCTGGTCTGGCGTGGTAATTTGCAGCTTTACTTTATCGACGGCACCCTGGTAGCATACCATGACGTATCCTTCCGACGTGTTTGACGCGTCGATGGAAACCGCGTCATTTCCATAAACGATGCTGCCCGAAGCCACGGGAAGCAGGCAGTCCTGCGAGGTAACCCTTCTTTCCTCCGTATGGTTTTTGGTGTTTTTGCCATTGGAAGGGGACGAGGAATCCTTGGCGTTCCCCGTGCAGCCGATGGATAAAAAGGCCATCAGGAATATCATGAGAAAAATACCACAAAAAAGTGGATTTTTGCGCATTTCCGAGGTCTCCTTTCTGTCAGGTTTTGGTATTGTCGTTATGTATTGTAAATTCGTTTATCCGCAAGGGCGATTAATTCTGTAATCGTGCGGACTTTTGAACCTTCGTCAAACGCGATGCCGAAATGAAAGCGAATCGGATGGATGTCCGGCATCTTGTTATGCTTGCTTACGTTATTGTCAAGATGGTCCAGAAAGGTTTTAATTTTTTCATAATCACAAATTTCAAAAACGGCAAGGAACTTGTTCCCGCCATTGCGTCCGACGAAACAAAGGTCAAGGGAGGCTTCCTGCAAAAAGCTTGAAAAGTCATGTATCAGCTTGTTTCCTTGCAGATGTCCGTATGTCTGGTTTATTTCCTTTAGGTTCGTCAATTCGAACATGATGCATCCGATGTTCTTTGGCAACGGCTTATCCCAATATTTTTCAATTAAAACGTCACAACCGTGGCGGTTCGCGATGCCCGCCACCGGGTCGAAAAATATGGACAGTCCCAACTTCCGCCGATTTTGGGGAGAGGTAAAAAAGATGAAATCTATCACCGTGAACAAGAGGGAAAGCCCGACCGAGCCCAAAAGCAAGGTGCACGTCATGCGAATCGACGCGTTGGCAGAAATTTCCGGGTTGATCAAGACCATGTATAGGCCGACGGCCATGATGACGGCCAATAAAATGAATTGCACGCTCTTGTATATGTTAAATTTTTTCATCGCTAACGTTCCTCCTGGTATGATATGGGCGCGGTGTTTTGAAAAACCTCGCCAAGTGTTCATATTATACCATGTCCACTAAGCTCGTGGAAAACCTCGCTAAGTGGCCAGGTATATATTCTCACTAGGCTCGGAAAGCCTCGCCAAGTGCTCATATTATACTATGTCCACTAAGCTCGTGGAAAACCTCGCTAAGTGGCCAGGTATATATTCTCACTAGGCTCGAAAACACCTCGCCAAGTGTTCATATTATACCACATGTTATAGAGATGTGGGAGTCTTTTTTTCAGAACATGAGATTTCCTGATTTTCCGTGCGCATGCAAGGAGTAAATCACAACATTGTATGTTAAAAATCGCAATATTGTTATTTTTGGAGGACGTGGGTCTGGTATAGTTGGTATTGATAATGACAAGAGGGCGGCGAAGGCCGGGCGCGTGGCAGTCTTGGAAATGTTCGTGCAGGGAGCCGCGACGAGAAAGAAGGGAGATTGGTTATGGGCAAGTTAGTGAATGAAGATTCAATTCCCGCATTACTTGCGGAGATGTCCGTGAGGGAGAAGGTGGACTTATTGACCGGAAAGAGTTCGTTTTCTTCCCTCGAGATGCCGCAGTACGGCATTCCGTCCATTTTGTACCTGGACGGCGCGACAGGGGTGAATTTGATGCAGTATATGGGGGAATTGGTCGGGCTTCGCATGAGCATCGAGATGGATGGAGAAAAGATGCAGAAGTTGCCGGAAGAGAAGGAAGAAAGTAGCGAGTCCAACAACGAGAGTGGGGCGGCATTCATGGGCATGGTCGCTTACGCCACTAATTCCAGGCCGTTGCCAGAGGACATGCCAGAGCGGGAAAAAAAGATGATTTTATATGTTCGTTCGTTGATTGACGGTGTGCGTCCAAACGGCGAGGAACCGGGATGTTTCCCGCCGGGCATGCTTTTGGGCGCGACGTGGAAGCCGGAATTGATTTATAAAATTGGCGAAGCCGTGGGACGGGAAGCGCAGGCCTATGGCGTGGACGTGCTTTTGGGAACACCGAACACGAACATCCATAGGGATCCGAAGAATGGACGGCTTTTCGAGTCGTTTTCGGAAGACCCGTTCCTTAGCAGCAAAATGGCACCGGAATTTTCCAAAGGAGTGCAAGACCAGGGCATGGTGGCTGATGTGAAGCATTTTGCGGCGAACAACCAGGAAACATTGCGCCAGGGCATTAACGAGCACATTTCCGAACGCGCGTTGCGCGAAATTTACCTGCCGGGGTTTGAGGCGGCAGTAAAGGAAGGAAAAGTGGGAACGGTCATGAGTGCCTACAATTCCATTAATGGAAAGCCCTGCGCGCAAAATGACTGGTTATTGACGCAGGTGCTGAAAGAGGAGTGGGGATTTGAAGGCCAGGTGGTGTCCGACTGGGGCGCGGTGTATGACCAGGTAGAAGCGCTGAAAGCGGGAAACGACATGGACATGCCGGGGCCTCGTGGAAAAGAGCGGCTATATCAGGCGGTGGAGTCGGGGGAAATTAGCAGGGAACGCCTCGATGACGCGGTTGCAAGAACGCTTCGCATGATTTTGCGGACCCCGAAATTCAATGGCAGGAAATATACGGCCATTGATAACAAGTTGTCGCGCGATGCCGCTTATAACGCGGCGGTGGAGGGCATCACGCTTTTAAAAAATGACGGAATCCTTCCTCTTGCAAAGGATACGAAGGTGGCCTTGTTCGGGAGGCTCTGCGAGCGCTTCATGGATTCGGGAGCCGGAAGCGCGCAGGTGGATACGAGTAAAACCACCAGTTTGTTAAAGGAAGTGGCGACGAAGACGGCCGAAGTGCTGTACGAGGAAATTGGGGCGGGCACGGACACCGTGATTATCACTGCGGGTTCCGCGGGGCAGGAAGGAAGCGACCGCGTAAGCATGGACTTTGACCCGGAGGACAAGGAGATGCTTGTCGGGGCGATTGCGAAAGCAAAGGCGGCGGGTAAGCGAATCATCTTGTTATTAAACGTGGCCGGGCCGGTAGATTTGATGGATTATGTCGATGACGTGAATGCGATTATTTGTTTGTTCTTCCCGGGCATGGAGGGCGCGAGGGCAACGGCCGACATTTTATTTGGTGACGCGAACCCGAGTGGGAAGCTGCCGCTGACGTTCCCGAAGCATTATCGTGACTGTCCGACCAGCAAGAACTTTCCGGGTGAGTTTGGTGAGGTTGCTTATGGTGAAGGAATTTATGTCGGATATCGTTATTATGACTACAAGGGGATTGAACCGTTGTACCCGTTCGGATATGGTTTAAGCTATACGAATTTTGAATTGACGGACATTTCCGTGTCGGGCAAGGAGTATGACAACCGGTCGGAAGAGCCGCTTTTGGTCATCGTAAAGGTAAAAAATACGGGGACGATGGCGGGCAAGGAAGTTGTGCAGCTGTACGTGCGGGATGAAAAGTCCACGCTCGACAAGCCGGAGAAGGAGTTGAAGGCGTTTGCCAAGGTGGAGCTTTCGCCGGGCGAGGAAAAATGTGTGGAACTGAAACTCGTGCCGAAGTCATTCGCCTCATATGACGTGTCCCTGCATGAGTGGACGGCGGAGCCGGGCGTGTACGAGTTGCTGGCCGGTAATTCTGCCGCGAATATAGTGAAAAGCATACGAATCATGCTGACGGGCATAAATCCATATGCCTTGTCCATGAAGTCATCCATCGGCTCCATTCTGGCGGAACCGATGGCGCTGGAGGTATGTCAAGACGTGCTTGGGCCGGCGTTTGACATGGCATCGTTTAGAAGTCAGGCGACTTATTTTGTCGGAACGCCGTTGGAGAAATATTTGACCGGCGTGATTGAAAAAATTACGGACGACAAGGAAAAGCAGGATGAAATCGCAAGGCGGATAAACGAGGGACTGGGCAAGATTGAGCGTATTCACGAGGTGTTGTAATTATGTAAAAGAGTAATAGGATCGGCGTACGGATGGAGTGTGTTGCCATCCGTACATTTAATAAATAGAGGCAGCAAGACCAGTTATAGTTGGGAGCAGATGCGTGCGGATGTCATTTGAGCCGTTGTTTTTTGACATGCGGACAAGTTTGTCAATGTCATGTGTGTTCGGGACGGTCACGCCGACACAGTCGAATGTCGCACATAGGCTCCCTCCTTGTCATAAACCACGATTCCCTTTTCTTCTATTTCACGACGCAGCCTTTCGCCGATTTGGTCCGCATAGAGTACGTCGATTGCGCTTCCGTCGTCACCGGCTTGATAGTGGAACGGTTTGTCGAGACTGTATCGTTCGATACAAATGTCCAAATCGCTGTAGCTGTTGCAACGAAATTTCACGCCGCTTCCAAATACGATGGCGGTTTTCACGTTGGAATCCCGTTGGAAATCCTGCTGCAGTTCTTGTACTAAATTTTGTTTCAGCGGATGGACGTAATTTGCGTGCAGAAACTGAATCCGTTCACTCTTTAAATCAAATAAGAAATGCAAATCGAAGTTATTGTATTTTTTCATATTATCGCGAAGATTCGTGTGGCTTGCCGCTAACATAATATAATACCTCTCTAATAAAGAATAACTTTCATACTTGCATTGTATCGTAAGGTTTTCTGTACGTCAATATCTTTTATGCTTTCATTTCCCGAGGTATAAATCCAGGGTTACTTTTCCCTACCCCGTGAAAAGTAACCTTCAGGTGGAAATAAAAGTTGCCAAACTGCCGTTTTGGGGTTAAGATAAATGAAAACATGAAAATGATTTGGTGATACCAGGGGTACGAAGTGCTGGGCAATCCATGGTATTAGTGAAATTAGAGAAATCGGAGGTGTGTCATGGGAATTTATTTCCGCGAGCAACGAGCCAAGCGGGCATGCTTGCATGCACATTTGGCGACTGTCGCGAGGGTGAACTCGGGGAGTTCACCTGAATCCGGGAAACAGGGCATTTTACGAAGCTGTAAATTCTAAGATATATGTGGATAAGACGGGGTTGATTTCGTACACGAACAGCGTTTTGAACACCTTGCAGAAGTTTGTCAGTGTCAGCCGTCCGCGCCGTTTTGGAAAGTCGATGGCGGCTGACATGCTTGTGGCTTATTATAGCAGTGGTTGCGATTCGGCAGAATTGTTTGCGGGGCGTGCGGCGGAGAAGGGGGAATTATTTCAGGAACATTTGAACCAGCATAACGTAATCCGGCTGGATATGCAACGGTTTTTAGAAAGTGAGAGAGAGCTTGATACGTTTATCGGTAAAATAGAGAACGGGGTAGTGGCAGAATTAAAAAAGATGTTTCCAGAATGTAATGATTTTAGTTTGAATAGTAGATTGAAAATGGTATTGGAACAAATATTCAGTCAGACGGGCAAGGGCTTTATTTTTATCATTGATGAGTGGGACTGCGTCTTTCGGGTTGCAAAAGAGCACAAGGAGGCGCAGAAAGAGTATTTGGATTTCCTTCGCGGACTTTTTAAAGGGGCCGAGTATGTGGACATGGCATACATGACGGGTATTTTGCCAATCAAGAAATACGGCGAACACTCGGCACTTAATATTTTTGACGAATATTCCATGATTGATTCCGGGGAACTGACACCGTATTTCGGGTTTGACGAGGACGAGGTCAGGGAACTCTGCGGGCAGAATAACGTGTCATTTTCCGAGGTGCAGAAATGGTATGACGGGTATTTTTTAAACGGGTGCCATATTTATAATCCGAAGTCGGTTGTTGACGTGATGAGGCGGGGGAAATTTAGAAGCTATTGGACGGGGACGGAGACGTATGAAGCACTGAAGGTATATATTGACATGAATTTTAACGGGCTGAAAGAAGCCATTATAGAGATGCTTAGTAATGTGCGGTGTAAGATAAATACCCGGAAATTTCAGAATGACATGACGACGTTCAAGACAAGGGACGATGTGCTCACGCTCCTTGTCCATTTGGGATATTTGGCTTATGATGAGGGCACGGGGGAGGCGTTTATTCCAAACCAAGAGATTGCGGAAGAATTTTTGAACGTCGTGGACGATGACGGTTGGAATGGGCTTGCGCAGGCACTGAGCCGCTCGGAGGGGCTTCTTAAGAGTACGTGAAGGAGTAAATGACACCGAAATATGGATGGCAGAAGGCGTATTGAAACCGTCTTGACTTTCAACGGCAGATGTGTATATACTGATGATAGAAGTGGTGTAATGGGCAGATGTAGGACATTTTGGTTAATTGCGAGGTGAGGGGCATGGCGAGGACGATAGGTATTGGACAACAAGATTTTGAAAAAATAAGAACAAAGCAGTATTTTTACGTGGACAAAACGTCCTTTATAAAGGAATGGTGGGACGGGGGAGACGAGGTGACCCTGATCAATCGCCCCAGGAGATTTGGTAAAACGTTGAACCTCAGCATGGTGGAGAAGTTTTTTTCCGTCGAATATGCGGGTAGGGGCGACTTGTTTGAAAATCTGCTTGTTTGGAACGAGCGGGAATACCAGGAATTGCAGGGGACGTATCCGGTGCTCTTTTTAAGCTTTGCGAAGGTGAAGGAGACTTCGTTTTTAAACACACGAAAGAGAATTTGCCAGCTTATTACGGACTTGTATAACCAGTATGACTTTTTGCTGGACGGGGATTTGCTGAATGAGAACGAAAAGGCGGCCTATCGGGAGATATCCGTTGACATGGAGGATTATCTGGCGGCGGATTCCCTGAACATGTTGTCCAATTTTTTGACGCGTTATTATGGGAAAAGGGTCATCATCCTGCTCGACGAATATGACACGCCTATGCAGGAGGCTTACGTGGGCGGCTATTGGGACGAGTTGGTTGCCTTTACGAGAAATTTGTTCAATGCCACGTTTAAGACGAACCCTTATCTGGAAAGGGCGCTGATGACCGGGATTACGAGGGTCAGCAGGGAATCTATGTTTTCTGATTTGAACAATCTGACGGTAGTGACCACGACATCGGAACGTTATGCGGATTCCTTCGGCTTTACGCAGGAGGAGGTCTGGGAGGCGTTGAAGGAGTATGGATTGTATGGGGAGCGGGAAAATGTAAGAGATTGGTATGACGGGTTTACCTTTGGAGAAAAACGGGACATTTACAACCCGTGGTCCATCATCAATTATATGAAAGAGAGAAAGCTTGCCCCATATTGGACGAACACGAGCAGCAATAGTCTGGCGGGGAAATTGATTCGCGAGGGAAGTGCGGATGTGAAGGTTACGATGGAGGACTTGCTGGCGGGAGGAATGCTTCACGCGCGGATTGACGAGCAAATCGTGTACAATCAACTGGACGGCGACGAAGACGCGATTTGGAGTCTGTTATTGGCGAGTGGCTATTTACGCGTGGAATGGTGCAAATTCACGGAAGACGGGGACTGGGAGTACGGACTTCGGCTTACCAACAAGGAAGTCCTTATCATGTTCAAAAAAATGATAAATGGTTGGTTCAAAGCGTCCGTTTCGGCATACAATCCCTTTATCAAGGCACTGCTTCTGGGAGACGTGGAGGCCATGAACGAATATATGGGCAAGATTATATTTACGACGTTCAGTTATTTTGACACGGGGGATGGTTCCTCGGAGGAGCCGGAACGCTTTTACCATGGTTTCGTGCTTGGGCTGATGGTGGATTTGGCAGATCGGTACGAGGTCACTTCCAACCGCGAGAGCGGCTTTGGCAGGTATGACGTGATGCTGAAACCGCGAAGGGCGGAGGACGATGCCATCATCATCGAGTTCAAGGTATGCAGGAAGGCGAAAAAACAAACGCTTGAGGAGGCCGTTTGCGAGGCGTTGGGGCAGATTGAGGAGAAGGCTTATGCGGCGAGCCTTAACGAGGCAGGAATCGCGCCGGAACGCATAAAAAAATACGGGTTCGCGTTCGAGGGAAAAAATGTTTTGATTGGATAAATGACTCTTACGAGTCCGTCAAGGTAAATAAAGGATAAATGCCACGCCGTTCTGCGTATTTTTTATACAATAGGCCATGCCATGCAAGTCAAGTATGGTCTTGACGATATATAGCCCCAGGCCGCTTCCGCCGGTGGCCTTGTTCCTTGACTTGTCCGTCCGGTAAAAAGGCGTGAACAGATGCGAAAGGTCGTCCTCCAAAATAAACGTTCCGGTGTTTTCAATGACGAGGATTCTTTCCTTTTCGCAAGGCTTCAAGGAATTTTGGCAGGCTGCGTTGCCGGCATCTTCCGCTGGATATTCGGTAATGAAAACATGCTGGCCGCAAGGGGAATGCAGAACCGCGTTTCCAATGATGTTCGATAATGCCTTGTTCCAAAGATTCGGATGGACGGACAAAACAGTATCCGTACCGACGTTCTGGTGTATTTGAATATCCTTGTCCCGTGTAAGCGGTAAAATGGCTTCTACCGCGTCCTGAATGGACGTTCGTAAGGATACCTCTTGTAACGTGTCTTGTAAATCCATGCTTTCCATTTTGGAGATTGCTATGATTTCCCTGACGAGATGCGCTATATCTTCGGTCGCTTTCAGTGCTTCGGGTAAATATTTTTCGTGGTCCTGATAATCCCCGTACCCCAGTATCATATTTTCAATTTGTCCCTTTAATATGGTCAGCGGCGTTTTTAATTCGTGGGATACCGCCGCGAAAAAGTTCTTTCGTTGTTCTTCCAATGCCTTGAATTTTTCCACGTCGTCCGTAAGCTGCCGGTTGGCATTTTTTAATTCGTCCATGGTTTCCCGCAACCGGTCAGCCATCGTATTTAAGCTGGATGCGAGCACGCCAATCTCGTCATCACTTTCAACGTCACATTTCCAGGTCATGTCAAGGGAGGTCATTCGCTTGGAAATCTGGCTGATTCTGGCAATCGGGCTAACGATGACTTTGCTGCAAATCAAGGCACTTAAGGTTGACAACAGAAGAATCATTGCAAGGACGGCGGGAAGGAAGCGCAGCATAAGGCTTGAAATCAGATCCGCCGTTTGCGATATGGAAGATACCACGAGAGCATGTTCTGTCCCATCATCTAAAAAAGTAACCGTGGTTGCAATGCTTGACGTCGTGGACGTCAATTCCTCCGTCTTTACTTCGCCAAAGTTCAAAACACCTTTTTCATCATCAAGCAATATCGCGACACTATTTCGGATACAGAAATTATAAATTTCATTGATGGCATCCTCATAAGGCATATCGCGCAACCTGGAAACGAGGAGTTCGGTATTTTCTTCCAATTGCTTGTCCGACGTAATCAGGTATTGTTTGGGAAGGACGGTCAACACGATTCCATAAATCAGTATGCTGCAAACCGTCAGAGCCGAAAAGACCCACAAAAATACCTTCGCGTTTAAACTGTTCTTAATTTTCCTTCGCAATTTTATATCCCACCCCTCTGACCGTTTCAATATAATCTACATGCAATTTTTTACGCAGGTTCATGATATGGAAGTTTACGCCTTTTTCATCGCCCACGAAGTCATAGCCCCAGACAAGGTTGAGAAGGTCGTCCCTTGTAAAAACACGGCCGTTGTTTTTGAGAAACAGCAATAGGATTTCAAATTCCAAGTGGGTAAGTGCTACCTCGCTTCCAGAAACGGTAACCGTTCGTTCCGTTTCGTTTACCGTAATTTCTTTATAATGAATCATGTCCGATGCCATATCCGATGTCGTATCCGATGCCGCGCGCCGCAAAAGGGCTTCCACGCGCTTTAAGACGAGCTTTATGGAAAACGGCTTTGTAATATAATCATCCGCCAATTTGTCAAAGCCTTCTATTTGCGCCTCTTCCGTGTCAAGTGCGGTTAAAAGAATAATCGGGATTTGCGACTTCTGACGTATCATCTCACATACGGTATATCCGTCAATCTTGGGCAGCATGATGTCCAACAAAACAAGGTCAAACGCTTGTTTGTGAAATGTATTGATACCTTCTAATCCATCCGACGCGGTGGTAACTTCGTATCCCGCGAACGTGAGCGGTTCCGCCAGTATTTTTTGTATCGCTGCTTCATCCTCGACGATTAAAATTTTCTTGTCCATTCGAAAACCTCCTCCGAATCTGATGACGATGCGTGTTGCCATTCGTATACCGATGTCATTATAAAATATTTTTATTGGTTTTTGGTTAGTTTTTTCAATTTATTTTTTCAATCATTACTTTCCCCGCTCCGTGAAAAGTAACTTTCAATCAAATGTATTTCTCACAAAAAGCAAATCAAAAACAAATCAAAGAGTCATATGATTTTCATGGTGTCGACGCACGAAAATGGAAAGGAGTTGAAAAAATCGGATGCATTTTACACGAAGGGTTTTTCTTTATATATCACGGAAGAGGGGGAAAACCATAAGCTTGTTTTTGATAATCTTCATCGTGGCGGTTTTCCTCGTCTCGTGTTTTAGCGTTTTGCACGCGTCGGAAAGGCTGGTGGAAGACATTCGGACTTCCATTGGGGCGGCTTTCTATATCCGGGCAAACACCGAGGTGTCAATGAATGAAAACGGTGAAACGGAGGTGAAGAAAAACAAGGTTCACATTACTCAGAAAATAGTGGACGAGATTATGCGGATAGGGGAAATCAAATATTGTAACCCCATGAACTATGGATTTGCCAAAAGTGATGCCATTCACTTCATTCCCGGTGAAAAGCATACCGAAGAAAGTGACATGGGAAAGGTGACGGCGTTGCGGTTTTCCGCGCTTGCCCCAGGTTTTACGGACGAAACGGCCGTTTTGACGGAAGGGGCGCATATCACCGAGACGGACGGCGGAAAAATTCTCATCAGCGAGCAGTTGGCAAAGGCCAACCAGCTATCGGTTGGCGATACCTTGACATTGACCCATGCAAGGTTTAAGGAATCCGATGGCGCGTATATTGATGAAATATCTGTTAAAACGGCCTATGTTCAAGTCGAAGTATGTGGAATATATAAGCTGAACAAGAAGGATGCCGCCATCAAACCGACGGCAGGTGTCGCCGAAAACGAGATTTATGCGAGCCTTGATGTCTTGAATACATTGCACGAGAGTGAAGTGGGCGTTTATACGGGAGAGGTTGATTTTTATATTACGGATCCCGCCAGGCTTGAAAGTGTCACGCGAAATGTGAGGCAAATGGATTCCATTGACTGGACGACGCATTTTATCCGCACCAATGATTTTCAATATTCCCGAATGGCCGATAGGTTATCTTCGCTCGGTGACTTGATGAAAATATTACTCCTCCTTGTGTCGGTCGTCAGTTCGGCGGTTTTGACCTTGTTCTTAATGATGCGGATGCGTGGCAGGATGCAGGAGGCGGGCATTTTGCTCAGCGTCGGCATATCAAAAAGGGAGATTGTGGCGGGATTTCTTTTGGAAGTGTTGTCGGTGGCGGCGCTTGCATGGGCGTTGTCCCATATCGTTTCGCTTGGCGTTACAAGTTTTTTGGGCCGGAGCTTGTTCGGCGGCCTGCAGCCGAACCTGCTAAATGATGAAATATTGAGGGCGGGCATGGACGGCGGCATTCAAATGGAACAGTATTTGAAGTTAGGGGGAATCGAAACGCTGTTTATTTACGCGTGCCAGTGCGTCGTGGTGGCGGTTTCCACGTTTGTGTCGTCCATCGCGGTCGTGCGGTTGAAACCCAAAGACATTTTATCGAAAATGAGTTAGGAGGAGAGCGATGAGTTTTGTAAAAAGGGCGGGCCTATACTGCCTGAGACAACGATTTAAGATGCTTGTATTATTTTTGCTGCTGACGCTGATTGCGACGTTCATGCTCACCGGGATTGCCATCCATGACGCGTTTAAGGAAGCGGCGGCGAGGGTTCGGACGACGGTTGGAGGAAAAATTTTGCTTGAGACGGACACGGAAGGCCACATGGGAGGCGGCCGGCAAAATGAGTGGGGAACGGCCTACTACTATGATGGGGACCTGATTACGGAGGAAATCGTGGACGCGATAAAAAAGGTCGACGGTGTTGTGGATTACAATTGCGAGGAAGCAAAAAGCTATTATGGCGCGGGCGTTGACTTCAAATACCTGCCCGCCGCCTTGGGGTTAAGCTATACGCCGTACGGCGAGGCGTCGAGCTATACCGCGACGTTGTCGTCGAAAAAATGCAAGGCGTTCCAAAGCGGCAAATATAGACTGGTGGATGGCAGGCACATCACGCCCGACGACATTTACACCTGCCTGATTTCAAAAGAGCTTGCGGATTACAATCAACTGTCCGTCGGGGATGACGTGACGATGTATTGTTTGGACTCGGACTCGAAAGCCACGTTTGAAATCGTGGGAATTTTTGACGGCACAAAAGGGGTGGCAGGAAACGCCCTGACGGTTGACGAAATTCCGGCAAATTGCGGCTATGTCGATTATGCGGCGGTAAAGGACATTTTCAAAGGCATCTTCGACGAGGAAGGCTATTATCAGTTGACGATTTATGTGGAAGACCCCGCCTGCGTCCAGAGTGTTTACGACCAAATATCTGCATTGCCAGAGTTGGAGGGCAAGACCTTGAAGCTGACCATTGACACGGAGGAAATCGACGCGATTTCCACTCCTTTAGAGTCCCTGCAAAGCCTGGTGAACACGGCGATGATTCTGATTTCCGTTGTCAGTGCCGGTATTTTGACGCTGCTTTTGACCATTTGGATCAGGGGACGTAAAAGAGAAATCGGAATCTTGCTTTCCATTGGCAAAAGCAAAGTAAATATTATTTTACAGCTTTTTACAGAGACTTTTGTCGTGGCCGTCGTTTCATTTGCGGTGTCCATGCCGTTTGGCGGCCTGGTTGCAAAAAGGGTGAGTGTGTTTTTGTTATCCAGAGTGGCGGCGGGAACCGCGGGGCTTGACGTGCGGATTTCGGCGGCTTATTTAGTCCCGCTCTATTTGGTGGGAATTTTACTGATTGCCGTGTCGGTTCTTGCTTCCTCGTGGACGGTCGTTCGATTACGACCGAGGGACATTTTTGTATCATAGGAAACTTCGTTCCCTATAATACAAAACCCTTCGAGGGATGCACACTTCGCGCCTAAGGAAAATGGTTGCTGCCGCAGCCGCGCTCCGGCGCGAGAGTCCGGCAAGCCGGACTTTTTGTTTCAATGATGAGTTAAGGAGGGTGCCAAAATGTGTATCATGAAAATTTGTAATGTTCAATATTCTTATGACGGAAATAAGAAAGTGCTTAAAAACATATCCGCCGAATTTGAGGCGGAAAAAATTTATGCCATCCTCGGCCCGTCCGGATGCGGGAAAACGACCCTGCTTTCCCTGCTTGGAGGATTGGACCACCCGTCCCGGGGACAAGTGTTGTTTCAGGGAGAAGATATCCAGAAAAGGGGGCTTGCATGGCATCGTAAGAACAATGTGGCATTTATTTTTCAAAACTATAATTTGATAGATTATATGACGCCTATCGAGAACGTGGCCTTGACATCCAAACTGCCGCCGTTGCCGCTCTTGGAGCGTTTGGGGATTACGAGGGAGGAGGCGAGGAGAAACGTGCTGAAGCTTTCCGGCGGGCAGCAGCAACGGGTGGCAATCGCCCGTGCGCTGGCCTCTGACGCGAGCGTCATTCTTGCGGACGAGCCGACGGGAAACCTTGATGAAGACACGGCGGCCCCGATTGCAGACATTTTGAAGGAATGTGCGCATCAGATGAAGAAATGTGTCATCATCGTGACACATTCGAACGAACTTGCGAGGCAGGCTGACGTAATCCTCCGACTGAAAAAAGGAGAGTTGCAGTGATATTTTTTCCGTCATATCCTCCCCCGCCGCGGCATATGATGTGATATGTCGATACATTTCAGTCAGGTCTGCGCATTTACTGCGCTGACCTGACGAAAACGTGATGGGGACAAGGCTATGGCCCATCGCGAAGCGATTTTAATGGCCATATGCCGTTACGGTTCAGCCTTGACTGACCGTAACGGTATATCGGTACAAGCCACATGAGCGGCAGTGGAAGGGGGAGTGATTTTGTTTGAGGAAAAATCGGCGCAGGAGGTCGCGGCGCATTTCCGCACGGACATAAAGAGGGGACTTGGCACGCTGGAGGCGGAAAAGAGGCTTAAGGCGAACGGGCCGAACGAATTGGAGCAAGGGCATAAAAAGAGCGCGCCGGAAGCGTTTTTTGAGCAGTTAAACGATCCGTTGATTTGCGTGCTCTTGGTAGCGGCGTTCGTCTCATTTTTATTACGGGAAATCAGCGATGCGTTGATTATCGTCGTGGTGGTTCTGGTCAACGCGACGGTCGGGGTGATTCAGGAGGGAAAGGCGCAGAAGGCACTGGATTCGCTCAAAAAGATGACAAGCCCGCACGCGCTCGTGCGTAGGAGCGGGAAGGTCTGCAAGGTGGCGGCGGACACGCTCGTGACGGGCGACATCGTGGTATTGGAAACGGGGGCGCAGGTTCCGGCGGACGTTCGCCTCGTTCGCAGTTGGAATTTGAAGGTGGAGGAGGCGGCGTTGACGGGGGAGCCGTATCCGTCCTTAAAGGACGCGAACTTTCAGGCAGAGAAAAAACTGCAGCCGGCCGAGCGAAAGAACGAAGCGTTCATGTCCACGATGGTGACGGCGGGGCGCGGGGAGGGCGTGGTCATTGCCACCGGAATGGACACGGAAATTGGAAAAATCGCTTCCTTTATTAAGGCGACGCCGCGCGAGCTTACGCCGCTGCAAAAGCGTTTGGCCGAACTGGGGAAAATCCTCAGCATTCTTTCGGTCGGCTTGTGCGTTCTGCTGTTCGTCATCGCGGTCTTGCAGCATCGCAATATCCTGGAAATGTTGATCACGGCCATCTCGCTGGCGGTGGCGGCGGTGCCGGAGGGACTTCCGGCCATCGTGACCATCGTGCTGGCGATGAGCGTGTCGCGGATGGTGAAGGTACATACGATTATTAGGAAGCTTCCCTCGGTGGAGACGCTTGGTTCGGTCAACGTGGTCTGTTCGGACAAGACGGGGACGCTCACGCAGAACAAGATGACGGTGACGCAATGTTATGTCAATGAGAAAGTAGTACCCATTTCTTTGGATTATATCCAGGAACAAGCGGAAATCCCGTTGGAATTTTTGCGCGGGTTCGCGCTCTGCAATGACGCGGCCCTGCCCTCGCAGGAAGAGCGCGTGGCGGCGGAAATTGGCGACCCGACGGAAATCGCCCTGCTGAAAATGGCGGCGGGTTGCGGAATACGAAAGGAGCGGGAGATGATAGATTTCCCGCGGATTGACGAGAAGGCGTTTGATTCCGCGAGAAAAATGATGACGACGCTGCATCATTGCGGCAAGCTGGCGAACGCGGAAGCGTGGGAGAAAGGCGCGGAGCAAAAGGACGGCGCGTGGGAAGATGGCACGGAGCAAAAGGACGGTGGCGTGGCAAACGCGGCGGGCGGGGGTGACATCTCGTATACGAAGGGCGCGCCGGACGTGGTACTGAGGCGTTGCACGAAAATATATTTGAACGGTTCGGTTCAGCCGCTGACGGATGCGAAGCGGGCGCGGATTAACGCGGTGCTTGGCGAGATGTCCTCGCAGGCCTTGCGGGTGCTGGCGTTGGCCATGAAGAAGGGCACGAACCTGATGAATGAAAAAGACATGATTTTTGTCGGGCTGGCGGCGATGAAGGATCCGGTTCGTCCCGAGGCGGCGGAGGCGGTTCTGAAGTTTCGCAAGGCAGGGGTGCGCACGGTCATGATTACCGGCGACCATGCGGACACCGCGTTAGCCATCGCCAAGGAACTGGGGATAGCCAGGGAAGCCTCGCAATGCATGACCGGGGAGGAAATGGACCGGTTGGGAGAAGAACGGTTGCAGGAAAGGTTGCCGGAAATATCCGTATTTGCCCGCGTGTCGCCCGAGCACAAGGTGCAAATCGTGCGAATGCTAAAGTCGTCCGGAAACATTGTCGCCATGACCGGCGACGGGGTCAACGACGCGCCGTCGCTTAGCATGGCCGACATCGGTATTGCCATGGGAATGTGCGGGACGGACGTGGCGGCGCAGGCAGCCGACATGGTATTGACGGATGACAATTTTGCCACGATAGAAAAGGCGATAGAAGAGGGGCGCGGCATATATGAAAACATTAAGAAGACGGTATTGTTCTTGTTGTCCTCCAATTTTGGCGAAATCATCACCATGTTCGTGGCGGTGCTGGCCGGATTGGCCTCGCCGCTTAAGGCAAGCCACATTTTATGGATTAACCTGATTACCGATTCCCTGCCCGCGCTGGCTCTGGGAGTGGATAAAAACGATAATGACGCATTGATGGATTGCCCGCCCAGGCCGGCAGAGGAGGGGATGTTTGACGACGGTGGATGGGAGTGCACGGTGTTTTACGGTCTTTTGATTGCGGCCATCAGCCTGACCGCGTTTTTGAAGCTACCGTGGGAAATCATGACGGAGGGACAGATGCAGCTGTCTTTGGAAAACATCCGGGGAATATTTGGCGACCCGCAGATACTGGCGCGTTCGCAGACTTACGCGTTTACCGTACTGGGAATGTCGCAGCTGTTCCACGCGCTCGGGATGCAGGACGTGAGAAGCTCGGTGTTTTCAAAACGGCGCACGTTCAACTCCCTGATGGCGGTGGCGTTCGTGGCGGGATTTTCATTGCAACTGGCGGTGACGGAGGTTCCCGTCCTGGTACAATGGTTCGGGACGACCATGCTGTCCATGGAAGAATGGTTCGTGTTGATGATCCTGGCGGCGTTTCCGGTGCTGGCGCATGAAATATTGGTGATGTCGCATCGGATGTTGGGTAAACAAGGGTAAAATGAAAAGGAAAGAGGGGGGAGCGAGCCGCTCACAATCTGCGTGGCCGCTCCCCTTCTTGTGACGATTTCTTCTTACTATATCTCCAATTAAAATGCTTTTCCTTAAAGTGGCTGAAGAATAAAGTCAACTGTCTTTCTCTTATAATTCGGAACGGGTGGGGATTGGAAAATCATTTGAAAATGGAAACGGAGCCGTCCGTTTTTAGACGACCCCATTGAATGCTTGTCAAATATTTATTGTTGTGAAAGGTATTCTATCATGCATTGTTCCATGTATGGCGTCCACCAGTTCAAATATCCTGCGCGGTTCGGGTGAATTTCGTCGGCCATGTACTCGTCGTACTGCGGGATGTTGGTGTCTAAATTGTCCCACATGTTAATCACGCCGATGCCGTACTTGGCCTGAAGCTGCTTTAATGCCTCGACCATTTTCGCATACTGGTCGCTGTCATATTTTGTTCCGGTGTAGAACATGACCGGACAGTTCCAAGTCTGTTTGGCGTAGCAAATGACGTATTCCATGGCACCCATAACCGTCGTCGTGTCAAAGTCGTCCAAGTTGGTGGAATCGCTAATTTCGCCCATCGGCTGATTCGTCGTTGCGTCATTGGTGGAAAGCTGGCACACGAACAAGTCGGCTTTTTCGTTCGTGTCGATATTGTTCAGCATGCGCTGGATGTAGGAGCCGCCGTTGTTGTCCACCAGTGTCGTGCCGGACATGGCTTCTTTCGTGTACGTCGTGTCATTTCTCTTGGCAATGTATTCCACGAAGGAAAGCTGGTCGCTGGACGCGCCGTAGGTCACGGAGGAGCCGAGGTAAATTATATGTTTGCCGGTCAGGATGTTCGGCTCGTTTGTGGCGACCGCGTTCAGCGCGTATTCTGGTCTGGCATTGATAAGGGATATGTCATAATCATGTATTATGCCGGGGATTTTGCTTTCGATGAATGGCGTAATCCATTCCAAATAACCTTTTCCGCTGGGATGCGTCTCATCTGCCATGTATTCGTCAAAGCTGTCCGTGTCGGTGCTTAATTGATACCATGCGTCCAGCATGCCGGTTTTCCACTTCGTCCGCATTTTCCAGCCAAGTTCCACCAGTTTCTGGTAATCCTCGTTATCGGTCTTTACGTTGGTGTAGAACATGACCGGGCAGTTCCAGGTCTGTTTCGCATAGTTGAAAATGTATTCCATCGCCCCCGCTGTCGTGGTGGTATCGAAGTCCTCCAACGCCTCTAGGTCATCGAGAGTCGCCGCGTCCTTGATTTCACCAATTGGGACGTTCTTGTCCACGTCCGCGAACGGGATTTCGCAGATGAAGGCGTCAATCTTTGCTTCCTTGTCCATCTTTTGGACGCGCTGCACATAGGAATCTTCGCCGGTGTCGGCCATTGTACTGTCTGCCTTGGTGTCCTTAACGTAAGTGCCATTATTTCTCTTGGCAATGAATTCGACAAAGGAAACCCCGTCGTTTCCCGTCCCTTCCATGACGGAAGAACCGAGATAAGCGATGTTGAGGCCGGTCAGGCGGTTTTCTTCGATGGGGGTCACCTCATCTTCTGTAACGAATGTTGTCTCTTGCTTGTCGGCTTTTGGCAATTCTTCTTTGCCGCCGTCTTCCGTCTTGGCGCAGCCGGTCGCGGCAAAAGTGGTCAATGACAGCGTGAGTGCGAGAGTTACGCCAAGGGTTCTCGATTTTAGATTAATCATAACTGAATCCCTCCTTTTTCCTTATATCTGCCACAAGAATTACCATGATTTACAAGTCTGATGGCAGATTAACTTCCATATTTCAAATGCATTATACTATGACCAACGTAGATAATGTGTGTAAATAATTGTTTTTTTGTTCTTGGAATTGTGTGATTTGCACAAAAACGTGGTACATATTTTGTGAAAATAGCAGGTGATAAAAAGGTTTACAAAGTGATAAGAGTATTATCAATGAGAAGGTCGTACCCATTTCTTTGGATTATATTCAGGAATAGGCGGAAATCCCGTTGTAATTTTTACGCGGGTGCGGATTAACGCGGTGCTTGGCGAGATGTCCTCGCAGGCCTTGCAGGTGCTGGCGCATGAAATATTGGTGATGTCGCATCGGATGTTGGGTAAACAAGGGTAAAATGAAAAGGAAAGAGGGGGAGCGTGTCCACTCAATCTGCGTGGCCGCTCCCCCCTTATGATTGTTTCTTATTATTCTCCAATCAAGACCTTTTTTCCCTCGAACGCGAATCCGTATTTCCGAATCCTTTCTGATTCTATCCCTGCATCTTCCAGATTTGCCGTGTAATTCTTTTCCTCTATCTGCTTCAAGGCCTCATTCACGGCTTCTTCAAGCGTCTGTTTTTTCGCCGTCCGGCAGACCTTGAATTCGATGATGATGGCATCGTCTTCTTTGCTTCGCGGTTCCAGCATCACGTCGTACCGCCCGTAACCGCTTTCCCGGTTTGAAGTGATTTTGTAACGTTTTGATAAATCGACCATCAGTCCCAGCACGAAGCCGTGATAGAAGCGTTCCGGTTCTGATTCCTCCGTCGAACCGTTTCCAGTGTCGAAGAAACTAAATGTCGTGGAAGTAATTCGGTTCATATAGGCGTTCATGGCCTCCACGTCTCCAGAAAGCAAGGCTCTGATAAATGCGTTATACGCCGACGCGGGCGTTTGAAACCAGCCGTTTATCATTCTCTTGAACATAAGGGTAACTTCCTTATTGGTGAGTTTTAGTTCGTAGTTTTCCTCTCCGTCCTCATTGATCTCGTAGCTTTCCACACGCAAATATCCGCTCGCCAAAAGCAGGCTCCAAATCGCGTCCTCGCCATTGTCCAGTTGGTTGTACACAATCTGTTCGTCAATCTTTGTGTGGAGCGTTCCGCCTGCCAGCAAGTCTTCCATGGTGATTTTTACGTCCGCGCTGCCCTCGCGAATCAGTTTCCCGACCAGGCTGTTACTGCTCGTGTTCGCCCAATATGCGGTGAACTTTCGTTTATCCAAATAACCGATGATGGACCACGGATTATAAATGTCCCGTTTCCTGCCAAAGGTGAAGCCGTCATACCACGTCCTGACGTTTTCGCGCTCTTCATAGAGACCATATTCCTTTAACGCCTCCCTGACTTCTTCTTGCGTAAAGCCAAAAGAGTCCTCGTATTTTTCCGAGGTCGTGGTTACCACTTCGGGATTGTTAAAATCTGAAAAAATGGATTCTTTGCTCACCCTCGTAATGCCGGTCATCAGGGCTCTTTCCAGATACGGGTTGGTCTTGAATGTGGCATTGAACAAGCTCCGCATAAAGGAAGTGAGTTCTTTCCAATAACCGCACACGTAGGCTTCCTGCATTGGCGTGTCATATTCATCCAACAAAATAATGACACTCTTGCCATAATAGCGTGCAAGATAATTGGACAATGCCTTTAGGGAACCTGAAGCCATGGGGATGTTCATGTCACTGGACACTTTTCGATAGTTCGCTTTTTCATTCTCATTTAATAATTCCCCTTCAAGCAAAAAGTCACACTGGTTGTACACGTCCGTGATGAGCTGGCATATTTTCTCATATGTGTCAGGAAAGTTCGTTCCCTTCACATCCGCGAAGCTTAGGAAAATCATAGGGTACGTTCCTTGCAGATCGCGGTATTCTTCCTCGCCCCAGATGGACAAATTTTCAAACAAGTCGCTTCGTCCCGCATATTTTACGGAGAAAAATTTCTCCACCATGCTAAGGTTTAGTGTCTTGCCGAACCGCCTGGGGCGGGTGATTAACGTTACGTCGTCCCTGCCGTCCCACCATTCCTTGATAAACTTCGTCTTGTCCACGTAAAAAACGTCTTCCGTAATCACTTTTTCAAAATCTTGTTTGCCAATAGCAACCGTCCTTGCCATAACCGTCACCTCTTCTTTTTCACTCTTGCCCCCGCATGCCCTATCTTAGGAACTGTATGGAAATAACTTAAATATCCTACGCAATCTGTTCAAGTTATTTTCTTACAGTTCCTAATTTCTCACGCAGCACTTCAACTTTACACTCATGCCGTTTATTCTTATCCTTTTTATTGTAGGCAATGCCAACCGCAAGGATTCGTCCGGTGTATTCTGGATTTTCCCCGAACTTGTCCAGTAGCTGCCCAACTGATTATCGCTCAGCGCGCCGATTACAGACCGGGGATTATACAACTTCTTTCCGCCCGCCGTCTGATAGCCGTCATACCATTGTTCCAGCCCCTCGCGGGTTATTCTTGGTTCGCTCTCTGTTCGTAGGTATTTCTGATATAAATCGTCCACCTCTTCATCGGTAAATCCGAAGTATTCACTGTATTTCGCTCTTGTAGCCATCGAATACACAAAAAACATATTTAGTTCGGAGCCGCTGGAATACTTGGCAATCGGCAGGATTTCCGTTTTATCTACATAGTACGTGAGGGAATAATCTTCCTGAAACAGACCATATGCGCCCGGTTCGTTCAAATAAACACCCATCTGATCTTTCGCTCCTTTCCCATTGAAAATGTACCGTTATGTCCATGTGCTTATGATATCACAAGACTCTCCCGGCTTCAAGTTGTAACCATGGAAAGAATTGTAACAGAAATTGTGCAATATACATAAAAAAAGGAAACATTTTTTGTGAAAATAGTAGATGATAAAAATATTTACAAAGCGATAAAAATATTATACAATTACAGTGTAAATGATAAAACTTTTATTGCGCAAATAAAGTTTTTATCACGCGAAGGAGGAAGGGAATCTCCCGCGTGGGGGGTAGGGCAAAAAGCATTTTGACCCCAAGATGGTGCGTCGTCAGGCGCATGAGAGTTTAGAGAGGAGAAAGACTCATGGAAGAAACCAAAAAGACAAAAGTAAGATTGAACGGCAAGCAATGGCTGGCGGTAATCGTGTGCGGCATGGCATACAACGCATTAGGAATCCTGCAGTATCTTGCCCGCGACTATTACGTGATTTACAAAGAGGCGAACGGACTGACGGACAGTCAGATGGGGCTTATCTTGTCCGCCGTAGGCGTGGCGGCGGTAGTTGCCTACTTCTATAATGGGTTTGTTACTGATTTGATGCGGCCGAAGATTATGATGATGTTTTCCTGCAGCGTCTGTGTCATTTTATCAGTCATCTTGCTGATGAGCCCGGGATTTATTCCGTCCGTCATCTGTTTCTGCGCATTTGCGTTGTTGCCGATGTGGAGCCCGATGGCAAAACTGCTGGCGGGATTGGGGACGAACGAGGAATCAAACCAGATATTCGCATGGCTTGACTTCGTGATAGCCGCGTCGGCCTTGCTTACCGGTTTTGCGGCATCCGCGGCCGTCGCGTCGTTTGCGTCCATCGCCGGCGTGCGCGTGATTCTGGTCATATGCCTGGTTATGAACGTGCTTGTCGTTGTCACGCTGCCGATGGTGGATAAGACGACCCGTGAAGATTTCATTAAAATGAAGAAGGAAAACGAAGGCGGATTTACGTTGAAGAACGTCCTGATTCTTTTCCGCGACCCGGATCAGTGGCTGATTTGGTTGGCAATCGGGTTGGGTTATACGGGATATATTGGCATTACATATCTCGCTCCGTTGATGGTAGACGCGTTCGGCATGTCCGAGGCGGTTGCCACGGCATTGTCCACGGTGACAAATCATGGCGTCGGCCTGGTGGCGCCTCTGATTGCAGGCGTATTGGCCACTCGTTTCGGGGCGGTACGGTCCTACTTGTTATGGTTGATGTTTTACGTGGTGAGCATGGTGGCCATGATTATCCTGCCATGGCAGCCGGCATTGCTCGCAATTGCGATTTTGTGTACCGTTTTACTGGCTTTCTCCGTAAAAGGACGCAGCGCGATTTCCAGCACCGTTTTGACGAATATCGAGACGCCGCTGTTTTTGTTCGGAACCTCGGTAGGGATTGAAAGCCTGATTATGACGATTCCGGATACGTTCTGTTATACGATCGCCGGTAACATGATAGAGGCAAACGGCACCAATGGTTATTACTATGTGTTCGGGATGTGCCTGGCATTTGCCGTTGCAGGCTTGATTTGTTGTATCATCGTGGATCGCCGTCTGAAAGCCGGAAAGACGTCCGCATGGTTTATGGAGCAGCACCATCATATAAAGAATGAAAATTAATCTGGCAAAAAAGTACCTGAGATGGAAAGGGGTTGAAGTAATTGGGTAAATATAATTTTGATGAAATTATTGACCGTAAAAATACAAACAGTTTGAAGTATGATCAGGCATACTGCCCTTACCTGCCGGAAAAATATATTCCGATGTGGGTGGCGGATATGGACTTTGCCTGCCCGGAACCGATTCTCGACGCGATTCGCGCACGGGTGGACAAGCGCATTCTGGCATACGCGTGCTATGAATTGCCGAAAAGCTATACGGACGCGGTATGTGGCTGGCTGAAACGCCGTCATGGAATAGAAACTATGGCGGATAATATTTCGATTTCCAGCGCCGTGGTGGACATTTATAGGGAGGTTTTGGCAAGCCAGACCAAAGACGGAGATGGAATCATGGTATTTACGCCAAGTTATACCTACTTGTGGAATCCGATCAGTGAATATGACCGCAAGGCCATAAGCTTGAGCCTGGTAAATAATGACGGTTATTATACAATGAACTGGGAGCAGTTGGAAGCGGAGTGCGCGAAGCCGGAAAATACCTTGCTGGTGCTGTGCAGCCCGCACAACCCGAGCGGCCGCGTGTGGACGGAGGAAGAGCTTCGCAGGCTGGCGGAAATCTGCTTTGCGAACAATGTAAAGATTTTCGTGGATGAAATTCACCATGATTTGATTCGTCGCGATAAGAAAATGATTTCACTGACCACCTTGTATCCGCAGGATCCAAGGATCATTACGACGACGTCTTGTGCCAAAACGTTTAACATTGCGGGGCTGGCGCATGCGTATGTGATTACCTATGACCCGGAATTTAAAGCGGCACATGACGACAGCCGTTATTGCGGTTCTCCGAACCCGTTGTCCATGGAGGCCGTGATTGGAGCTTATGGCGGGGCGTGTGACGACTGGGTGGATGAACTGTGCGAGTATCTGGACGGAAACTTTGACTATTTGGAAAAGTTCCTGAGTGAAAACCTGCCGAAAATAAAATTTCGCAAGGCAGAAGGAACCTACTTGGCCTGGCTTGATTTCAGGGCCTACGGCATGACGGATGACGAGCTGGATCGTAAAATTTCCGGCGCGGGGCTGTATCTGGAATACGGCGACGATAACTTTGTCGCGGACGCGACCGGCTTTGGACGCGTGAACCTGGGCTGCCCGCGCAGCGTCGTGGTGGAAGCGTGTGACATTTTGAAAAAAGCATTGGAGGGATGTTGATTATGGAAGTGATTGAAACGCAAAACGCGCCGGGAGCAATCGGCCCATATTCGCAAGGCTACGAAGTGGGCGGCCTTGTCTTTACTTCGGGACAGATTCCGGTAAATCCGGAAAATGGAAACGTGCCGGATGGAATTGGTGCCCAGGCAGAGCAAAGCTGCAAGAACGTCGGGGCAATTTTGGAGGCGGCCGGAAGCGGCTTTGACAAGGTGTTTAAGACGACTTGCTTTCTGGCGGATATGAATGATTTCGCCGCTTTTAATGAAGTGTACGCCAAATATTTCTCAAGTAAGCCGGCGCGCAGCTGCGTCGCGGTGAGGGATTTGCCGAAAGGGGTACTGTGCGAGATTGAGGCGATTGCCGTAAAGTGATTTAGGATTGTGGGAGCACGAAGCGCGTAGCAATCCGTGGGTATCATGGGTCAAAATATTTTGCTGAATGGAAAAGGACGCGGACCGCTTATAAGTGGGCCGCGTCTTTTTATGCACACGGGACAGAAAGGTATATGCTGCTTACGCAGCCTATCCCGGCGCGCGAGTAGGGGAAAAATCCCCCCTACTCGATTGCACACGGGCATCCAAAGGAAGTATGTCAGCTAGAGCTGACGGATGTCCGGCGCGCGAGTAGGGAAGATAAATCTTCTCTACTCGATTTCATAAATAGGGAATATTTTACCACCGCTATCTCTTGCGGAATTGTCGCGAGTGTATTATGATAGGTTTAGTAGTATTAAATTGTTCCAGTTTTAAAAATCGGGGGAAAGGGAAACTATTTAGAGTGGGAGGTGTTTGTTTGACTGATCAAGAAATTTTGAACCTGCATATCGCCATGGTTCCGTTTTTGTCGGAGGTGCTCGGGACGGGCTGCGAGGTGGTTGCTCATGACATCACGGATCCGGAGCATTCCGTAGTTGCCATCTGTAACAATCTGTCTGGAAGAAATATCGGGGATCCGATGACGGATTTATCTTTGGACGAAGCGAATAACAGTGATTATGTGGCAAATTATTCCGGGCGCAGCAAGGGGCGTGACTTTTTGTCATCGACTTACTACATTAAAAATGAAGGCCGGCTCATCGGCCTGCTTTGTGTAAACAAAAATGTAAGCAACGTGCAAGGGACGGAACTGGCAATTCACGCATTGTTGGAACAGTTCAACCTAATCGCGCCGGATACGACGGGGGTCAGTGAAAATCTGGACGTTTCCGTGGACGGGATTATGTGCGCGCGGATTACGGATACGATCACGCAAGGCGCGATTCCGCCGGAACGTATGAGTGTTCGGGAAAAAGTACATATCGTACATTCGCTGAAGGCGGAAGGCATACTTTCGATGAAGGGGGCCGTGACGGAACTGGCAAAGCAGTTACAAGTGTCCGTGCCTACTATCTATCGGTATCTTAATAAGAAAGAAGAATAGTTTATGGTTTACGTGATGTCGGACATCCACGGTTGTTATCAGGAATTTTTGGAATTGTTGAAATTAATTGAATTTTCAGAGCAAGACGAGTTATACATTGTCGGGGACATGTTAGACCGGGGGCCTAGCCCGATTCCGTTGTTGTTGGACTTGATGGCGCGGCCGAACGTGTATCCCATGCTGGGGAATCACGATTATATGGCATTGACCGTTTTAAAAAAGCTGAACGTGGAGATTACGGAAGAAAACTTTGAGTCACATTTGTCCCAGGATGACTTTGTGAATTACATGTATTGGATGGAAGATGGCGGTAGTACGACCGTGAACCAGTTTGCCAGGCTGGACGTGGAGGAACGGGAGGCCGTTTTAGAATATTTGGAAGAGTGTACCGTGTTGGAAGAAATTGAGATGAAGGGAAGACGGTACATCTTAGTGCATGCGGACATGCCCCCGCGCGACGCGGGAGCGCGTTTGGCAGATCCAAAACAATCGGCGGAGCAAGAGGGGGCGTATGCGCACGGGCGGGACATGGGTGAGCCGGACGTAGGTGGGGCGCACTTGGACGAGGTGGATCTGGATGAGTCGGATGAGACGCTTGTGTATGTGAGGGATGGGGACATCGTGGAGGAGCTTCGCTCGTACGATTTGGCGGATTTGATTTTTCATAGGGCGGATTATGAAAGGCGGTATTTTGAGGATGAGGACACGTTTTTGGTTACGGGGCACACGCCGACGTTCGGAATCCGTGCGGACGGGAGGCCGCTGGTGTATGAGGAAAACGGGCACATTGCGATTGACTGTGGCTGCGTGTTCGGGGGAAATCTGGCCGCGTACCGACTAAACGACCATAGGGCGTTTTACGTTGCCGGTCATGGAGGAGTCGGGAGTGGGGAAGATGGAGAATAAGAAAAGGAAGGATTCATCTGATATGAGATTAATGATTGCTTCAGATATCCACGGTTCGGCATTTTACTGCCGGAAGATGGTGGATGCGTTTGAAAAGGAGAAAGCCGACCGCCTGCTTTTGCTCGGGGATCTCTTATATCATGGACCGAGAAATGACCTGCCGAGGGAGTACTCCCCGAAGGAAGTCATTGCCATGTTGAATTCGCTGAAAGAACATATTCTGTGCGTACGGGGAAATTGTGACACGGAGGTGGATCAGATGGTGCTGGAGTTTCCCATTATGGCGGAGTATTGCTTGCTGGAGATGGACGGCCAGACGATATTTGCCACGCACGGGCATGTGTGGAATCCGCAAAATCCACCGATGCTGAAAAACGGCGATATCTTGTTGAACGGGCACACTCACGTCCCGGCAAATGAACAATTTGAAAAAGCGACAGTAAAATGTACCTATATGAACCCGGGGTCGGTGTCCATTCCCAAGGAGGGTTCTAAGCATGGATATATGATTTATCATGATGGTACGTTTGAATGGAAAGGGTTTGCCGCCGTTTGAGAATTTGATTGTAGAGGAAGGAAGAGGATAGTAACAAATGGAAAACCGATTTGCATTATTGATTGATTCCGACAACGTGTCGGCAAAATATATCACGCCGATATTGGATGAATTGTCCAAATATGGGAACGTTACGTATAAAAGGATTTACGGGGACTGGACGAGTACGCAGAGCTCGAGCTGGAAAGAGGTGCTTTTGCAGAACAGCATCACCCCGATTCAGCAGTTTAGTTACACGCATGGGAAAAACGCGACGGATTCGGCGATGATTATTGATGCCATGGACATGCTTTATACGAGCGAGCTGGAGGGCTTCTGCCTCGTTTCGAGCGACAGTGACTTTACGAAGCTGGCGAGCAGGCTGCGGGAGAGCGGGCGCACGGTCATCGGGATGGGCGAGAGCAAGACGCCGGTGCCGTTTCGCAAGGCGTGCGACATTTTCACGGAGCTGGAACTTCTTTTGGAGGACAGCGTACAAGGGAACGCGGTACGTAACGTGGACGAGAACAAGAATGTCAGGCGCAGCAACGCTTCGGCGAATGGCAGCAGCGTTCCGGTGACGAAGAGCCAGATTGAGGAGGCGGTCGCCAAGATTATAACCGAGAATAAAAATGACGATAAGGAGACGGGGCTGGGCGAAGTGGGAAGCCGACTCGTGAAACTGTACCCGGACTTTGACGTTCGCCGTTATGGTTACAGCTTGTTGTCAAAGTTTTTGGAGACGCTGCCCCGGCTGAAATTGAACCAGGTGGGAACCCAGGTGACGGTGATGTTTAACGAGGACAAGAGCAGGAAAGAACAAGTGGAAGAGTATATTTTGGGAGAAATCAAGGCGGCGGGGCCGCAAGGTGTCACGTTAGGCGCGTTGGGGAACAAGATTCGCAGCGAGTTTCGGGATTTCAAGGTACGGGATTATGGGTATTCTCAATTTAAGCAATATATTCGAAGTTTTGAGCATGTAATCGTGAAGGAGGACGAGGAACAAAACCGGGCGGTGTATGAGAAGTGACGAAGAAAGTGAGGAGGCAGGATGAGGAAACATGCGAAAGCAATCAGACAGTTGGAGACCAAGTGGGGGCGGGAGCTTGACAAGGAGCACGTGCTTGAGGAATATCCCCGCCCATTGATGCGGCGTGACGGTTATGTTTGCCTGAACGGAACATGGGACTACGCGTTTACGAAAAGCGGGCGCAGACCGGACTGTTTTGGCAAGGCGGGGAATACGGGCGAAGTGGTTGGCGCGTCTGGCATGGGAGGGGATGTGCTTGCGATAGGGGAAATTTGCGTGCCGTTTTCGCCGGAGACGTCGCTGTCAGGAGTGAATCGCCAGCTGCAGCCGGACGAATTTCTCTGGTATCGACGCATGTTAGAGATTGATGCGGAAAGAATGGAGACGGGGATGAGGCTGCTCTTGCATTTCGGGGCGGTGGACCAACATTGCCGGGTGTATGTGGGCGGCAGGGAAGTGGCGCGTCATACGGGCGGATATTTGCCGTTTACGGTGGATGTCACGGAACCCGTGATGAAAACGTGGACGGAGGGAACCGCAGTAGATGCCTCGGGGGACGCCACGGCCGCCACGGAAGACGCGAAGCGCGTGTGGCGGGTCGAGTTGTCCGTCGTAGTCAAGGATTTGAGCGACACGTCCTATCATACGCGGGGAAAGCAAAAGCTTGAGCGGGGCGGTATGTATTACACGGCGCAGAGCGGTATCTGGCAGACCGTGTGGATGGAATACGTGCCGCGGCAGTATATAGAGGATTTGGAAGTGCGGACGGAATTGGCTGTGGTCGGCGAGAATGGAGAGCCGGCATCCGGTAAGGCGTGCGTCACGGTGAAGGCCGTGGGGAATCTGTCAGTAGAGGTTGCCGTGGAGCAGGCCGGGATTTATTCGGACGAACAAAGAGCGGTTGTGGAGGATGGCGCGGACGAGGCGGCACATCCGCAGATTGTGGCCACCGCGTTCGGAAAGGCCAATCAGCCGATCGAGATTGACATTCCCGAGGCGCGCTTATGGAATTGCGAGACTCCGTATTTATATTATTTCACCGTGAAAATGGGATCCGACGTGGTGCGAAGCTATTTCGCGGTGCGCACGTTTACCGTGGAGCCGGATGAGAAGGGCATCCCGCGCATTTGTTTAAACCATAAGCCGCAATTTCAGAAGGGAGTGCTTGACCAGGGGTATTGGCCGGACGGGCTTTACACGGCACCGGCCGACGAGGCGTTGGTTTATGACATCCAGACCATGAAGTCCGTGGGCTTTAATATGATTCGCAAGCATATTAAAATTGAGCCGCAGCGTTGGTATTACCATTGCGACCGGCTGGGCATGGTCGTGTGGCAGGACATGGTAAACGGCGGGTCGTCCTATCAGGATTGGTACGTGACTTATTTGGCGACGGCGCTTTCGTGTAAAAATATCAAGGTCGGGGACCGTTACCGGTGGCTTTTGTCAAGGAAGGACAAGAAAGGCAGGTTGGAATTCGTCCGGGAAATGCGGGAGACCATTCGGTTGCTGAAGAGGCATCCAAGCATCGCGGCGTGGGTCGTTTTCAACGAGGGATGGGGACAATTTTCCACCAGGGAAATGACGGACATTGCCAGGCAGGAGGATGACACGCGGTTGATAGATTCGGCGAGCGGCTGGTTTGACCAGGGCTGCGGCGACATGCAGAGCGTGCATAATTATTTTTTCAAATTGGAAGTGAAGCCGGAGAAGGAGCGGGCGGCGGTGCTCTCTGAATTTGGCGGAATCGCGTTGCAAGTACAAGGGCATAGCGCGTGCGAGGAATTGTACGGTTACGGGACGTATACGGATTTGGACGCGCTGAACCAGGCCTACGAAGAATTGGACGCGAAGGTGCAGGCGTTGATTCCAAAGGGGTTGTGTGCCAGCGTGTACACGCAGGTGTCGGACGTGGAGGAAGAGGTGAACGGGGTGCTGACGTTCGACAGGGAGGTGCAGAAAATAAAGTCTAAAAAGTAGCGTTGGTGTACAGATGGCAACACGCCTCAACCCATGTGTGTA
The DNA here is from genome assembly GCA_948468385.1 of uncultured Faecalicatena sp. Taxonomy (GTDB): domain Bacteria; phylum Bacillota; class Clostridia; order Lachnospirales; family Lachnospiraceae; genus Schaedlerella. Next base: position 99,924 of record CAOKHZ010000006.1, on the reverse strand, counting down.
CCGACACTGACAAAGGGAGTCTGTCGACGAGAGAAGAATCAATAGGGAACTGTCATGTTATACTAGCGTGGATAATGTGACGGTTCTTTTTTTCTATAGGAAACTTCGTTCCCTATAAAGCAAAACCCTCCGGGGGATGCGCACTTCGCGCATAAAGAAAATGGCTGCTGACGCAGCAGCGCACCGGCGCGAGAGTCCGGCAAGCCGGACTCTTTGCTCTGCATAATATTGATATGCGTGAAGAAAATAGAAATACAAACTGGTCTGGTTAAAAATAACAAAATTGGTTCTTTTGATAGAGCCAGATGCGTGTTATCTTATTTCTAAAAGTTTAGCGATGATATATAGGTGATGCATTATCCCTATATTGGAGTGATGGCGGTTTTTTGGAAAGAAGGGAAGAGGATGATAAAGAAAATAGCGGTAATCAATGACTTGTCGGGATTTGGCCGCTGTTCCTTGACGGCGGCGATACCGGTGATTTCCGTCATGGGCGCGCAGCCCTGCCCCCTGCCGACGGCGATACTGAGTGCTCAGACGGGGTATCCGAGTTTTTATTGTGATGATTATACGGAAAAGATGGAGTGTTTTCGTCGCGAGTGGGAAAAGATGGGAGTCGCGTTTGACGGAATTTACACCGGATACGTGGCAAACGAGGAGCAAATTACGCAGATTTTCCGCTTTTTGGATACGTTTCATGTGGCGGATTCCCCGAAACGTGGGAATGCGGCGGAAAATTCGTCAGGGCAGGAGAAGTTGACGGAGTGCCTGCCGGAAGGAGGGATTCTAAAGAAACGTAGGCCGTACTTGTTGGTAGACCCGGTCATGGGGGATGACGGGCGGACATACAAAATGTTCACGCCGAAGTTGTTGGAGCGGATGAAACGCCTGGCGGCGCGGGCAGACATCATTACGCCGAATTTGACGGAGTTGTGCCTTTTGACCGGAAATGATTTTCAGGAATTGAAATGCTTGTCCAGAAGTGGAAACGGGGTTCGGTGTTGCGAGCTTTCAACCCGAAATGACATGTTTTTGGAGGCCGTCGAGCGAATGGCGCGTGAAATGATTGCCAGGGGGCCGCGCATCGTGGTGGTGACGGGGATTGGATTTGAAGACCCGGACAATGGCGCGGCTAAGATTGGAAATTTGGCGGTGGTGAAGAACGGAATGCAGTCGGAAGACGAGGGGATATTAATCGGCAGGGATGCCAATGGTTCGACCGATGGGACGATTTCCAGCAGATTCTTGGCGTTTCCTTACGTTGGCGGTAGTTTTTCGGGAACGGGCGATTTGTTCGCGTCGGTGCTGGCAGGCGGCATGGCGCGGGGCGACGACGTTTTCAAAACCGTGGAACTGGCCGGAGAATTTATCTCCCGGGCGATGGAAGATGCCGTTCGGGAAGGCGTGGAACGAAACGACGGGGCGAATTTCGAAAAATATCTGGGAATGTTGAATATCAGGGAATGATGAATATCAGGGAATGATGAATACCTGGGAATGATGAATATCAGGGATATTGATATCGGAAGATGGGAAATGAAACTATGAACATTTTTTATGAAGGAAGGAAATAACGATGAGAAATCAAAAGGCAACGACTACGAAGATGGTAATGACGGGACTTTTGGCGGCGATGATTACGATTATGACGGCGTATATCTGCCACGTTCCCTATGGGGCGAACGGGGGATACATTCATTTCGGGGACGCGTTGATTTATGTGGCGGCGGTGCTATTGCCGAGACCTTACGCGTTGGCCGCGGCGGCCATCGGCGGCGGACTGGCGGATTTGTTGACCGCGCCGATGTGGGCTCCGGCGACAATCATTATCAAGATGTTGATTACGTTGCCATTTACCAGCAAGGAGGGACGCATTCTCTGCCCGAGAAATATCGCGGCGCCATTTATCGCGGCCCTTGTTTCAGCGACGGGTTATTGGCTGGCGGAAGGACTTTTGTTTGGTAATTTTGTTGCCCCGCTGGTATCGTTTGCAGGCAGTGCCGTACAGTCCGGCGGCAGCGCGGCTATATTCCTCGCACTGGCCGTGGCACTTGACCGGATTCACTTGAAACAAAAGATTATGCCGGCACTTGGAATGACGGAAAGAGTGCCGGGAAAGGTAAAGGCGAACCAGTGAACTGCCCCGCGGCATGCTGAGGGAATAACGTGGAAATGAAAAGTGGTGAAAAGGCATGCGGCTTGTCACTTAAATAAGGAATAACAAGCCGTATGGCGTAAATGAGAAAGGAGATTTATTCATGGCGGATATTTTATATACTTACAATGATAACGTTTATGTAAATCTGACAAACAAGTGTGACTGTGCGTGCCGTTTTTGCATTCGCAGCCACCATGACGGGGTGGGGGATGCCGACACGCTCTGGCACAAGGTCGATCCCACGCTGGACGAAATCAAGGCGGCCATCGACGCATATGATTTTACGGGAAAGACGGAGTTGGTTTACTGTGGTTATGGCGAGCCGACCTGCGCGCTTGAGAATTTGGTCGAGTCCGCAAAATATGCGAAGGAAAAGTATGGACTGCAGATTCGGGTCAATACGAATGGATTGGGTAATCTTTACCATAAAAACGATATCGTGCCGATGCTGGCCGAGGTGGTGGATACGATTTCCATCAGTCTCAACGCGCCGACGAAGGAGGCCTACATGGATGTCACGCGTCCGCAGTTCGAGGATGCATTTGAAGGGATGCTGGCATTTGCAAAAGAGTGCGGCAAACAAATAAAGTCGGTGAAATTTACCGTGGTTGACGTGTTGTCCGAGGAGGATATCGAGGCCAGCCGGAGGTTGGCGCAGGAACAAGGGGTGGAGTTAAGGGTGAGACATTTTGTATGACGAACGTCATGCGAATGTAAAGTTATTTTATGCGGTTTGGGATGAGAAAAATAATTGGGAAGAGATGAGTGGCGTTATGGTGCGTGTTTCTCATTTCTTCCTGATTTTTTATGGGTAACTTATATTTCCAGTTCATAAAGATTTAATACACAATTCATTGTATAAATCCACTGTTTTTAGTATAATAAAAAAGTCGAAGTGAACGAAATATACATAGAAGAGAGGGAGGCCAATGGCGAAAAACATTGACAACATTATTTTTGAAAACACTCCGAGGATTCAGTACCTGGCCGCGAAGTGCGAGAAGAACAATGCGATTGACAAGGAGTTGTACACGCAGTACGAGGTGAAGAGGGGCTTGCGCGACTTGAACGGGAAGGGCGTGCTTGCCGGATTGACAAATGTTTCCGACGTTTGTGCCAAGAAAATCGTGGATGGGGAGGAAGTGCCTTGTCCGGGTAATCTTTATTACCGAGGATACAATATCAAGGACATCGTGAAGGGTTTTTTGGAAGCGGGACATCCGGGATTCGAGGAGACCGCGTACTTGCTGCTGTTTGGCGATCTTCCGACGGAGCCGGAGCTTCAGGATTTTCAGGAGATGCTTTCTGATCGCAGGATGTTGCCGCCGAACTTTACGCGGGACGTCATCATGAAGGCTCCGAGCCCGGACATGATGAACAGTATTTCGCGTTGCATTTTGCAGCTATATGCGTATGATGACAAGGCAGATGACACCAGCCTGCCGAACGTCCTGCGTCAGTGCATTAACCTGATTAGCCAGTTTCCGATGCTGATGGTTTACGGCTATCATGCATATAATTATAAAATAGGGCAGGATTTGTATATTTATGCCCCGAACCCGAAACTTTCGGCCGCGGAGAACATTCTCATGATGCTTCGAGAGAATAGGGAGTACACGGAATTGGAAGCAAGCATTCTTGACATGGCGTTGGTGCTTCACATGGATCATGGCGGTGGTAACAATTCCACGTTTACGACCCACGTGGTTACTTCTTCGGGAACCGACACGTACTCTACCATTGCGGCGGCCATGTCCTCTTTGAAAGGGCCGAAGCACGGAGGGGCGAACGTCAAGGTGACACAGATGTTTGAAGACATGAAGAGCGTGCTGACGGATTGGACGGACGACGACCAGATTCGCAAGTACTTGTCGGATTTGTTGGACAAGAAGGCGTTCGATCAAAAGGGGCTCATTTACGGGATGGGGCACGCGATTTATTCCATTTCCGACCCCAGGGCGGAGATATTCAAGAAGTTTGTCAAACAGCTTGCGATGGAGAAGCATTTTGAGAAAGAATATGCACTATATGAGAAGGTAGAGCACATGGCGCCACAGATTATCGGGGAGAAGCGCAGGATTTACAAGGGTGTCAATGCGAACGTCGATTTTTATAGCGGCCTGGTATACAGCATGCTTGGCTTGCCGCCCGCATTGTATACGCCGATTTTTGCGGCGGCCAGAATCGTGGGGTGGAGCGCGCACCGGTTGGAAGAGTTGCAAAACGCGGATAAAATCATCCGTCCGGCGTACAAGCCGTTGGCCCCGTATCGTGACTATATTGAATTGAAGGATAGGTAGTGGATAAGATGAAGGACGAATTCTATTTCCCGTCAAAAGATGGCAATACGGAGATTCATACCGTTGAGTGGAAACCGGAAGGCGAGCTCGTGGGCGTGGTACAGCTTTGCCATGGCATGGTGGAGTATATTGAACGTTATGACGAGTTCGCGAGGTATCTCTGCGAACGGGGGTTTTACGTGGTCGGCAATGACCATTTGGGACATGGGAAATCCGTGCAGGGTAAGTCGGAATATGGGTATTTCCATCAAAAGTATGGAAATACTTGCGTGATAAGCGACATGCACACCCTGCGCGTCCGTACCATGAAGAAATATCCAGATGTTCCATATTTCATGCTTGGACACAGCATGGGCTCCATCTTGTTGAGGCAATATATCCAGATGTATGGGAGCGGGCTGGCTGGTGCGCTGGTTATCGGCGTCGTGCAGGAGCAGCCGGAAATCGTGCTATATGGGGGGCGCGCGTTCTGCAGGATGATTGCCTTGGTCAGGGGTTGGCATTACCGCAGCAAGTTGGTAGATTACATGGTGACGGGTTCTTTTAATAATTCGTTCAAGCCGCCGCGCACCCGGGCGGACTGGGTGACGAGCGATTCGGAAAAATTAGATGCGTATATTTCGGATCCATTGTGTTCGTTCGTGTTCACGGTCAATGCTTATTACCACATGTTGGGCGGCATGTTGAAGATGCAAAAGAAGGAAAATTTGTTTATGATTCCGAAGTCGTTGCCGATATTGTTCGCGGCGGGCATGGAGGATCCGTGTGGCGGATTTGGAAAGGGCGTACGCAAAGTATATGAGAAATATAAGGCAGCGGGAATCAAGGACGTGACGCTTAAATTGTATGCGGGCGACCGCCATGAGTTGCTTAACGAGACGGACAGACAACAAGTGATGGAGGACTTTTACGGATGGATACAAGATAGGATGAAGTGAGTTGCCGGGGAATGCCTTTGCAACGGTACGTGTCTTGGACGGGAAGATGCATATAAATCCGGTCGATGCCTCTCCCTTTTGTTATTGGCAACCAAAAAAGTGGATGATGCCCGTTACAATTCACCCCACGCTGACGAGGGTGTGAATTGTAACGTTTAATCGTCCAATATGCTTACGATTTTTACCGGTGTCTGATAATATAAATCAGATTGGATGATTCCCTTGCGGCTGTTGGCGGCATGTACGATTTGGCCGTTTCCGATGTAAATCGCCACATGGGTGATAGATCCGCCGCTGCCATAGAAAACCAAGTCTCCCGGTTTTGCCGTTTCGGCAGAAACCGGGTGGCCTTGCGTGGACTGGGCCGCCGCCGTACGGTTCAGACTGATGCCGGTAACCTGCTCATAAATATATTTTGTAAAGCCGGAGCAATCCGTACCGGTATTGGGATTGCTGCCACCGTATACGTAAGGACCGCCTATGAAAGACAAGGCCGTGTCCGCAATCGACGTGCGAACGGCTTCCTTGCGCGCCCGTTCTTCCGCCTCGGCTTCCTTTTTGGCCGTGATGACACTTAGATATTCGTCATATTCACCCGTTTTCTCCGTAAGGCTGTTTTGAAGAAGGCACAATTCTTCCTGAATGAATTGAAAGCTTGCCGCGTCTTCCATGAGGATGGCGAGCGATTCGGAGGAAAGCGTTTCGAATCCGGCAGTGTTTACCAACATTTGAACCGCGTCCAGTTGATAAGACTGTGGCATGTACTCATGTGCAGCCTCTGGTGAGCCTTCCGGGGACGTCGTTTCCGCCTCGGAGCCTTCCCCGCCCATATCAAAAGCATCTGGTGTCAAACCTAGCTCTTGACGGATTTCGTTTTCACGCTGTATCAGTTCGTTTAACTCCTGAATCATGTTCCTGGCTTCTTGTTCCAGATTTTTGAGCTCTTCTTCTTGCGCTTCCTGGGCAATACGCAGAAGTTCGTTTTCTTCGTCTGCTGCCTGCTTCTCCTCCGTCAAGCGTATCCACTCTTGCTCCAGTTCCGCCTTTTCTTTCTGTACCTCCGCGAGTTGGTAACGAGAACCGGCAAAAAACAAGCACGTTCCGGTAAAAATGAGAAGCAGGAGGAATATGAGTCCCAAAACCCATACCGGAATTTTAAAATGAATCGGCTTTTTTTCTGAATGCGGGAGAAGCATCACCGTATAATTCAGAGAAACAAGATCCTTTTTAAATTTTTTCCACTTCATTTGTCACTTCCCATTGCGAATCTTCGTTTTCGGAGGGGGCATTTGCTTGTGCCTCCGCCGCGACCTCCATTAGGCAGTTTCCTTTAAAGGAAGCCCCTTCGTCAATTACCAGGGTTTTTGTAAAAATGTCGCCAAGAACGCGTCCTGTGGAAGTGATTCGGATTCGCTCGGAGGCATGAATGTTGCCGTGAACCGTTCCGGCCACCAGGATGTCAAAGCCTTCGATGTTTCCCGTTATAATGCCGTGCTCCCCAATGATGACCGTGCTTTCCGATAAAATTTTACCTACCAGGACGCCATCGACGCGGGTCGACTCGGAAACTGTCAGCGTACCTTTGATTTGGGACTTGTCGCCGATAATCGTGTTAATGGTTGAAACGTTTTCAATTGTTTTTTTTGTGTTAAACATGATTTTCCCCCTATGTATTAAAAGATTAATTCAAACCTCATGGGAATGAATTGCTACATGTTCTACTATATCTTAATACTTTTTCAACATAAATGCAATAATTTTGTAAATAAATTATTTTATCATATTAACGAGTTACTTTTCACGGGGTGTCCTCTCGTGAAAAGCAACTATAACGATGAAGGAGATGGGACGATATGCGAACAATGGAATTTACAGTGGAGAACCTTGCCGCATTTGAGGTAGGGAAGGAACTTGGTGTGAGCGAGGGCATACTGCCGAGTGCATATTATTACATGTTGGAGGACGCGCTGGGAATGAGTGGAAATTTTACCAGCCGAGAGCGACTGAAATCTAAAAAGGGAAAAGTCGTGGAACTAAAGAAAACCCCGAAATTCAACATCGCCGTTCTAGAGTTTGACGAGTAAGGTGGGAGCGATGAGAATTAAAAATGCGGGTGATGGCACCGATTGGGCATTTCGCCCTATACTCGCCCTTTATACGGACACGCTTTTTGAAAAAAATACTTGAAATATACACCGGAGTATGATATTATGTTTACTCGGAGGCTGTGAGGAGAGAATATAAGTAATCATACCGTCACACCTTGTGGATTTTATAGATGGCTCCGTGGTCAAGCGGTTAAGACATCGCCCTTTCACGGCGGTAACACGGGTTCGATTCCCGTCGGAGTCATTTGTCGTCTAGTTGGTTCGTGGAAAATTTCGCTAACGGCGACGACATGCATCGCACGAAGGAAACTCCTTTCATCTAAACTCGTGAGAAACCTCGTTAAGATTCAAGGAGTGCATTTACACTAAGCTCGTGGGAAACCTCGCTAAATGTTCATTGCAAGTGCTCATCATAGCTAGGCGCAGTAGCCAAGTGGTAAGGCGTGGGTCTGCAACACCCTGATCACCGGTTCAAATCCGGTCTGTGCCTCTTAACGAAACACTGGATGCCGTAAGAACAACGGTTTCCAGTGTTTTTCTGTCTCAAAATGGAGAATGGGGCGTCCTCCCATGAAAAGTAACGTTATTAAGAAACGAAGATTCTTTTAGCGAGGGAAATTGTTTGACAAATGCTTTAAGCTGTTTTAACATAAGGATAGAAGAGTCTAGGGCTTGTTAATATTTAGGTAGGAGAACGAGCTGACGAAAGTGCAATGTGCCATTGAATTGTCAGATGCAAGGAGGAAGATGAGATGGACAAAATCAGGGTTATCGAGGTGAAGCGGAGCATTTTTGAAAATAATGACCGCCAGGCAGACACTTTACGGGCAAAACTGAAGGAAAAGGGCGTGTACCTGCTGAATCTGATGTCGAGTCCGGGTTCCGGCAAGACGACGACGCTTAGCCGCACGATTGAGGCGTTGTCGAAGGATTTGAACATTGGCGTGATGGAGGCGGACATTGATTCGGACGTGGACGCGCACACAATTGAGAAGTTCGGGGCGAAGGTCATCCAGTTGCACACGGGCGGCATGTGCCACCTGGACGCGGGCATGACGGAGCAGGGCATTGACGAGTTCGGCGTGGAAGGCCTGGATCTGGTGTTTCTGGAAAATGTCGGAAACCTGGTCTGCCCGGCGGAGTTTGACACCGGGGCCGTGAAGAACGCCATGATCCTTTCGGTGCCGGAGGGGCATGACAAGCCGTTGAAGTATCCGTTGATGTTTAGCGTGTGCGACATCGTGTTGGTCAACAAGATCGACGTTTTGCCATATTTTGATTTTGACATGGAAAAGTGTGAGGAATACGTGCATATGCGTAATCCAAAAGCACAAATTATTCCCATTTGTGCGAAAACCGGGGAAGGTATTGAAAAATGGACGGATTGGCTGAAGGCGGAAGTGACCGCCTGGAAAGCCTGAAAGGTTCCCCGTGGCGGGTGGTTGACTTTGGCCTGCCACGGGGAACCTTTTTGTTCTATAGGAACCTTCGTTCCCTATAAAGCAAAACCCTCCGGGGTATGCGCACTTCGCGCATAAAGAAAATGGCTGCTGACGCAGCCGCGCTCCGGCGCGAGAGTCCGGCAAGCCGGACTCTTTGTTTGCGAAATTGACATGCCGTCCCGAAGGGGCGTGTCACATGATTGGTATCTTGATTTTCAAGTCACTCAGCGGCCATGACGAGCAAGGGTGGAATCCGTCCGATTTTTGATCCGCGCTACGGCGGCCGTCGCCGACCGGGGAGACATAGACTTCCCCGGAGAGAAGCTGGCTGCGGCAGAACCCGCACTCGCCGTTGCGGCAGTGGGTGTCAATGGGAATTGCCGCCCGTTCCAGTGCCACAGCCACGGGTTCGAGGGACGAGGCGTGAATGGTGTCTTGCCGCATGCCGCGTATCACGGTAATCTGGAACGTTTTCCCCCTCTTTTCCTTCGGATAACCAGGCAGGGTGGAGACGTCGGACGGATTGCTGATGATGGCATGGTGGAAACGCCGTGCGGGAATTTCCAGTTCGCTTAACGCGTTTAGTATGTGGCCGTACATTGCAAATGGTCCGCAGAACATATAGGTGCAGTCTTTGGCAGAGTATCTCTTGATCATCTCCTTGCCAATAAATCCTCTTTTTCCGGGCCAGTCCGGGTCGTCGGACAGAACATGTACGATTTTTATGTCCCAGCATGTGGAGCTAAGCTGCTCCAACTCGTTTTTCAATACAATGTCATCGGATTTGGCGGAACCATAAAGGATGGTTAGTTTGCATCCCCTCATCTTGCCAGCAGCGACTTCCTTCGCCATGGAGTAAAATGGCGTGATGCCGCTGCCGCCCGCGATGGCGACAATGTTCTTGGAATCGCGCAGAGGCTCCCAATAAAAATTGCCAAAAGGCATGGAGCCATCCAACGTGTCGCCAACCTTCAGGTTTTTGAACAGATAATCCGGTACGAAGCCGCCCTTTTTACGGTGCACGGTGATTTCCAGGAACGGATTTTCACCACGGGCTTCAAAAGGCGCGGATGAGATGGTATAAGGTCGTGTAAGCACGCCGTTCCCGATTTTCAGGCGCAGGTTCATATATTGGCCGCAATGGAATACGGGAATGTGGCCGTCCTTTGAAACCAACCGGTAAACACGGGTGCTATCGGAGGATTCCTCGATGGAAACGACTTGAAACCGCATATTGGCAGGATGCAGCCGCTTTGCCAAATCGTGGATGAAATCATTCGGGTCGGGCTTGGCGGAGGCGTTTGCAAGGCTCTCTTTCCGTAATTCCTCCATGCGGGGCAGGCCGCTAGTATCCCGGAAAAACCCGTTAATGCTAATTTTGCTTCCCATTTTGCGTCGCCTCCTTTCTCTGCTTTGAATTCGTGGTTGCCTTTTCTTGTGCAGAACTTGTCTCTTTTTTGTCCTTCGTCGAATTTGTCACGGCCGTTTTTTCCTGGGAATTTGCCGTTTCCGGTTTTTGTGTCGAATTTACCGTGTCTTTTTTTCGCTCCAGGTCATTTAGTACGTAGCCCGCGGCTTCCATGCCGCCAGGAATTTGCATGCCCGCGTCGTCACACGACGCTCCGTATATGCCGGTAAAGGCAAGTCCTTTGATAAACTGTTCTTCCCCCTTCGTCCATAGGCGGACGGCGGCATGGTGTTCCATGGCAGGCACATGGCCGTAAATGCCACCTTTCCAAGTCCCGATTCGTCGGGAGATGGTTACCGGGGTCGTAATCTCGATTTCTACAATCCATGGCCGGAAATCCACGCCGGAGGTATTGATATAGGCGGCAATCAGGCCATCCGCCAAATGCCGCTTTATGTCAGGGTACGATTCGTCCGCGATATTCTGAAAAGCGGTCACGGGGGCAAGGGCGGTGAGTGAAAGCCGTGTATAGCCATCGGGTACGGCTTTTGGATTGGCATAATTTAGGCAGACGGCGGAAATACAGTTGTAATTTGTCGGGCATCCTTTAGCCGGCATGTCGGCCGGTGGTGCCTCCGAATCTGCCAAAATGTGTTCCATCTCGGTATCGGAGAGCGGTTGCTCGACGTCGTCCTCCTCCAAGGAGTCACTAAAAAATGTAAAGTAATTCCGAACGCCATTCTCTTCCGGCGTGCCGTCTATCATCATGACCACGGAGATGGGGGCGGCGGATAATTTTTGGCTGTTGACCGATTTGACGGCCGTTTGCGGGACTTCGGAAAGTGGTTCGACCATTTGTGTGAAAACCTTGTCCGGGTAAGTGGTGGAAATCACGTAGTCGCAATGGATTTCATCGCCGTGCGCCGTGCGTACGCCAAAAACGCTGCCGTTTTTGACAAGAATTTTTTCCGCTTCCTGACAAAATTCAACTTGTGCGCCGTTCGCTTCAGCCTTTTTTTGCATCTTCAGGGCAAGCCCGGCAAGAGGTTCCCCGCAAAAACGGTTTTCGGCAAAATATTCGGCCATCCACAGCGCGTATTCGGTAAACGGCGTCGTGTCCAAGGCATAACCCATGTAGACCCATCGGGCGCTCAAAATGTCTATCGCCTTTTGCGGTAAATGAAAAGTGGCAATGATTTCTGCGGCGCTGTATCCCGCGGTCTTCACAAAATCAGGGTGTTTCAACATCAACTGTACTTTGCCCGGCCAGTTGACGGACAAGGCGGCCATGCTGTCATAAACTTGCCGGCACAAGTTCATAAGTCCGATGACCCCGTCGTAAGTGCCGGGAACGGCGGCGTTAATCTCCCTTGCCGCCCGTTCGTACCCGGCGTGCAGTGTCACGTCAATGTCAAAATCCGGAAGGACGACCCGGCAACGTTCGGAAAAGGGACGCAAATCGACGTTGAGACCCATGTCATGAAAAAAACGCCCGATGGCGGAAGGCTCTTTTTCCGTGCCCCAGAATATCGGTTTTGGCGGCACGACTTCCGCGTCAAATCCATTCCTCGTGTATCCGGCGACTTGTCCGCCGGGGAAGTTTCCTTTTTCCAAAACGAGGATGCTTGAAACGCCTTTGGACTGTAATTGTAAAGCGGCGGACATCCCGGCCAAGGAGCCGCCGATAATAACCACGTCATAATGTTCCTTGTAAAAACCCATAGTGTCTCCTTTCAAAAGACAAAAACTGTCGTAAAAGCCAGAATTTCAGGTATAATCTTCGATTCATTGTCGACTGGCAATGGAAAATCAAAATACTGTTTGACTCTATTCCTTATTATAGGGCTAATCTGCAACAATCGCAACCATTTCCTTTAAATTCCGAAAGAATTAAATGGTATCCTCTCTTGTGGAATTTGGGCGAATCTTGTATACTAGAGCGGGAAACCGTATGGAGGTTGCCGTTTTGAGAACACTTTAAAGAAAAACTAAGAATTTCCCCAATCATCTTTAAAATTTTTTCGTTATGATGTTGCAAACGTCAAGGGCCTATGCGCCGCGCATGGCTCCGTAAATGGTAACCTTGCGTTTCGTGTTTGCGACGCGACGAGGGAGGTGGAAGACAATTGTACAATGTATTGGTGTGTGATGATGACAAGGAAATCGTCGAGGCGATTGACATTTACTTAAGCCAGGAGGGATGCCGCGTCTTGAAGGCATATGACGGTGAGCAGGCGGTCAAAATTCTGGAATCGTCGGAAGAAGAGATTCATTTGCTTTTGTTGGACGTGATGATGCCGAGGCTGGACGGGATCCGGGCCACGTTAAAGATTCGTGAAAAGCACAGTATCCCGATTATCATTTTGTCCGCCAAGTCAGAGGACGTGGACAAAATCCTTGGTTTGAACGTGGGAGCCGACGATTATGTGACCAAGCCGTTTAATCCGTTGGAGCTTGTGGCGCGCGTCAAGTCACAGCTGCGACGATACACGCAGCTGGGCGGCAGCGCGAAGGAAGAAAAATATAGGATTTACGAAAGCGGCGGCTTGTGTATGAATGACGACCTGAAGGAAGTGACCGTCGACGGAGAGGCGGTCAGGCTGACACCGATAGAATATAACATCCTGCGGTTGCTTTTGAAGAACCAGGGGCGTGTGTTCTCGATAGACCAGATTTACGAATCCATCTGGAACGAGGACGCCATCGGGGCAGACAACACGGTGGCGGTACACATTCGCCATATTCGTGAAAAGATTGAAATCAACCCGAAGGAGCCGAGATATTTGAAGGTCGTGTGGGGAGTCGGGTACAAGGTTGAAAAGTTGTAAAAAAATTACCATTTACGGTCGATGAAAGTTAGAAAACGGGTTCGTCAAGCTTGCTTGTAAGGAGTGGTCGTAAATGGCAGACGTGCTCATTTTGGTTGGGGAAGGGAGTTCTTGGGATGAATAAGAAGTGGTATAGGAGACCCATCGTGAAGCTGGGCCTCGTGTTGGCGGCGCAAGCCTCGGCGGTGGTGTTGGCAATCAGCGTAATTATGTTCTTCAGCGTGTCAGCGGTAGTGTCGGGGGGAGACGCGTTCGAGTCGGTGAAGGATCAATATGAGGATACGAAGGCTTTCGCGCAGAAGCTTGGTTATGACGCGCGTGGGATATTGGAATATCTGGATAAAAAGGAACAATTTGAGACGGAAGGGCAGTATGACCCGGACAAGGTCGTGGACATTTTCACCTATGCGGACGAGGGATTCGTCAGCGGAGTCAATGAGTCAGGCCTGGCATATCGGTTGGGGGATTTGGTCGAGTGGGGCCGGGAATGTGGCAAGGGCAATTATGACGGCTACGAGGCTCGGGGAATCGTGGTCTGCAAAAAGACGGACGGGACTTACGCGTATTATTATCGGGAAGATTTTCGGCAGAAGGTGATGGAAGGCGAGTTGAACCTATATATGGGAGACAGTGCCGTGCCCAAATTTAGTGACTTGGAGGAAGAATTTCTTACCGAGCTGGAAAACGGCGAGTTTGAACGACTGTTGTTTCCCAAGCAATATTCATATGACGTGCAAGATCAGCAACAAATGGAGGAGAGCATGAAAATGGTGGCTTCCGGACGGCCGAACCTGCGAGACGCGGAAGGGAGTCCCTTGTACATGGACTGTTGGGTGCTGGATCGCGCGGTGACAGATCTGTTCGAACCGATTGGCGCGGAGTCTCTTTTGCAGGCGGTGGAACAAAATCCTGAATTGAACGGCAGGCTTTCGGAGGTAAATGACAAGCTTCTGATGGCGCTTTCCAGTATCAACAGTGATGCTGAAAACTATCTATACAATGGAGAACAATGGCATGAGGGAAACAGTAACTTAACCTATTTGTTTGTCGACCATGGAGCGAAGAGGATTTTTAGTAATAACCAAGAGTTTTCCAACTATGGCAAATGGAAGGATTACGTTTCTTCTATTAAAAAACAGGATGGTAGTAAATACGTCATCGTGGAGCCGAGAGGAGCAGATTGCGAAAGCAACGTAGACATGGTGGCCGTAACGAAATGGAGCAATATGGTTGATGGAAATCAGTCGCTGACGGCAGATTACACGTACGTGGTGAGCATTGACACCGGTTATCCCGTTTCGTATGATGATTATGCCGCGACTGCGGCAGATTATGAGAAATGGGCTCCATATCATAGGCTTTGGGCGTGGGCGAGTGTCTTGTGTGCGGTGGTGTTCGCGGTGGCGTTGATTTGGCTGACCATGGTGGCAGGACGAAAGGATTCAGACGAGGAACTGCATCTGAACGCGTTCGACCAATGGAAGACGGAACTGGGGGCCCTGACCGCGTTCGTTCCATGGATTGCCCTGACGGTGTTCATGCTGGTCGGAATGGATTTTATGCAAGACGTGAGAATATCCGGGTATAGCGACGCCGCATATTATGTGGAGACGCTGGTCGTAAGATCAAGATTGTCCTTGTATGGGTCGGATTTGCTGATTGTTGGGATTTATACCGCGCTAACGGCCGGATTGTTCTTGATGGGATATTTAAGCCTTGTACGCCGCATCAAGGGAAGGATGCTTTGGAAAAACAGCCTGCTTTGGGTCATCCTAAAAGCGGTTCGGGAATTTGCGGGGATGTTCTGGGAGAACCAGAAGCTGACGGTACGGGCCGCGGTGGCAGTGTCTGGATTTGGACTTTTGCATTGGGTGCTCGCGTATGCCGCATGGGAGCACATAGGAAGGTTCTTCTTTGTGATGGTGTTCGTCCTGGCGGTAGATGCGGCGGTGGTATTTTGGGCGGTTAGAAGCGTCATCGGCTGGCAGCGGATTTGCGAAGGCGTGGAGGAAATGTCTTCCGGAAACGCGAATCACAAGGTGCAAACGCAAGGGTTGACGGGGCCGGATTTGGACACGGCGAAGAAGTTAAACCACATCGGTGACGGAATCCAACAAGCGGTGGACGCGGCGGTCAAAAGCGAGCGGCTCAAGACCGACTTGATTACCAACGTGTCACATGACATCAAGACTCCGCTGACATCCATCATCAATTATGTAAATATTTTGAAGAGGGAGAATTTTGAAGACCCGAGGATACAAGGATATTTGAACATTCTGGATGAGAAGTCGCAAAGGCTTAAGACGCTGACGGAGGACGTGGTGGAAGCGTCGAAAGTCAGCAGCGGAAACATTTCTTTGGAGTTTATGAACGTGAACCTGGTGGAAATGATTAATCAGACGATTGGCGAGACTTCGGAGAAGATGGAGAAACGAAATCTCGAGGTTATTGCCAACCTGCCGGAAGTGCCGGTGGTGGTTTCGGTGGACGGGCGCAGGATGTGGCGCGTGTTGGAGAACATTTTCAACAACGCGGCCAAGTACGCGATGCCGGGCACCAGGGTGTATGCGGATTTGCAGCAGGTGGACGGCAGGGCGGTATTTTCCTTAAAAAATGTTTCCGAGCAGCCTTTAAATATCCATGCGGACGAGTTGACGGAGCGGTTCATCCGCGGGGACGTTGCAAGAAGCACCGAGGGGAGCGGGCTGGGGCTTTCGATTGCCAAGAGCCTGACGCAGCTGCAAGGCGGCACGTTTGAACTGTATCTGGACGGGGACTTGTTCAAGGTCATCCTTGTTTTTGACACGCAGGAGGAAACGCGGACGATGGCGGATGAGGGATGACGTGGCGGCTTGACCGAAAGCTTTATTGAGTCGGCAAAACGACTTGTGGATGAAGATGATTTGACGCGAGGGGCACCATGGATAAAAGGCCGTGGTGCCCCTCACAAAAATTCTGTTTGTATTTTTGGCTGCATGAGGTTATACTTAAAAGAAATGAAAGAAATGGATGTATTACAGATGAGGGAATTAGAATCGTTATATACAAACGTATTTCATATAAATTTGCTCCAGGCGGTTTTGAGCGGCCCGCGAGGTGAAATCGAGGGCAGGGACGTCGTGAAAGTGAAGGTACGCCCGGTGGAGTTGAAGGGCGGGTTACATTTTCAGTTTGAATTGTTTACAAAGACACAAGCGTTTCATGAAAATATGGATGCCGAGCGGGCGGTGGAACGAGCTTGCGAACTGAGCGCGAAGTTTAAACAAGCACAGATTACCACCATCGAGGAGGAATATGGCGTGCTCATCAGCAAGAAGGGCAGGGTGAGTATAAGGAAAAAACGGCGCGGGACGGCGAAAACGGGGGCGGAAGTGGCACATAATAAGAGGAAGAATTACATTTTACAAGAGGGGACCATGGTGCCGTTTCTGGTTGACTTGGGCGTGATGACGAAGGACGGCGTGATTGTAAAACCAAAGTTTGACAAGTTCCGGCAGATTAATCGTTTTTTGGAATTTATAGAGGACGTGTTGCCGCGCCTTGAGAAGGACAGGGAACTTACCATCCTTGATTTTGGATGTGGAAAATCTTACCTGACGTTCGCCATGTATTATTATCTTCATGAGTTGAAAGGCTATGACATAAGGGTTGTCGGTTTGGATTTGAAAGAGGATGTGATTGTGCGCTGCAACCGTTTGGCCGAAAAGTATGGCTATCAAAAATTGATGTTTTTGACGGGAAATATCGCGGATTACGAGGGTGCTGGCGAGGTGGACATGGTCGTGACGCTCCATGCATGTGACACGGCCACGGATTATGCGTTGGCGAAGGCGGTCGCTTGGAACGCGAAGGTGATTTTGTCGGTTCCATGTTGCCAGCACGAGTTGAACCGTCAGATTCGGAGCGAGGTTCTTTCGCCGGTCATGGATTATGGCATTTTGAAGGAACGGTTCGCCGCGCTTTTGACGGACGGGCTGCGGGCAAAATATTTGGAAAGCATGGGATATGAGACGCAGGTGCTGGAATTTATCGACATGGAGCATACGCCGAAAAATGTTTTACTGCGGGCGGTGAAAAGTCGAAAAATCAACACGGCGAGGGTGAAGCGGTGCGAGGGGGAGATTCGCGCGTGCGAGGAATTTTTTGGAGCAAGGCCGACGTTGGGAAAGCTATTTGAGGATGAACGGGGAGAATGATGGTGGCCGGGAGGTCGGGCGCGAGGACTTGCCATCGGCAGGGCGGCAACGCGGGGTCGCAAGGCGCGGGGAGAGGGGCGTCGCCCGAGGGTGAATGGTATATTTGATGTTGTAAGAAGGGGAAGGTTTCATGGGTGGAACTTTGGAAAATAGTAAAGAGGGAAGCGCAAAGGGAAGCGTAAGGCGGAGAAGGCAGAAGCTGCAAAAGCAGAAGAAGAAGCAACAAAGGCGGCAGGAGCGGCAATTGCAAAAGCAGGAGCGACGGTTACAAGGCCAAGGGCGGCAGCGAGGAGGCGGGCAGAACGGGCGACAAGAACAAGTGTCGAACAAGGGAAGGAGCCTGCGAATTGTTTTGACTGTGGCGGCAGCGTTTCTTTTGGTGGCGGCAATTGGCTTTGCGGCCGTATATTATTTGAAGCAGAAGGAAGACGTGCAGGACGTGCGGGCGGCGGCGACGCTTCCGAGAGTGTCGTTTTACGTAGGGGGGCACAAGGTCAACACGCTGGCGGGATACGTGGATGAGATGGACATTCCTTCCATGAGGGACACGATTACCCCGACGATGGAGGACGGGCAGCTCGAGATGGAAATAGAGGCGGGCGGTCAAGAATTGGGAATGCTTAAGTATGAGTTGCGTTCCCTTGACGGGCGCGAGCAATATGCCCAGACCACGATTAGCTTCATTGGAAGCGCGCAAGAGCAGACGATCATGCTGAACTTGAGGGACGTTTTGGAGCGCGAAGTGCGCGAGTCGGTGCTTGTCGTCACCCTGCAGGTTGGTGAGAGGGAAGCCCATTATTATACGAGGGTGACGCGGCCGCAGGACTTGACGACGGTAGAATGCCTAGAATTTGCGAAAGATTTTCACGAAAAGGCATTTGAGAGGAAGGCCTCGGCGGAGTTGGAGACCTATTTGGAGCCGAACGAGAAGAGTGACAATACGACGTTGCAGACGGTCAACATTCATTCGAACATTTACCATGTCCGTTGGGGCGAACTTGAACCTGAGTACTTTACGGAGCCGGAGTGGAGCGTCACGGAAAGCAACACGGTGTACTCGTCAATCCTTGCCAAGTACCAAGTAGTCTGCAAGGGGGACAACGGTGGCCAGGAATTGTTTAACGTGAGGGAGTTTTTCCGGGTGCGCAAGGCCGAGGACGAGGATAAAATGTACCTGCTCGATTATGGACGCACGATGAACCAGGTGTTTAACGGAAGCTCTCTGGCATTGGATTCTCAAGGAGTCAGGCTGGGCATGGTGGAGGAACCGGTGTCTTACGAGACGAACGCGGACGGAAACATCGTATGTTTCGTGCAGGAGCGGGAATTGTGGAGTTTTAACAAGGATAAAAATGAATTCGCTTGCATTTTCAGTTTTGCGGATGACGTTGCGGGAAATGCCGTGCAGGCTGCGGCAGACGTAAGCGCGGCGGACGGGGATTCCGGCGGGGATAAAAGGAGCGCGGCGAACCAAAGCTCGGATGATGCCACCGGGAGCGGAAGTTATTCTTCAAAGAAGAGCAAGGACGCGCAAGTGACGAGAGGGCAGACGGACGCGAGGTGCTGCAATGACGAGCACGGAGTGCGCATTATCCACGTCGAGGAGAACGGCAGCGTCACGTTCGCAGTGAACGGATACATGAACAGCGGGATCCATGAGGGTGAAGTGGGCGTGGACATATTCTATTATGACGCCGACGAGAAGAAGGTGGAGGAAAGGGCGTTTTTACCCAGTACGAAATCTTTTGCCGTCACGGAGTATGAATTGGGGAAGATGGTCTATTACAGTGAGAACAACCAGTCGTTGTACGTGCTGACGGGCGGCGTGCTTTACCAGATGGACGCGAAACGTTCCGGACAGAAAATTTTGGCCGAGGGGCTTGTGGACGGGCAGTACGTGGTGTCGGAGGACGGATGTCTGCTGGCATGGCAGACGGACGGTGAGCCGGGCATGGGAAAGGCCGTGAAGGTATTGAATTTTGAAACGGAGGACACGTTCGAGATAAAGGCGGCCGAAGGAGAGTATGTAAAGCCGCTGGGCTTTGTCTTCGAGGATTTTGTCTGTGGTTATGCGTCGGAGTTGTCTGGCGGTTTCTTGCAGAGCGGAGAATTTTGCTTTCCGATGCATCGTTTGGAAATTCGTAGCCCGCAAAACAAGGTGGAAATGGAATACGAGCCGGACGGACTATATATTTGGGGAATAGAGGTGGAAAGCAATCTGGTCACGATTCATCGGTTGACGTGGGTTGATGGCGTTTACAGCGCCTTCGTGCCGGATTATATTTCCAATAACGAGGCGGGCGAGGGTTCGAACGTCACATTGGAAACGTATAACACGGATTTGAAGGAACGCCAGAAACGACTCGTTTTTCAAGACGGAATGGAGGATGACGACGTGAAGGTGTCATGGCCGACCCATGTGTCACCGACGGCGTCCGTGGACGTTTCCATTGAAAAAGAAGGGGAAGCGGGGGATGTGAAGCCATATTACGTGTTTGGAGGCGGGCGGTTGGCCGCGGTCTGTGAAAATGCCGGGCAAGCCATACGTCTGGCGGAAGAGTTGTCTGGCGTGGTGATGTCCTGGAAACAGTCGTACGTCTGGGAAAAGGGTAATCGGGATTTGTCGTATTATACGGACGTGGACGCGTTTTGGAAGGCAGAAGGGCAGTCTTCGCTAGATAGTTGCCTCGCGTATATGGAACGGTATGGCGAGGTGGAGCGGATGGATTTGAGCGGATGCGAGTTGTCGCAGATTTTGTACGTCGTAAATCAGGGGATGCCGGTCATCGTCATGACGGATGTACAACACGCGATTTTGTTGACGGGGTACAACGTGGAGACGGCGACGTATGTCGACCCGGACGATGGGACGGAGTGCACGGTGATGAGAGACGAGATGGAACGGATGGTTGCCGCGGGAGGAAACACGTTCATCGGGTTCGTGAAATGATTGGCAAAATATAAGGGCCAAGCCCCCAGTGCGGGGACTTGGCCTTGTGAAATTTTAAGCGGGTTTAAACAGCACGTTTTTGTATTTTTCCAAGGCAAGGCGAATCACCGTGCCAAGGATGCCGCAAGAAATGATTTCGCCGATTCCCACGCTTAACATCAAAAAGGGAATGGAAAACGGAACCTGATAGCCATATTTTAATATGAACGGCACGATCAGGGCGTTGGCAATGATTGGCGGCAACGGGGCCAGAAGCTTGTTCGCGTGGTATTTGGCCTTCGGGCCAAAAAATAAGTACGTGCCAAAAGCCCCAATCAGCGTGGCCGTGCTTCCGAAAACGATGTCCGGCACGATGCACCCGCCAAGGATGTTGCTGAGCAGGCATCCGATAAAAAGTCCGGGAATGGCCGCCGGGGTGAACATCGGCAAAATGGTGAGGGCTTCGGACAAGCGAACTTGCACCTCCCCATAACTGAAAGGCGCGAACACGAGCGTCAGCACCACGTAGATGGCTGCAATCATCGCGGCCTGCGCGATAAACTGCACGGTGAATGTGTTGTTTTTTTTCATTTTTTTGTTCTCCTTTAGTTTTGTTTTACGAGTGGAAGGTCTCGAACACTCGGTTTGAATTTGGCTTAAACACGCCGCTTGCAGTCGATTTTGAAACCGCCTTGATACTGGAATGATACTTAAATGTTTATACGGTTCAGGAGGTCGGATACTTCACGTTGCTTGTTTGGGTATAAATGCTCGTATGTTCCAAGCGTAACTTTCATGTCCTCGTGCCCCGGCCGGCGATGACTAGAGGGGGAACGCCTTGTTCAATTAGCAACGCAACATGCGAGTGCCGGAGGTCGTGGACGCGAATTTTGTTCAATCCGGCCATCCTTGAATATTTCTTCATTGGATAGTACAAGGAGTTTTTCGAAATTTCAAACAGCCGTGTTTGGCCGTTACAATCATACAACATTTTTATATATTCATCAAGTTCTTTGTAAAAAAATCTGGTAACGATATTTCACGAACGTTACTTTTTACGGGGTGGCCGTATTGTCCCAGAAAATCAAGCAAATCGGAAGAAAGCTTGAAGCTATTTTAAATTTTGCTCTGCCCGCATCTTTGCTATTTCAATACTCATCTGCGGGGCGATGGCTCTCTCGGACAAGAGCGTTTAAAGCGGTTACTTCCTTGATGGCCGCACCCTGCCCGAATATGATAAAAAATAAGTTTAAAAGGAAAGTACATGATATTGCCGCAATGGGTTAAAAAGTTTAAAATCCATATTGGGCATGACAGTTCGTAAAAGGTTCGAAGCGAACTGTAAATGCAGGAAATGTAATATAAGGTTCGAAGTGTACTTAAGGATGAATGGCGATAAAACAAGGAGGAGAGAGGAGCATGTTTTTTGAAATTGCAAATTTACTGGAGGGTAAATATGACAACCACATCTTACCATTTTTTTGGCAGCATGGGGAAGACGAGGCAGTGTTGCGGGAGTATATGGAGGTGATTCATAGCAGTGGGATCGGCGCGGTGTGCGTGGAGAGCCGTCCGCATCCGGACTTCTGCGGAGAAAAATGGTGGAAGGACATGGACGTGATTCTGGAAGAAGCCAGAAAAAGAAACATGAAAGTCTGGATTTTGGACGACAGTCATTTCCCGACCGGGTATGCAAACGGTGCCATCGAGTCGGCACCAGAAGAATTATGTCGGCAGGGCATCTGTTACGAGGGAAGAATCGTGAAAGGAAGCGGTAAGAAAGTATCGCTTAACGTTTCTCGGTTTTTGCGGAAGAAAAATGACAAGCGTTCCATTTATGATGTCACAAATATAGGGAAACAAAAAAGAGTGTTTTCCGGGGACGTGCTTCTGAGCGTGACGGCCATCAGAATGGATAAGAAAGAGAAGGAAATAGATCTGACCCCGTTTGTCACAGACGGCAAGGTAAAATGGGTGGTGCCGGAGGGAACGTGGAAACTTGGAATTTGTAAATTGTCCAGAAATTGCGGGGCACATCGAAATTATATCAACATGATGGATCCGGACTCCTGCCGCATATTGATTGATACGGTATATGAACCGCATTTTTCCCATTACGGGGAGGAATTCGGAAAAACGATAGCGGGATTTTTCTCGGATGAGCCGGAGCTGGGAAACGGCCCGATGTATTCCAACGAACCGCTGGGGGCGGCTTTGGATTTGCCGTGGTGCCATACGTTGGAGCCGGTATTGGAAGAAAGTCTGGGCGCGGATTGGAAAAATTGCATGCCGTATTTGTGGGAATCAGACTTGGACTCGAAGCAGACGGCAAGGGTTCGCTATGCCTACATGGACGCGGTGACGAATAAGGTAAAGGCGGCATTCTCCGAACAGATGGGGGAGTGGTGTCGAGGGCATGGCGTGGAATATATCGGGCACGTGGTAGAAGACAACAATTGCCACGCGCGCATGGGCGGTTCTCTCGGACATTATTTCCGCGGCCTTGCGGGGCAGGACATGGCGGGGATTGACGATATCGGCGGTCAGGTCATGCCCCAGGGGGAGGACGGGCCGAAAGTATTCATGCGCTTTATGAAGCGAGATGGAGAATTCTATCATTATGTTCTTGCCAAGCTGGGGACGTCGCTTGCCGCCATTGACGCGAGGAAGCAGGGAAGGACGATGTGTGAAATCTTCGGAAATTATGGTTGGGCGGAAGGCCTTCGTTTGGAACGGTTCCTTGCGGATCATTTCATGGTAAACGGGGTAAACAACTTCGTGCCGCATGCGTTTAGTCCCAAGGAATTTCCAGATCCGGACTGCCCGCCGCACTTTTACGCGCATGGACATAACCCACAGTACAAACATTTTCGAAGCCTCATGGAATATATGAACCGTGTTTGTACGTTGCTTAGCGGCGGAGTCCATGTTGCCCCGGTCGCCCTGCTGTACCATGCGGAGGCGGAGTGGACGGGAGAGGCCATGCTGATGCAAAAACCGGCGCGGCGGCTTTTGGACTCGCAGATTGATTATGATATCTTGCCGACGGACGTGTTTCGGGATAGGGAGCATTATCACACGGATTTGTCAGAGGAATTCCGTGTGAACCAGCAGAGTTACCGCGCCCTGGTGGTTCCTTATGCGCAATTTATATCGCCGGTATTGGCGGAAGCGATACGGCAGATGCAGGAGATTGGCGTGCCGGTCATATTTTTGGAAGGACTGCCGGAGGGCGTGTATGAAGGCGAAGCACTCCAGTTGGAGCTGCTGAAACAGTGCAAGGTGATGCCTCTTGGGCAGCTCGTGGAATATTTGCGGAAAGAGGAAATCGCGGAGGTGCATCTGAATCCGGGGAACGGCCGGGTGCGTTACCTTCATTATAAAAAGGAAAGAGATATTTATTATTTCATTAACGAGGGCACGGAAAAATATCGCGGCACCGTGACGCTTCGGCAGAATGGGCCGGTGTATGCTTATCATGCATGGGACAACGTTCTCGAACGAGTGGAATGGTCTGAAAGTGGTGGAAACTGCAATGTGGAAATGGAATTGGAGCCGTACCAGAGCTGCATATTGATTTTTGACGAGGCAGGGGAAAAAGAGTTGCGAGAGCCTTTGAGTGTCACGAAGCAGGAAGGAAGAGAAGTGCTTTTCGCGGCGGACTGGCATCGGGAAGTTTGTGAGAGCGTGGCGTATCCCTGGTTTTCGGGCGGAAAGAAAGTGACGCTCCCAGATCATCTGGCGGAGGAAATGCCGAAGTTTTCTGGATGGGCGCGTTATGAAAATCAGATTGAACTGCTTGGCGGGAAGAGAATCGTGCTTGTGATCACGGATGCTTATGAGGGCGTGGAGGTCTTTGTAAACGGTGCCAGTGCCGGGGTGCAGGTGGTTCCGACCTATCAATTTGATATCACGGGCCTGGTTCGAGAAGGGAGGAACGACATCGTGATGGAAGTGTCCACGACCCTGGAGAGGGAGCGCGCGGCGGCGAAAAACAAAAGTATGATAGAGCGGGGGCAGCAAAGCAAGGTAATGGCTCCGGCCGGGATTACCGGCACTGTTCATGTGTATATGGAGGAGTAACTACTCACGGGCGGTTAGGCCGTGAATTGTCACTGTAAAAGGGCAGTTTACCGGAACATTTTTCTGTATTTCAGCGGCGTGGTCTGGTAATGCTCCTTAAATATTTTGTAAAAGTGGTTTGAGTTGTTAAAATTCAACTGTTCCATGATTTCGGATATGGGAGCATCCGTCTCGACCAGCAGACAGGCGGCTTTCTTCATACAGAAGGTCATGCTGTAGTCGAACAAGCACATGCCGCTGTATTTTTTCACGGTCCGATTGATATGGTTCCCGCTGTAATTGCAAATGTCGGTCAATGCCTGCCGGGTGATTCGTCCATCGGTATCCTCCAGTAGGTGGCTGATGTGGGAAAATAAAAGAAAATCATCCTTGGCTTCCAGATTTAAGTGGGTTACGTGGTAGTTTGTCTCCGTGGAAATATAATTTATCAGAGAACAAATGAACCCGCGAACCAGATAAGAGGCACCGTAGGTTGGGTTCAGCGAGGTTCGAAAAAGCAGGTCGGTAAGCTCGTGCAAACGCGTGATGGAGGACATGTTTTGGAAAATGGGGAAGAAATCCAGATATTCTTTCTTTCCCGGAGTAATCATGTCTGCCTCAATAAATTGCAGGACGACATCATTTAGCGAATCAAGTTCCCCGTTGAAATGCTCCGTTTTATAAAAGGACAGTAACTCGGAGAAAAATCTGGGAGTCAGTCCGAGAAACATGATTTTGGCGGGACCGTTGAAAATTTCCACATGACGAACGTTCCGGTTCATCAGACAACAAGTTCCGGCACGGTAAGTATAAACTTTGTCTTCGATACGGTTGGTGATTTCCCCGTCCAGGACAAACATAAATTCATAATAATCGTGGTGATGAAGCGGCCGATCCGCGTTGAATGCACGATAACCGTCCATCGGCATCGAGGTATAGAGGGCTTGAACCGGGGACAAAATCGTAAAGGTCATGTAATCGGCATCAGAAACGCCGCTGCAGCATTCATAGGTAAGCTGGAAAGAGGTGTCCATACAGTGAAAGCTGTCGATGTCGCTTCTGGAATTGCGGACTTTAAAGCCGGGGGTATTGATCGTGGGGGCGTCCATTTGGAAAAAGTCATATTTAGACATAAGTAACATCCTCTCTATACATGTTTGAATATGACAAAAAATAAGTTCTTTTGGAAAGTCCGTGGCATTGTTGAAAAGGACTAAGAAACTTAAAATTATCATAGAGCTTTTGGCATTGATATCTTAATCATACTTCATTTGGGGTAGAAAGTCCATATGAATGATGAAAAGATTCATGATTCAAAGTGATAGGTGAAGTGATATAAAGATACAAATCGGTGCTTTTGACACTGGCAAATGGAAAAGGAGGAAAAAGATGAAGAAGCAAATCGTGAAAAAATGGCTGGCTCTTGGTCTTGCGGTGGCCATGGCGGCATCTCTTCTGGCGGGATGCAGCGGCAAAAAGGGGGAAGAGGGAGAAGGTGCGACCTCCGAGGCGCAGAAGTTCACATGGTGGATTTTTCAGACGGACAGCGTCGGGATTTACTATGAGGATTTTAAAGATACGGCTGCGGTGCAATACATAAACGCGCAGTATTGGGATACGGAAAATGGCGGGATTGGCACGGCGGAAAACGGTACGAAACTGGAATTCAACTACATCGTGCCGATTGCGGGAAGCGAGAAGGACAATTTCAACACGATGATTTCCACGGGAGAATATCCAGAGCTGATTGATTTGACCGTGGCTTCAGAAAGTCCTCAGACCATGGTGCAGGACGGGATTCTGATGGACATCACGGAATATGTGGAGCAGTACATGCCAAATTATCTGGCGATATTGGATGCAAATCCAGAGTTGAAGCCACTTGTGCAGGTACAAGGAGAGGATGGCAGTATTCATTACAATGCGCTTTATCGGATTGCCGATTCCGTGCGGGAGCAATGGGAAGGCATGATGTATCGCCGCGACTGGGTCGTGGAATATGCAGAGCCCACGGAGTACGTCTGGGACTGGGATGACGAGGAGGTGCAGAAAAACGGACATCCGGAAGTGACACCTCTTTCCGAGGCGGTGGCGCAGAACAACCTGAATGGTTGGAAGAAAAACGAAGTGACGGAGTTTAAGGCGGAGCCTGGTGAGAATCCGAACGAGGATTACACGGACAATGTGATTTTCCCGAGCGGGACGGCGGATCCGCTTACCATCAGCGACTGGGAGTGGATGTTTGAGGCGTTTGACAAGGCGATTGCCGACAGGGGATGGAGCGAGGATACGAATGCATATTGCACCTCGATTTCCTACATGGGAAACACGACCATGGGTGATTTGGTTTCCTCGTTTGGAGGCGGCACGGGATTGTATTATATCAAGGACGGTGAAGTCGTCTTTGACGGCACGTCGGAAAATTTTGCGACTTACGTGGAATGTATGCAAAACTGGTACGAAAAAGGCTGGCTTGACCCGGTGTTTTACACACGGGCTTCGGACATGTTTTATATGATTAACCAGACGGGAATCGGTCAAGGCAAAGTGGGATTATGGTGCAATTATTCCGGCAGTTCCATCGGCACGCTGCTTCGGGTGACTTGTCTGGACGAGCGTGACCAGCAGAATGCGTTCGCAATGCCGGCGGCTCTTCCGATAAATGACATGTATGGTGGAGAACAACAGATGTACAAGGAGCCTGACGCGCTGCTTCAAAATAGCAGGATTGAAGGAAAGACTGGCATTACGACCAAATGTGAGGGCAGAGACCTGGCCGCGCTGTTTACGTTTCTTGACTGGACGTACACAGTGGAGGGCTCGGAGGTTTTGTTTCTTGGCCTGAACGAGGAGCAGGTGAATTCCATGGAATTAAATCCAGATTTATATGCGGAGAACGGCCTGACCAGTTCCTACACGAAGTGGGTTGACGAAGAAGGGAAAACGGTTTATACGAAACCCATCAAGGCAACGGATGAGAACGTGGCGTTGCTTGGCGCGCTTGCGGCGGGCAGAATGAACGTGGGGCTCTTACAGAGTGGTACGGGGGAGGAGTATTACTTTGACGATGGTACTCCGAGCATTAATAAAAAGGCATACCAGCTCTGGGGAAAATATAAAAATACCGGCGGTACCATGGATTATACCGGGCTTATGAATGCGGAGGAGTCCGAAGGTTACAGTAAGATGCAGACACAAGTGGTGGAATATATGAGTCAACATTTGCCAAAGGTCATTATCGGAGAAATGGATTGGGAAGACTACAAGGCGGGGATGGAGGTGCTGAATCCGGAAACCGTCACGGGATACCTGCAGAAGTACGTGGATTTGGCGAAGTAAAAATGGAACGCGTGAAACACTCCATGGCAGGCCGCTGAGTGTTTCATCCTTATGGGAATAGGTGGTAAATAGGGAAGGAGTTTGGTTATGGGATTTTCAAAAGGATTTATGTGGGGAGCGGCAAGCTCGGCGTATCAGGTGGAAGGAGCCTATGACGAGGATGGAAAGGGAAAGGGAATCTGGGATGCCCTATCAGAAGGGCATGTAAGGCACAATGAGAACGGCAATGTCGCTTGTGACCATTACCACAGATATAAAGAGGATGTTGCCCTGATGAAGGAGATGGGTTTGAAATCCTACCGTTTTTCCGTGAGCTGGCCTCGGGTCATGCCGAAGGAGGGCGTGGTCAACGAAAAGGGAGTGCAGTTTTACAAGGATTTGGTTGACGAGCTTGTAAATGCCGGAATTGAGCCGATGTGCACACTTTTTCACTGGAATCTTCCGATGTGGGTATACGAAAAGGGCGGATGGCATTATGAGGGAATCAGTGAGGACTTTGCGGAATATACAGAAGTGGTGGTAAAGGCACTTTCCGACAAAGTCACTTATTGGATGACGGTAAACGAACCTGCCGGATTTATCGGAAACGGCTATATTGCGGGAGCACACGCGCCGTTTGAGAAAAACGTGGAAAGCTGGGAGAAAATCGGCGAGATTTTGCCGGGGTTATGTAAGAATGTGCTGCTATGTCACGGAAAAGCGGTTCAGACCATTCGTAAACATGCGATAAAGGCTCCGCAAATCGGCATGGCATTGAATGGAAGTCTGATTACGCCATGGAAGGACACGGAGGAGGAGATTGCCATTGCAAGAAAAGCAACCTTTACCGGGGAGGCAACCTTTTTCGGAATTGATTTTTGGGCCGACGCGATGGTAAAGGGAATCCTGAATCCGATGCTCGTGCCGGTTATCAGCGAGGAAGAGCGAAAGGAAATCCAACAGCCACTGGACTTTTTCGGATTCAATTGCTATCACTCATTTAATTATGAGGAACTCATGGGATCGAATCCTGCGGTATATCCGGGACTGCCCCGCACGGCGACGGATTCGCCGATTACGCCGGATGCCTTGTACTGGGCGGTAAGGTTTATTTGTGAAAGGTACGGTCTGCCGGTACTGATTACGGAGAATGGAATGGCAAATCTGGACTTTGTGATGTCTGACGGGAAGGTACATGACCCACAGCGGATTGAGTTCGTCAAGACGTATCTGCAAGGGCTGAAAAAAGCGGTAGAGGAAGGATTCCCGGTAATCGGATACTTGTATTGGTCCATTCTGGACAATTTTGAGTGGGATAGCGGGTACGACAAGCGTTTCGGACTGATTCATGTGGATTATAGGACGCAGAAACGCACGCTAAAGGATTCGGCATACTGGTACGCGCAGGTGATTCGGGAAAACGGGGAACAAATTTAATCTTTATGGGTCTAACTCCCCGCAGCAGAGCTGCGGGGAGCTTCATCAGTCCGTGCTCGTGAAAAATAATTTGTAAGCAATTCGGGGGTGTAATAGTTGCTTGGTGAAGATATAATGATGTTGGAGGCAAGAGGTTTTTTGCACACGACGATACCACGGATTGCGAGGTGAATGCCATGGCGAGGACGGTAGGGGTTGGCATACAGAATTTTGAAAAATTACGGATGAAGAATTATTTTTACGTGGACAAGACATCTTTCATCAAAGAATGGTGGGATGACGGAGATGACGTGACGTTGCTTACCCGTCCCAGACGGTTTGGAAAGACACTGAACCTGAGCATGGTGGAGACATTTTTTCTGTCAAGTATGCGAATCGGGGAGGATAGAGGGAGGCAATAAAATGGCAGAGTGGATCACGGTATTTGCGGCGAGTCAAACGCCGTCTGTTTTTGGGGGAGGTAAAAATCATACGACACGGGTCATCATACCGATAAACATTGGTGGAAATGCGTTGAGGCTTTGTTTTGCAAACAATGGGGCAGAAAAAGGGAGCATTGCTCATGTGACGGTTGCGAAGTGTGACAAGGAAGGAAATTTGCTGGATTCTACTTGCATGCAGGTGCTCTTCCAGGGAAAGCGCGGCACGGAGTTGGAAGCGGAAAGTGAAACGGTCAGTGACAGGATTGAAATGAACATAAGTGTAGGGGAGTTTCTGGCAGTTTCCATATATTGTGACAAGGCTCCCCAGAGTGCGGCAGGGCGTTACGCACGTATTGATGGCTCTTGGCATCAATGACTTGAATTTGTCGGAGTCAAAGACCGATAAAGAAAGCCATATTCCCACGCCGGAAGAGTTCAGAAAAGCTTGTCAAAAGATGAAAAGTGAGTCGGAGGATCGTGGAATCAAGGTGCTTGCCTTTTCAATATATCCGGGCGCGGTGGATGAAAAGCGGGAAAAAGTCAGACAAGGATAAAACAAGGTGCTGAAAAAAGAGCTGGGAGAGGGCTACGTCGAGATTGAGGAGATCTTGAGTGTTCCCGGTGAAAACAAGTATAAAGAAGGGTATGGCTTCCGGGACGGTGTCCACCTTACGAGACGGGGCGGGAAAGCCCTGGCGGATGGCCTGGATATAAAACGGCTGGCAGGTTTGCTGGGATTGTAAATTTAGAAAGGACGAAAAAGTTATCATGTTTCATTTATTACTTGCGATTATTTATGCTACCGTTATATTTCCATCATTCAAATTGTGTTGACGGTGATTTTGTTTTGCAGTCTGCCATTGTGGAAAGGGCGAAACGAGGCGATTGCCGGGAGCGAGGCGGTTTCGAAAACCATGGAAAAAGCGAATACCGACATTGCTACTGAAGACGTGGAAAATGCGGAGCCTGGCAAGGAACAAGAAGTTACGGAAAAGACAAAGAGTCTGGCAGAGGACAAGCCTTTGACCTTGCGGGAAATTTTTTCGATTCCCGGGGCGAGGGAAATCATGATTGCCTTTTTCTGTTATTGCGCGATAGAAAGCACGGCCGGATTGTGGGCAAGCAGCTATCTGGTACTGCACCACGGCGTTGATGCGCAAGTCGCGGCCGGTTTTGCCAGCTTGTTCTACGTTGGTATCACGGTGGGACGCGGCATCAACGGTTTTCTGACGATAAAATTTACGGACACGCAGATGATTCATATCGGGCAAGGCATCATACTCGCGGGGGCGTTAATATTGTTTTTGCCCTTGGGCGAGTGGGTGGCGTTTGCCGGTTTGATTTTGATGGGGCTGGGATGCTAACACGAAAATTACCAGTCATACAAGAGTAAATCCTTGTTTTAAAATAGAGTGCCAATTACTTTTTACGTAAAGGAAGCGTTTCATCTAAAAGAGCTTCGGCCGCCAGTGGATTTTTGAGGACAAATTCAATGTGGTCTGAAGCATTGAGGATGTCCCGCTCTGCAATTTTGGTAATATGGATATGATAGTGTTTCCTCGTTGTTTCCTACTGCTTCGAATATCTGTCATCGCTTCGGAAAATGGACGTGTGTTTCCCGTTCTTACATCTTCCATTCCTTCTTGTATCAGACCATAAAGCTCAAATTTTCCCACAAGTTGTTCGTAAGTTTCAATACTCATGACGGCGAGGTCTCCTTTCCCGTTTTTTGTTATGAAGACCGGTTCGGAATAGGAGTGACAAAAAGTGGAAATTTCTTTATAAGGTCAATGCGTTTCAATGATTAAAGCCTGATTTTTTCAGGAAATGCTTCTTTTCGCATGATGCCCCACATTTTATCAATGTACGAGAGCGTGTAAAAGTTTTCGTAATAATGATAGTAAAATGCGCCTTTTAGCGTCATCTGGTAGGTGCCGTCCTCTTCCGTGATGAAACCGAGCAGCTTTGCAAATGCAAGCTCGAAGCCATACATTTTCTTCAGGGAAACGCCGAAGAAATGTTCGAAATCGGCGGCGGCCACCCTTGTACTGTACGCGGTCCAAAATAGATAATATACCATCCGCTGCCGAAGCGAAAACCGTAGGGTGAGCGACGTGGGCAAGAGTCCGCCGTCAATCCGCTTGCAGTATTCGTCTACGGAAAAGGTGTTGATTTTAAACTGTTCCTTCAAAAGCGTGGTGGCCGAGCAGCCAAATCCAAGGAAATTGTCACGGGTCATGGAAGAGTAGCGGGCGTGCTTCTCCTTGGCAAACGTCCAGATGGAGCTGCGGACATAACCCTTGTCCAGGCAATATTTCGTGATGGCGTCAAGCAATCGCCGTTTTTCTCTTTTGGGCATGGCCGTGACATTGCTCGAAGTAAATGTAAAGTCAATGAACGGATAAATCGCGACGTGGTTCGCACCGTTTTCGAATGCGGTGTCGATGTCGGACTTTAAATCGTCAAAGGTTTGTCCTGGCAGGGCAAAGATGAAATCCATGGAAACCGTCTCGAAGGGGACGCTTTTTAAAGCGGCCGCCATCGCGTCAATGTCCACGCTCCCCCGCCCGAGAATCGTTTGATATTTTTCCTGAAATGACTGGATGCCGATGCTGATTTTGGTCACGCCGGCATTTTTTAGTGTCTGCAAAAGGGGAACCGTCACGTTGTCCGGGTGGAGTTCGACCCCGATTCCCTCGGTAATGACAAAATGTTCTTCGATGGCCGAGATGATTTCCGCCATGCGGTTCGCGGCCAGGGCGGGCGTTCCGCCGCCAAAGTAAAGGCTGGTGACTTGTTTTTTGCCTGGAGCCGATAAGTCGTGGGGTGAAAGCGCGCCTGCAAAAGTCTGCTGCTCATGGGCAGAGTGCGGTTCGTGGATGGATTGGCTGTTTCCGACCATGTGGATTTCCTTTATCAGCGCGTCAATATAGCGGTTGCATGCCTCTTTGGAATATATGACTTTGCAATAGGGGCAGAAACTGCAGATACTTTTGCAAAACGGAATATGGACGTAGAGGCCCAAGTTTTGACATTCGCCAAAAGGAAGCCGTTTGTCAAATTCATTTGTAAAGAGAAAGGGCTTCGCAGAACGGGTCAGCCACATCCTGGTCAAATCAGTAACGATACTCATAATTCACCTCCAACCGTGAATCGTAACACTAGATATATTTCAAATAGGTTCCCAGCATTTCTAAAATGATTTTCACGTTTCCCCGAAAGAGAAGCGTGTACTCGGCGACGAAGAAGTACCCGCATTTTTCACATAATCCAGGCACGTCGATACAACGTCCGCAGGTGCTTAGGCGACCGTTTTCCATGACCACGCACTGGTGGCATGGTGTGGGAAAATTGTTGCGGATCAGGTAGGGAAATGCGCTCTTCAGGTTAAAAACCGGTGCCCCTTCCTTCATCATTCGGACAATCTCCCGGCAGCAGGTAGCTTTTTCCTCTTGAGTAAGGGCCAATTCCTTCGTGTCCGGGTAAGGCGTGTGGAAATTAAAGGAAACCGACCGCACGTTTTTGGTGTCCCTCGCGGTCAGGCACACGTCCTTTACCGCATGTTTGTTTATCTGGTTAATGGCCATATAAAAGCAAATGTTGTCGGCGGTCGCATGCCTGATATTTTCCATAATCAGGTCGTAAGTGTCACCGCGGATTTCATTATGCTCCTTCCGGCCGCCGTCAAGGCTTAGCAAAATCAAGTCGGCCTCGGGCAAATCGAGGGGAAACGTGCCGTTCGTCACGATGTTTACAATCAAAAAGCCCATCTGCTTCGCCTCGATGACAAGGTCGCGAAGCGTTTTCTCTCCATCTTTCCACAAAAATGTTTCTCCGCCGCAGAAGAAGAGGATGCGCACGCCCATGTCGTAGAGCTGCTTCATTTCCCCCTTGATTTGCCGGTAAGGATGGATTACGGCGGTAATGTTGTTGACCGAGCAGTGCTTGCATTTTAAATTGCACTTGTCGGTGACGATAATCGTGCCGAGGATGGGTTCTTTCTTTCGGAAAAGAACCGTCTTGATGCCGAAAGTTGCAAAATGAAGGAAGGATGATAATTTCATGTGTATACCTCGTTTGTTTTAATCGGTTTTCTTATCCGCCATCTGGCGAAACGTATTGGGCGTGACACCGGCATATTTTTTGAAAATACGCTGGAAATGGCTCTGGTCGGAGAAGCATAAATGAAAGCTAATCTGTGCCAGCGAGATGTTCGTATATTGAAGCAGTGCCTTGGCATTTTCCACGCGCTGGCGCATGATAAACTCGCTGATGGGATATCCCGTGTACTGTTTGAACTGCATGGAGAGATATTCCCGCCGTTTGTGGAAATGTTCTGCCACGGACTGTGTGGTAATCTGGTTGGTCAGGTTGGCGTTGATATGATTTACACATTCGGTAATCAGGGGCGGCGTTTTATCGGGAAGGGCAAAAGCGGCGGTTCTTCCGATATAATCGGAAGTCATGGTGGTTAAAAGTTTGTGGACTTTTTCCATGCTGTCACATTGCTCCAGGGTCATGACATAGTAGTCGCAAAGCTGCAACGCCGTTTCCACGTCCAAACCGCCGCTGATGGCGGCGCGGGAGACCAGGGTCACCGTGATGATAAAATTATCCTTTAACGTACGCATTTCATCGGGACTGTATTTGGGATGAAAAAGGTACAAAGAGCCGTCTTTTAACAATTCTTTGGCGCGAGCCTGATTTCCTAGCGTGATATTTCTTAACAATTCCCTTTCATAGAAATAATTATTATGCAGGACGCCGAATTCTTTGCGTCTGTAAATGTCCGTCATTTGCTCCATTTTCACGTTCTCGACAAAAGAATTTGAGTGCGAGGCAAATTCCTCCAGACTTTCTGATTCCAATCCATTTATGATAAAATTCAAAAGGGTAAGCTTATTGTAAAGCTGTTCATAGGACAGAACCGGGCTAGCGTGAATATAGCCGTTAAGCATTCTGGCAGTATCCTCGCTCAAAGTACTTGGGTCGGGTAGAAGACGGATGTAGTCATTGTCACTGGCCTTGTATGTTTTCACGGGACCCACCATAATGGTGCAGACAGGGAATTTAGGTATCCAGAGCATCCCTAGTAAAAGATGCCCTTTTGTCTCTGCGATGGAGATGAGTTTGGGATTGATATCAAAATTGGTTAATAATTCGTGGTGAAGACTGACTCCAAGCGTGAAGGCGGGATGCGTTGACACCATTTTATCGTACTCGAAAAAGGCCACGGGAATGTTTTCACTCTGGCTGAAATGACGGCAGACGGAGTCATACCATTGATATTCTTCCGGTAAATTTTTGGAGGGTTGGTTTTCGTATGGTGCACTCATATAACAATGATACCATTAAAACTAACAATCAGTCAAGAAGATAAGGGGAAATGTTATTATAATTGAATGAATAGTAACATGAAAAGTAACTAAAAAGAAACTAGGAAGAAGGAGGAGACAAAGGTATGAAAAAACAATCCATTGACATGGGACAATTTCGGATTACCGGAGACGTGAAAATGGAGGAGCAGGCGGATGGATACTTATTGACGTTCCCGGAAGAGGGCGGCAGGTTGATTCTTGCCGGAGCACCGATGCACCTGGGCGGCGTGGACTGGACGGGGGCGACCCATCTGGTTTTTGAAATGACCACATTGGAGGATTTTGAAGTATCCATGGTCAACGTGTTTATAAGCGGGCAAGATCCAATCAACGAGCCGGCCGCGATTTTTAACACGGGAGTGCTTCCCGGAATTCGTGTCATGAGTGCCAGGGCATTGTCGGATTTGGATTCGAACCGTATGATGAGTCCACAGACTCCGGGACGATTGAAACAAATCGTGCTAGGGCAGGGCGTGGAACTTGAGAAGGTGGTGGCACTTATCGTGACCACGAAGAAGTGTCATAAGCCGCAGCGCATTTTAATGCACGACATTTATTTGACGTGGGGAGAGCCTGAGTATCAGTTGGAAGAAAAGAAATTGGTGGACAGGCTGGGACAACTGGCAACCAGGGAATGGAAGGGAAAGACCGCGACGGAAGAAGAATTGGTAAGCAGTTTGCAGGAGGAGCTGGCGGCATGTACGCAGAAGGAGGCATTTGAGGGGCGGAGCCGTTTTGGCGGCGACCTTTCCACGAAGTGGGAAGGGACGGGATACTTCCGCACACATTTTGACGGGAAACGGTGGTATCTGGCCGATCCGGAAGGGTATCGTTTCGTTTCCGTGGGGGTGGACTGCATGGCGCCGAATGATGACTGCAATTATGCCAGGATTCGCCAGTTGTTTGAAGAATTGCCGGATCCGGAAAAATTTTCCGACGCATATGGAGAATATATTCCGCAATGGGACGCGCATAGGTTGTATTTCTCTATCGCGAACCTGATGCGGGCGTTCGGGGAGAATTGGAAGAAGGCGTGGATGAAGTTGAGTAAATCCCGGATGCTTGAGTGGCATGTTAATACGATTGGAAACTGGAGTGACAAAGAGTTTATCAAGGAGGCAAAATTGCCGTATGTATGGCCGTTGGACGCGTTCCCAGATACGGAAGTACACATTTTCCGCGATTTCCCGGATGTGTTTAGTAAAGAATATGAAGAAAATGCAGAAAAGTTTGCAGAACAGTTGAAAGAATTCAAAGAAGACCCTTATATGATAGGCTATTTTTTGCGAAACGAGCCGGAGTGGGCGTTCGTGCAAAATCTTTTGATTGCCGAAAAGCTTCTGGAAAATGCGGAGGATACGGCGAGTAGGGAGGCGTTTCTAGCGCGCCTTGCAGAAAAATATAAAACGATAGAGGCCTTAAACGAGGCATGGAATCAAGATTATGACAGTTTTGCAGATTTGAGCATTCCAGTCGAGCGCATGTCGACTTTTTCGGAAGCGGCAAGGCAGGATGCCTATGATTTTAGCGTGGAAATGATTCGGCGGTATGTATCCATTCCGAGTCAGGCGTGCAAGCGGGTGGATCCACATCACATGAATCTGGGGATGCGTTATGCGATGCTGATTGATCCGATTCTTTTAGAAGGATATGAGAATTTTGACGTATTTTCTTTGAACTGTTATAGCGACCGTCCATATGACATGATTCGGCAGGCGGGAGAATTGACGGGAAAACCAATCATGGTGGGAGAGTTTCAGTTTGGGGCGTTGGATGTGGGAATGCTCTGTGCGGGAATCCAGAGCGTGAAAACACAAAAAGATAGGGGACTGGCGTATCGCGATTACTATGAAAATGCCATGGACAGCCCGTACTTTGTGGGGGCGCACTATTTTACGTTGAATGACGAGTCGACACTGGGACGATTTGACGGTGAGAATATGCAGATTGGATTTGTGGATGTCTGCCAGAGACCATATCAGGATTTTGTGGAGCTGGCGGCGGAGACGAACCGTGACATTTATGACATCGCGGACGGACAACGCAAAAACGTGGGCGGCATGATTCAGAGGATTCCGCAGATTATGGGATTTTAAAGTTGAGAATACGATGAAAGCTTATCAAAAAAATAGGAGGATACAGTGCATGAAAAACAAAACAGTAAAGAGAATGTTATCAGTCGTACTGGTAGCGGCGATGGCACTCACCATGGTGGTGGGATGCGGCGGCAAAGGAACACCTTCTGACGATGGCGGCAAGGTCAGTGACGGTGGAAATGATGCCGCCGAGGATGAGTTTGCCGGCAAGAATGCGGACTTTACTTGGTGGATTCAGCAGATTGACAGTAACGGGGAGTATTATGAAACTTATGAAGAAGCCGCGGTCGTGCAGTATGTCAACCAACAATATTGGGACAGTAAAAATGGCGGCATCGGTACGGAGGAAACCGGACGAAAACTGAATTTTTCATTTTTGGTGCCGATTACCGGTTCGGAATCGGATAATTTTAATACGATGATTGGAACCGGCGAGTATCCTGAAATATTGGATTTGGCAAGAGCGACGGAGACTCCCCAGATGCTTTTTGAGAACGGGATATTGATGGATCTTACGGAGTACGTGGAAAAGTACATGCCGAATTATCTGGCGTTTTTGGATGCGAACCCGGAACTGAAGCCGTTGGTACAAGTGGAGGACGAGAACGGGAAAATTCATTATTATGCGATTTATAGCTTCACGGATGGCGTGGACGTCCCGTGGTCTGGAATGTGCTACCGCCGTGACTGGATTGTGAAGTACGCAAAGCCTACGGAGTACGTGTGGGATTGGGAAAGTGATTACGTGAAGGAGAACGGGCATCCGGCCGTGACTCCGCTTGAGAAGGCGGTAAAGGAGAAAGATCTGGAAGGTTGGAAGAAAAATGAAGTGACAGCTTTTAAGGCAGATTATGGTGCGGATCCAGCCGAGGATTACACGGATAACGTGATTTTTCCGAGCGGGATGCCAGATCCGCTTACCATCAGTGACTGGGAGTGGATGTTCGAGGCGTTTGACAAAGCGATTGAACAAAGAGGATGGGAAGACGACAGCAGTTCCTATGGCGTTTCGGTTCAGTATTATGGGTACAGCCAGATGGGAGACATCACCTCTTCTTTTGGCGGCGGAACCGGAACCTATTATGTGAAAGACGGAAAGGTATCTTTTGACGGCATTTCCGAGAATTTTAAGACCTATCTGGAGTGTATGCAGTCTTGGTATGAGAAAGGATGGCTGGATCCGAATTTCAATACCCGTTCCGGCGATATCTTTTTCCAGATTGACGCGACGAGCGTGAGCCAGGGCAAGGTCGGCATGTGGTATGGAATGGTAAGCACGCTGGGAACGGCAATCCGGGTTTCCTGCCAGGATTCATCCGACCAGAAGGACGCTTACGTGATGGGTGCCGCGCTTCCCATCAATGATGTATATGGGGGCAAAGATCAGATGTACGTGGATCCGGATGCCTTGTATCAGGCGAGCCGGAAGGGGATACCGACCGGTGTCACGGTTAAGGCGAAGGACAAGGATTTAGCAACGCTGTTTACGTATTTTGACTGGACGTATACGTTAGAGGGCGCGAAGACGCTCAATCCGGGATTAAATGCCGAGCAGTATGCCAGTGTCAAGTTGAAGCCGGACATATTTGCAGAGTATGACATTGAAACTGCATATACAGAATCTACGGATGAAAACGGAACACCGGTCATTGAGCCAACCTTTACCGGTTCGGATGTCATTAGTACTGCAATTATGGGGCAGAGAATGGGAACTGGTATCAAACTGACTCCTAACGGAAAACTAGGTACGGTTAAAAGCAAAGATCCCATGGTTAAAACAAAGGCAGAAGCGCAGTGGACGAAATATTTAAATACGGGAAATGTACTGGAGTACAGAGACTTGCTGGATGCGGATGAAGCCGAGCGGTACGGTAAGATTAACACGACCGGCACGGACTATCAGGCACAAAGCGTGCCGAATGTCATCAAGGGCGCGATGAGCTGGGAGGATTATGTAAAGGGGTTTGAAAAGATTGACACGGACGAGGCGGTTTCCATGCTGCAAAAGTACGTGGATGTGGCAAACCGCGAATAAAGGACACATAAAGTAGGAGGAGTGTAAGATGAGCAAACCAGGTGATTCAAATCAGATTACTAGGGATTACTTTGATTCCCTGCTTTTAGAAACCAGATATTGGGATTCTGACCTGCCGTCTACACAGATGGAACTGTTTGGATCTGAGTTTCAAACGCCAATCATGACCGCCGCATTATCACATCTGCATGATGTATGTGATAATGGCATGATTGCGTTCGCCGAGGGCGCCGCGGCGGCGGGGGCAGTACATTGGGTTGGCATGAGTGAAGAAGATGAGCTTGAGAATATTATTTCCACGGGCGCAAAAACGGTTAAGATCATGAAGCCCCATCTCGACGATGGAGTGATTTTCCAGAAAATCGAACATGCAAATGTACATCATGCCCTGGCAGTCGGAATGGACATCGATCACTGTTTTTCAGGCGAAGGTTCTTACGATGTTGTCTGCGGACTGCCCATGCATGCCAAGACCATGGGCAATCTGCGGGAATATGTCAATGCATCAGCGGTTCCTTTTATTGTAAAGGGTGTTCTAAGTGTGAAAGACGCGGAAAAATGTGCAGAGGCCGGCGTGAAAGGAATCGTTGTTTCCCATCATCATGGGATCATGCCATATTCCGTGCCTCCGCTGATGGTTCTTCCAGAGATTAAAAAGGCTGTCGGCAATCAAATGAAACTATTTGTCGATTGTGGAATCGAAAGCGGGATAGATGTATTTAAGGCACTTGCCTTGGGAGCGGATGCCGTTTGCGTCGGTCGGAATCTTATGGACGTGCTGAAGGGCGGCGGAACGGCCGTCACTAAGAGGATTCTTCAGATGAATCGGGAACTTATGGGAGTCATGGCGAGAACCGGTGCCAAATCACTGTGCGAGATTGATTCTTCCGTGATTCATTTCCGCACATTCTAAATCTAAGATAAACTTTTTGGAGGGACAAGATGATACTGGGACTATCTGCGTCGCTGACGTATCGAACGCCCGAAGAATGGGCAAAAAAACATAAGGAGCTTGGCTGTAAGGCCGTGGTATTCCCTATTGACTGCACGGCATCGGCAGCGGAAATCGAAGCGTTTCAAAGGGCAGCGCGTCAGGAAGGATTGGTGATTGCCGAAGTTGGAATATGGAAAAATGTCCTGGCGGCAGAAAAGACGGAGCGGAAGCGGGCGGTGGAATATGCCGTAGGCCAGCTTAGGATGGCTGATAAAATCGGGGCGGTCTGTTGTGTCAACATTGTTGGGACGCCCCATGGGCCGTTATGGGATGGCGCCTATGCAGGCAATTTTTCTTCGGAAACATGGAATATGGCCGTAGAATCCATTCAATACATGATTGATGAAGCCGCGCCAAGACATACGAAATTTGCAATTGAACCCATGCCATGGATGGTTCCTTCCGGCCCTGACGAATACCTGAAGCTGATTTGTGATGTAAATCGCGAAGCGTTTGGAGTACATATGGATCTGGTCAATATGATTAATTGTCCCCAACGGTATTTATTTGCGGATGCTTTCATGGAGGAATGTTTTGAAAAACTTCATGGACAGATAGTAAGCTGCCATCTGAAAGATATCCTGCTGCAAAAGCCTTTTACATTCCAGCTAAAGGAGTCTGCTTGTGGTGAAGGCGTGCTGAATCTGGAAAAATACGCGGAATTGGCATCTCGCGAAAACCCGCAGATGCCCATGATCATTGAGCATTTGGATTCCGATGAAGCGTACCTGCAAAGTTTGCAATATGTGCAGAAGCGCTTGTCGAATCATATCACGATATAAAAGCCCGCTGAAATGCGGCGGGTATGAGAAACGGAGGTGTGACATTATGAAATTTGTAGAGATTGCCCATATCGCATTGCGTTCAAAAAATAGCGAAGAATTTGAAAAATATTATACGGATGTGTTGGAGCTGCCCATGGCATTTGAACTACGAACCCCAAAGGGGAAGGTTTGGAGCACTTATTTTATGCTACCAAGCGGCCAGTTCATTGAGATTTTCCATGGAGGCGAGTTGCCCGGGAGTGCTGTTAAGGACGATAAGTACATTGGTGACAACCGTAAGTGTGACCGCTCCCACTTCCACGCTTGCTTCGAGGTGGATGCCCGGCATGAGGCCTATAGGGACATGGCCAAGAAAAATGTGGATATTACTTATTCGTCAAATGATTCCGTGGGCATGTGCGGAAGCTGGTGCTCTTTTATTACCGATACAGAGGGCAATGAATGGGAACTGATGGAGTTCTCGCCTATCAGCCGTCAGTTGTCCGATCAGATGGACAACATGGGCTATACTGGTTAACGAGGAGGGAAAATGGATGCTGAATTATTTGAAAGGGTTAACCCATGTGACCTTTACATGCAAGGATTTCCTTGCCATGCGGTCTTTTTATCGCGATACGTTGGGACTGAAGGAATTATTTGTCCTGCCCTACAATGATACGGCCTTGAAAGGATTTAGGGAAGGAGGGTACGATACCACGGAGCTGAAGCCGGGGGACATCTGGATTGTGTATCTGGAAGTGGCACCCAGACAGTTTGTGGAGTTGTTCAATTTGCCTTACAACGGTGATAATGAGACTCAGAATGCCGGATTTCATCACTTTTGTCTGAGAGTGGAGAATATCGTGGAAGCGGCCAGAGAGTTGGAAACCAAGGGTGTGACCCTATATAATGGCCCGAAATGGCAAAATGCTCCCTTCACAGAAGCTTATCCCGAAAATCCCATTGAAGCCGGCAAGCAGGGGCAGTGTGGTTCTCTGTCTTTCTATATTCAAGATCCGGAAGGCAATGAGATTGAGATTATGCAGTACACGGCGGATTCCTGGCAGGTAAAAT
Source organism: uncultured Faecalicatena sp. (assembly GCA_948468385.1). Classification (GTDB taxonomy): domain Bacteria; phylum Bacillota; class Clostridia; order Lachnospirales; family Lachnospiraceae; genus Schaedlerella. Next base: position 58,037 of record CAOKHZ010000006.1, on the reverse strand, counting down.
CCAGAGCGTCGGCGCGTGTTACCGCCCCGTAACGCAATCAATGAAAGCGAGGAAGGGAATATGTTGAATGTTGGAAAAAGGATTAAGAATGGTGAAGCACCCGTGATGTGTTTTTTTGGTGACAGTGTTACCCACGGTGAATTTGAATTTCAAAACGGCTACAAGGAAAGTGCAGCACGTCCCGAACAAGCGTATCACAGCTTGTTGAAAAAGCAAATCAAGAAAGAGTTCGGTGTGGATGTCATCGTGATTAATGCTGGTATCGGCGGAAACTTTTCTGACGATGGCCTGGCTCGGATTCAGGCGGACGTGTTGGATAAGAAACCTGATTTTTGCTGCGTGATGTTTGGCACCAACGATGTGACCAATTCCCGCAAGGGTCAGGAAGCTTTGGACAAGTATGAGCAGAACATGAAGGAAATCATAGGCAAGCTTCAGGCAGAAAACATCGAGGTGGTTCTGATGACACCTGGTATGCTCTGTTCCCGGGGGGTTAAGGGGTTCAAAGGTGGTTGGTGGTTCGTCCATAAGTATTATGAGAGCCTACAGAGGGGCGGCAAGATGGATCAGTACGTGGATGTCATGCGCAAGGTTGCGAAGGAAAAGAATGTCCCGATTGCGGATGCTTACGCCGAGTGGAAAGCTTTGGAAAAGAAAGGCGTGGACACCACTGCCATGCTGGTGAATGGCATGAATCATCCCGCGGCGGAGCATCATCATATCTTTGCGGATAAGCTGTATGAAGTGATTTTCGGTTAAGGAATTGAGGTCACTTTCCCTACCCCATGAAAAGTAACATTGAGTGGTTGCAAATGAGCAATCACAATCCGAAGAGTAGACATTGTTTGAAACTTGTTCTATAATGAGAATGCTTGTTTGATTAGGCGGCTTGTACAAAAATCTTGCGGGGTCGCCTAAAAAATGCAGAGAAAAGGGCAAAGGCCTGATAAAAGAAAGGAGCAAGACATGCGTACAAAATTGACGAACGCGGCTTCCATTCCCGGAGTGATCGCGGACATGACGACAGAAGAAAAGGTGAAATTCCTGATTTTGCCGACACCATGTATTTCCCAGGCGATTCCGGACATGGACATCCCCTCGGTGGTGCTTGCCGACGGGGCGACCGGCGTGAACGGAACCCACATCATGCTTGACTTTTTGATGGAAATGATGGCCAAGGCCGGAGCGGCCTCTGGCGCGTCCATGGAAGGAAATACACCGGGCGGCGCGTCCACGGAAGGAAATGCATCGGGCAATGCGTCTGCAGAGGGAAACGATTCATCGAATGCGGCTGCCGGCATGGGCAACATCTGGGTGGAAATGCAGGAACTGGTGGACGTCTCGGAGGAGGAAGCGGCCAGGCTGGCGGAGGGCAATCCGATTAAGATGGCATTTTTACCTTATTTGAAAAACCGCCGCAACGCGGCGGGAGCGTCGGTCTCTTTCCCGTCCGGGATTAACATCGGGGCGACTTTCCGTCCCGAGCAGGCGAAAAGAATCGGCAAGGCGGTGGGACAAGAAATGCGTTCCGCCCACCTAGACGTGTGTCTCGGGCCAAACGTGGACATCATGCGCGATCCCCTTGGCGGCCGTAATTATGAGATGTACGGGGAGGATCCGGCACTGGTGCGCCGCATTGCCCCGGCCTTTATATCCGGTATGCAGTCAACCGGGACGGCGGCGTGCGCGAAGCATTACATTGCCAACAATCAGGAAACCAGAAGAGAGACGAAGGACACCCATGTGTCGATACGAACCCTGCGGGAAATTTATGCCAAGGGCTTTGAGGCATCCGTGAAGGAGGCGGGCGTGAAGTCCGTCATGTCGGCCTACAATGCGGTCAATGGCGTATTTTCTTCCTACAATAAGATGATTTTGACCGACTGGTTGAAGGAGGAGTGGGGGTTTGACGGCGTAATCGTCTCCGACTGGGGTGCGGCCTCGAAGCATCCGCAGGATTCCATCGCGGCCGGATTGGATGTCACACTCAACGGCCCGGGAGAGAGGGCGTTTCAGGAGCTGGCGGAAGCGATGGAAAGCGGGAAGCTCGACGAGGCTCGCGTGAATGACGCCCTTACCCGTTTCCTGCAGTTGGTAATCTGGATTCGCGACAGCCACCAGAAAATCGCGGATGCTTACGATCAAAAGCAGGTTTTAAAAGAAGCTTACGACACGCTGGTGGACGGCGCCGTTTTATTGAAGAATGAAAATGGCGTGCTGCCACTGAATAAATCCTCGAAGACGGCATTTTACGGGACAAGGGCGAAGGACACGATGGAGTGCGGCAGCGGTTCCACCATGGTCAATACCTGCCTGCATGGCAATGTGTACGATGAGAGCGCGGCATTGGGCGTGGAAGTATTTGACGGATGTATGGAGGACGCGGACGTGGTAGTTTACGCGGCAGGAGCGGAAGGCGGGGAAAATGCCGACCGCCCGGCGATGGACGTAGATGCCGTTGACCAGAGGCAAATTGCCTCCGTATTAAAAGAGGCGAAAGAGGCGGGGAAGAAAACCGTGGTGCTGTTAAACGTGGCCGGACCGGTCGACGTGCGGGCGTGGGAGCCTTATGCGGATGCCATACTGGCCATTTTCGTGCCGGGCTGCATGGGCGGCAAGGCGATGGCCGACATCCTTTACGGCGAGGCGATACCGGCGGGAAGGTTGCCGGTGACGTTCCCCGAGTGCGTGGAAGACGTTCCGACGTATCCCTATCTGGACGGGGAGTACGACGACGTTTATTATGGAGAGGGCGTGTTTGTCGGATATCGCTGGTATGATAAAAAGCAGGTTCCGGTTCGCTACCCGTTTGGATATGGCCTGTCCTATACGACGTTTGAAATCAGTGACGTGAACGTGCCGCAGACGTACGATACAAATGCAGACGGGGCGTTTACGATTACCGCAAAAATAAAGAACACGGGCAGTGTAAAAGGCGCGCAGGTGCTTCAGGTGTACATGGGCGAAAAACGGCCGAAGGTATTGCGCCCGGTGAAGGAACTGAAAGGATTTGTCAAGGTGGATTTGGAGCCGGGAGAGGAGCGGGAAGTCGCGATAGCGGTTACCGCGGAGGATTTGCGCATGTACGATCCGGCCAAGGGTGTGGTGCTGCCGGTAGGCGAGTATCGGGTGTATGTCGGCACGGATTGCAGGACGATCCTTCACGAGGCGGACGTAAAGGTGATTGGCAAAAATGTTTACTGTCTGGGAAGGCACTCCACGTTGGGTGACATCCTGGCAGTACCAGAAGCGGTGGCGGCCGTGGAGAAGGTGATTCCGGGATTTATAAGTAGGATGGGCGATCATGCCAAGCTATTGGCCGGGAATAATTTTGACGCGATGTTTTCCAGGCACATCATCCAGAGTCAGCCGGACTCGGTAAAGGCGAAGGAAATCATGGACGGGATGTACGCCGAGTTGGAGAAAATTGAATTTTGAGATGTCATTATACTCACGGCCGATGAATTCTGCCGTGAGTATTGCTAAAGCCGCAGCCGCGAAGCGGCATGTTTCCCTATGCGGCTGTGCGCATTTTCGTATACTGAGGGGCAAATGTTTTTGCCTCTCAGTATAATATGTGTGCAGAGAGTGCAAATGGAAACAAAGGGGACTGGGTACCAGTCCTCTTTTGCTTCGAAAAATCAAGAGGGTATGAGGAAAAAAATGAGATAAAAGGTCGAAAATTTGAGAAAAGAAGAAATAAAAACAAAAATAGGTGGCAGAAAATCTTAAAAAATGAGAAAACTGTGTTGCATGAATTTTGAACTTGTGTATAATAGGGTTAGAGCGTGAAAGAGCGTTTTGACGTTTGCGATGTATGTGAGATGCATGCGAGATACATGTGCGATGCGTGTGAGATAGAAGAGAAGGAGTTGGCAACATGGCAAAGTATATTGACAATGTGAATGCATATTTGTCACAGATGAAAATCAAGCAGACTTATATCAGCATGAAAACGGGAATTGACACGAAAAAATTGTCGCGTATTTTGACAGGAATTCAAGACGTGAGCAGTACGGATATGGAGAAAATTGCAAATGCGTTGGGAAAGAAAACGGAGTTTTTCTTAAGTGACTCCTTTTCCGTGCCCGATATCGATGAATTCATGCCCGAAAAGATTGCTTTTTATGCAGGCGAGCCGACAAAGCGGCAAGAAAAAATCGCGGATAATTTACTTCGGCTGATGGAAAACATAGATGAGGTCATGAGCGCAAAAGGCCGGCTTTTAAGTATGTCAAGGGAGTAGGATATGAATATTGAGCGTTTTAGAAAAATCATAGAGTACAGTGATTTAAATAAAGCAGAGATAGAGTCCAAGGTACGAGAGTTTTATTTGCTGTCCGGAATGAACAGAGACAAAGAGGTGCTAAATATTTTACAAATTGTAAGGGCCTCTTTTTCAAAAAGAGGATATCTTGTGCTGGAACTTCCGCTTTCGGACGAAGAAATAGGTGCCCTCTGTTATAAAGGGGATGCATTGGGATATATCGTGCTCAATACGTCGTTGCCCAAGGTGAACATGAATTTTGCCGTGTGCCATGAGATTTATCATGTGTATTTTCAAAAGGACGGATTTCGGTCAAAAATAGAATTTGTAAATGATGATTACTATGAGTACGAAGAAGAGCTTGCGGCGAATCTATTTGCCGGAATGTTGCTGATGCCGGAGACAAGCTTTCGGTTTATGTATGAAAAATTCAAAGCGGATTCCGAGGGCGATGAATTTGATACGATGATTCGGCTGATGAGTTACTATGGTGCGCCTTATATGTCAGTCCTCATTCGGTGTCATGAGCTTGGCTTGTCCAAGCAGAATCGTATTCCAGAAGCATTTTTAAATGTCAATCGGGAAATGGTCGAAAAAAAGTTCGTTGAGCTTTGGCTGGATCATGGCGCTCTGGAAGCGACAAAAAAGGATGATTACGCCCATATAGAGATGATAGTAAGATATGCCGGCGAGGCGGGCATACGGGATGCCTGCTTGAATGAGAGGACGTTAAAGCGGGTGTTGCAGAATATGCGTGCGCTATATGCCGAGATAAAGGAGGCGTAGCATATGGCAAATGTTTATACGGATACCCTCTACAATTTTGAAGAAATTGTTCCCTTCGTGACGGCTGATACGGATACGATTGTGACGGAGGTTTATAGGAAGAAAGGGTGCTATTTTTACGATACTTGTTCGTTCAGAAGCCATGCGAATTTGCCGGATAAGGTGGCTGAATATCTATTTCAATATATAAGGAGCCAGGATGGAATTGTCATCATCACGCGATGCATATTGATGGAATTGGCATCGCATAACGGCATTCTGAATCCAGAATATCTTTCTTATATGAAAAGAATAAAAGCGTATGGAATCGATGTTTTCGTGGTTTATGAAGAAGACTTGTTCGAAGTGATGAATGTGTGCTTTGGCACGAATGCGGCAATCAATGCTTACCTGATGTGGGCCGTGAGGATGATGCAAGGGCCGGTGAGTTCGGTTACAGAAACGGTTATGCAAAATAAAGTGTTATATCATTCGCTGATAGAAGGAAAAAACCTTGAGAGCCGGGGAATATATAAAGAATTTTTTGTATCGGCCAGAGGAGGCAAAGAATCTGGAGATAATCTGGGAGAAGAAGTACTGGCGATTTGTCTGCACATGTTGTCACATATTCCGGGAGAGGCGGACGGAAAGTTTTGCGTGATTACGGATGACAAAGGTGCCGGCAGCAGGATTGACGTGCTGTTTCAAAAAACGTCAAGACAACATAAGGGAAATAAAATCAGGATTTTCAGTACGCCGAAACTGGTGCAGTTTATGTATGCAGAGGGGATATTGAAGAAGCGAGAAGACATGAAGATAATGTTGGAAACGGGCAGGGATGGGAATATCGTAATATTGGGAACGCGAAACTACGATTTGCGGACAAATGAAATATCGGTAAGCAGCCAGGAACTCGTGGATTTGATTATGACACCCAATGCAATACATATTATATTTTAGAGTTTTTGATGCATCCAATCCATTTATCCAATTGGAAAATTTGTGCTGACGCACTCCCGCGTCTGCTAACGCAGCCACATTTTGCTCGTTAATAAATGGGTTGCTAATCCGATAGGTCGTTTTCATTGCAATAAATTGCATGAAAACGACCGTCGAATTGCAACCGCACAGTTGGAAAAATTCTTGTCATGAAATCGTTTGTTGTTTTATCAACCGCCGCATGACTTTGAACATTTTGTCGATGTCTATCGGTTTCGCCAAATGTTCGTTCATGCCGGCGCCCTTTGCCATCGCGACATCTTCCTCGAACGCGTTTGCGGACAAGGCTATGATTGGCACGTTTTTTGCGTCAGGCCTATCCATGCCGCGAATGACACGGGTGGCTTCAAACCCACTCATAACCGGCATCATCAAATCCATGAGGATACAGTCGAAGGTTTTGGGCGCGGATGACATGAAGGCATCCACGGCCGCTTTTCCGTCATGTGCGGTGACGACCAGCGCGCCCGCTTGTTCGAGGATAAACTCCACGATCTCGCAATTGATTTCGTTGTCCTCTACTAAAAGGACATGTATTCCGTCCATGTTGGCATGTACGTTTCTTTCCTTGTCCATGGGCTGTGCATCTTGCTTTGTGTCAATTTTGATGGGCAGGGTGACTGAAAATGTGCTTCCCTTTCCAATCTGGCTTTCCACATTGATGGTGCCTCCCATCTGATCTGCCATTTTCTTGGCAATTGACATGCCAAGCCCGACACCGCCATAGTGTGTCCTTGCACCTTGACTTTCCTGGGTAAATGGTTCAAAAATATATTTTTTGAAATCTTCTCCGATTCCAATCCCCGTATCTTCGATTACAAACTGATACTGTGCGGTTTCATCTTTGCAGGAAGTTTCTTTTGCCTGAACGAAGACGAATCCGTTTGGCCGGTTGAATTTTATCGCGTTGTCGATGATGTTCATCAAAATCTGTTTCAGGTGCAGCTGGCTGCCAATCAATCTGCCGTGGCGCAAATCAACCTCCTCCAATACCAGATGTACGTTGGCCGCTTCCGCCTGGGGAGACGAAACCGTGATACAGTTTTCCAGTGTATCATGAAGGTCAAACGATTCTTCGACGATCGTCGGTCTGCCGCTCTCAAGCTTGCTGACTTCCAAAACGTCGTTGACAAGAGAAAGCAGGTGTTCCGTGGAGACACGAATCGTCTTTTGGCATTTTTTCTGCCTTTCAAAATCATCCCGGCAAGTTTCCATGATGGCGAGCATGCCCAGAATCCCGTTAATCGGAGTCCGAAGATCGTGCGACATATGGGAGAGAAATTCACTTTTTGCCGAATTCGCCCGCCTTACCTTCTCAAGCAATTCCATGATGGCTTGCTCTTGCTTTTTCCGTGTCACCATCGTCTCCGTGATGTCCTGATGATATCCGTTCAGGCAAGCGCCTGGTTTTTTGAACTTATTGTCCGTCACTCCGCCGCAACGGACATAGATTTTTCCAAGTATCGGGTGATTCCAGGGATAAACGACTTCGGAACGCCCGGATTCCAGCATCTCTTGTACCGCTTCCTGCACCATCTCGACATAATCCGGATCGATGTTTTTAAACCAATGCCGATAGCACTCCTCCGGTTCGACATCCTCAGACACTCCCAGAAGCATCCGCATGGTTTTGTCCGCATACATCCGCGGCTCGCAGGCTTCCTCCAGCTCGATTGTCCAGATGCCGGTTCTGGCACCCGCCAATATGTCTTCGAGGCTTTGTCTTGCCTCCAGTCTGTATCTTTCTTCTTGTTCAACTACGCTATTTACATCCCGGAACGCGAAAATCGCGCTGTTTTCTTCCGGTTCCTTCCCGGTAGTGGAAAAATGGATTTCCAGGTTTTTGATACCGTAGGGGTTGTCAACCGCCTGATACCGGACATAAAATTTCTTTTTCGTTCTAAGCTGGGTGAGAACATAGTCCTTTTTTGTTATCGTGCGGAGATATTCCTGATACCGGGGTGCCACGTACAAGGAGATGTAGTCTTCCATGGCTTGTTGATAGCCATCCGCAAAATTGATGGTCCGGCTATTTTGCGGACGTTCATTTTCCCGGTAAATTTCACATTTGTCCGTGTCGAAGTCAACCTTGTAGATGCCCAGATAGTCCACGTTGAGGGCATAGAGGACGTTGTGGCTTCGCTTTTCAAGTTCACGAACCAGATTGCGCCGTCTCAGGGAGGAGACGATAAAATGCGCCGTGATTTGGAGCATGTTTGACGTGTATTCCAATGATTTTACGGGAGGGTTGTCTACGCCGTAAAAGCCGATAATCCGGCCTTCGTCATAGAGCGGGACCACAACAAGGGAATGGATGTCTTGTTTGTTCAGGTTATCGTATTGAAGCGGGTCGCTTTGGCGGATGTCCTCCAGGTTTTTAATGACGATATGCTTGCCGACGTTGAAATTTCTGTACCAGTTCGCGCATACTTCCGGCGGCACGTTTTGGAGATTCTCTTTTTCGGGCTGTATCCCGTCGGCGACCCATTCGTAGGTGTTGTCGTCGCAGCCGGATTCGTTTCGTTCAAATATGTAGGTTCGCTCCCCGTTCAAAGCCCTTCCAAGGTGTCCCAGCAGCACTTCCAGTGATCGGTCCGGACTTTTCTCCAACAAGGCGACACGAAGCCCTTCGTTGATGATGGCCTCCAGATTCTGAACGCTTTGTACCATGTTCTGCTGTTGTTCTTGATTGTTAATGTTATCCATGGAATTCTCCTTCCGTCAATGGGCTTGCAATCAACGACATTATCAGTTGTTTGTCACTTAACTATAACACAAGAGTCCCAAAACCACAATAAAATAATGTCCGTGCCCTATTTTTTGAAAGGTATCTTTTAGTTTCATTTTGTTTTTAAAACGTTTGATTATATTTATGAAAGGCGTTCGTTATGGTAAAATATTATCAAGTACGGCTTGCGGTCGCGCATATAGGCGGCGTTTGTCCGCGCGGACAATATTTGAACCGGCTTCATGGGCTGGTTATTTGGTACACTGGAGGGGGAAATCGATATGAGGAAAAGGCGGGCGTTGATAGTCCTGATATTGACAATGGCATGGGGCGCGTGGATCGTCATGAGCCAGAAGGGGGAGCAAGAAGAACCTGACCGGCCGGTCATCGCGGTGAGCATGATAGGAGAAACGCACAAGTGGCCCGTCGGCGTGCGTTACTATGCGGAACAAGAGGTCAAGCGGGTTGCGGAGGAGAATGGCTGGGATTACGAGTTCGTGGTCGGAAATACGGCAAACGAGCAGTCGGATCAGATTATCCAGCTGATTGAGAAAGGGGTGGACTGCATCGTCATGCTTCCGATGGACGGAGCTTCGCTAAAGACGGCGGCAATGAGCGTGCAGGATGCGGGCATCCCGTTGGTAATCTTTGACCGGGAGATTCCTGACTTTGCGCCAACGGCGACCGTGAAGGGGGACAACACCGGGATTGGAAAGATGACGGCGGACATTTTTAACGGGATGTTTCCAGACGGTACGAAAGTGTTGGAAATCATGGGGGACACGTCCACGGTGCCGCAGCAGAGGACGGACGGGTTTAACGAAGTGCTTCGGGAAAATTTTGAGAAAGAGCAGTTGGGATTTACCGGTTGGCAGCGGGAAAATGCCAGAAGAATATTCGAGGAATGGGTGGCGGAGCATACGCAGGAGGAAATTGACGAGGTCGGGGCAATCTTTACCCATGACGATGAAATTGCCTTGGGTGTGCTGGACGCGCTGGATGCCTATGAGGAAATGCCGGGCGCGCATAAGTCGTTTGATAATTTGAAGGTCATCGCGGGTTCGGCGGGGGCGAAGGAAATGTACGAGCGCATCATGACGGAGAAGCGGTACACGCTGTTTTCGCTCACGTACTCGGCGGCGATGATAGAGAAGGCCATTCGTGTCGGCGAGTGCATTATTAAGGAAGAAGATTACGAAGAAATGACGATAATACGGACGGTCGAGGTAAACAAGGCCAACGTGGCGGATTATTATGACGAGGACGCGCCGTATTAAAGGGGTGAGAAAATGTACAAATTAATTATCGTGGATGATGAAAAGGTAATCCGCCGGGGGATACGCGATTATATTGACTGGGCGGGAGTGGGATTTGAGGTGGCGGACATTTTCGAGGACGGCAAGGAGGCGATGGAATACCTTTCGTCCCACGAGGTGGACGTGGTTTTGGCCGATATCGAGATGGCGGAGGTATCAGGACTTGAGATGGCAAGGCGCATCAAGGAAGACGGCATGCCCCAGAGGGTCGTGATCCTGAGTGGTTACAAGGAATTTGAGTATGCGCGGAAGGCCGTGGAATACGGGGTGGAGCATTATCTTTTAAAGCCTTTGCAAATTGAGGAAGTCCAGAGGGTGTTTTTGAAGATATCAAAAGACTTGGATGTCGCCAGGAAAGAAGAGGAACAAAGATTAAGCAGGCGGCAGGATTTTGCGGACATGCTTCCGGAACTGATGGAACAGTTTTGGCTAAGCATTTTGGTCGGGGCATTAAAAGGTAAAGAAAGCATTATGAAAAGAAAAAATCTCCTCGGAATGGAAATAGACGTTGAGAAATCGTGTGCCTTGATTGACGTTAGGCTGGTGAAGGCAAAGGAGGAATTGTCGGAGCGGTACGAGGGGGAGAACTACATGCGGCTGCTCCGCAACATATTCGGAAGTGATTCCGAGGAATTGTATAGCTTTCCGGTCGGCTTGTCCGGCGAGGTCACGAAAGTGGTGGTGGTTTCCAAGAGTGATGACGACGTGGAGGCCTTTGCGGAAAAAGCATGGCGGCAGGTGGAGGAACAACTAAAGACGGCGGAGTCACTTTTGAAAATCCAGTTTAAGGCCGTGTTGGAAAAGGTATTTTCCGATGTCATGGAGATTACGAAGTACCAGTATGTCTTGTCGGGCGCGGGCGATGTACGGGCGGAGGAGAACCAACTGTCAGGGGAGGAAGTTGAACGGCTGACGCAGAAATACAAGATGCTGGCAGGAGTAATCAACGATGGGGATTACGAGGCGTTGGACAGCCTGATTGACAACATTTTTCATGAATTCCGAAATATTCCGATTCATCAGGCACAACAATTGTGCGTCGACATGTTTTCCATGTTGTCACGGAAGATGGTGTTCATGGGAATCGACATGTGGAAAGTACAAAATGAAAAGGTCAGTTATCAGGAACTGATGCGGATTGGCGACCTGAGGGGATTAAAAGGAAAAACGAAGGAAATGCTTAAGGACGTGGTAAAATCCGTGAGGGAAAAGCAAAACGTGGATTCGAAAAGGTTCGTGGAAGAGTCCATTCAATACATGAAGATGCACTATGCGGAAGAAATTTCGCTGGAAAAGGTCGCGAACCGCTTTTTCCTGAACCAGACGTATTTCAGCCGGCTGTTCAAGCAGTATACGGGCAGCACGTTCACGGACTACCTGATCGAGCTGCGGATGGAAAAGGCAAAAGAATTATTGTGTCAGGGAAAGTACAAGGTTTACGAGGTAAGCCAGATGATCGGATACCGAAGCGAAAAATATTTCTTCCGTATTTTTAAGCAATATGCCGGGTGTTCGCCGACGGAATATTATAGGGGAGTAAACAAGCGTGAACAAGGATAGAAATTCGATAAAGAAAACAAAGATTTTGAAATATCTTCAGGATTATAGGTTTAACAGCATCCTCGTCAAAAGTTTCGTCATCATTCTGGCATTCCTGATAGGGATATTCACGGTCGTGATGTTGGCGGTGTATCGGGAGATGGACGGCATCATCACGGAAGAAGTCGGCAACGCGAGTACCAATTCGCTGACCAAGACGAAGGAGCGCGTGGACGTCGTCATGGAAGAGGTGGTAAAGATTTCCGGGCAGCTTTCATTGGACGAGGACATCCAGAGATTCATGCTGCCGGACACGAACGAGCTGTTCGAGCATACCCAGACGGTCAACGTAAAGAAAAAAATAGAAATGTATTCGGGCGTGTTTGACTATATTGATTCCATTTACATATATTCGAATAAAAGCAAATACATCGTGACGAATGACGGCGGGGGCAAAATTGAAGAATTCGAGGACACGAACTGGCTGGAAAACCTGACCGAGAGGGAATACGAACCGGCGCGGATGATCAGCCGGACGAAAAATAACGGGTATCCCAAGCTAATCAGCTATATTCAGCCGCTTCGGCTTACCCAGATGCAGTTTTTGGGTGGCATCATCGTGAATATCGACATTGACAAAATGGGGGACTTGGTTGTTTCCAACATCAAGGATTCCAGCGAAAACCTGATGATCGTGGACAATCGGAACAACATCCTTTTCAGCTCCCAGCAGATGTACCTGCGAAAGAAATGGAACAAGGTTGAATTTTACAAGGATATAGATTTCAAGTCCGTCGGGGGATACATGGTCGTCAATGACGGGGAACAGGACATCTTGATCGCGGTATCGGCATCTGACAAATTTGACTGGTACTACATCTCGGCGATTCCGATGAGTTCTTACGAAGAATATCGGGAAAGCATTTGGTATTTTTATATCACGCTTTGTATTCTGGGTGTCGTGCTGTCGGTGATAGGGGCGTTTTGTATTTCCGTTTATTGTTATAAGCCCGTGCAAAAAATCCTGGAACTGGTGAAGAATCCAGACATGTACCATGCCAATTTCCGGGAGGACACCGGATTTCGCGAGGATGAGACATGGGAGATTACGCGCAACATTGTCAGGAACCTATATTCGAACCGACAGATGCAGGAAGAAATGAAGCGTTACACCGACGTGATTGACAAGGCGCAGCTCACGGCGCTTCAAGCGCAAATCAGTCCCCATTTCTTATATAACACGCTGGAGAACATCAGGTGGCGGGCGATGGAGCTCGGGCACGGGGACAACGACGTGTCGCACATTATATTGAATTTGTCGGAAATGCTTCGTACCAGCCTTGACATTGACGAGCAAATCATTCCCGTGAGGGACGAGGTACACAATGCGAAGTTATACGTTGAAATTCTGCAGCTGCGGTATGAAGATAAATTAAAAGTCCTATGGGACGTTGAGGAAAACGTGCTGGACTGCCCAATCGTGAAGGTGAGCTTGCAGCCCCTTATTGAAAATGCAGTCTATCATGGAATCAAGCCGCTTAGGAGGCAGGGAATCATAAGCATTCGGGCATTTCAAAGGGATTCCAGACTGATGGTGGAGGTCGAGGATAACGGTGTCGGCATGAGTCAGGATGCGGTAAACCGCCTGAATGAGGATTTGAATGAAAAGTACGTGTTGAAAGAAGAGCATATCGGAATTCGCAACGTCAATCAGAGAATTCGCTTGTTGCTGGGGGACGAGGCGCGAATCGAGGTGCAAAGCCAGGAGAACGTGGGAACGAAAGTGACGCTTTGCTATTTTTCCCATCCCGGCCAACACATGGGCTGATTGGCCGGAAGGATAAAGGAGCAAGGCAGAAAGGAAAATCATGATGAGGAAGATGGTTTGGCGTTTTGTGTGCATCGTCCTGGCGGCGAGCTTGTGCGCGGCTTGCGTGGCGGGATGCCAAAAGGAGGTCGGCGTCGCGAACGAGGGGGGGACGGAAGCGGGAGAGGTTACGATAAAATGGATGATATTCGGGGAAAAGTTCATAAGCTCGGACGACGTGATCGCGGAGTTTAACAAAAGGTTGGAGGAAAAACTTCCCGGCACCAGAGTGGAGTTCGAAATCGTGCCGCTTGAGGATTACAAGGAAAAGTGGGACATGAAGATGGCGACGAACGAGGAGGTGGACCTTGTTTGGATTGGCAATGACATTTTCAATTATACGGAGGAAGTCAAGGCGGGAAACTTCATGGCTTTGGATTATCTGCTAAGTACGAATGGAAAGGGGCTGCTGGAAGAGATTCCGGCGGAAATGTGGGAAAAGCAGAAACGGGACGGAAAAATTTACAGCGTCCCCCTGGTCGGCGCGTCTTATCGGAAGGACTATGCCATCGTGACCCCCAAAAGGCGGATGGCGGAATATGGGGACAAGGAAAAAATTGCCTTGACGATTCAGGGGAAATTGTATTCCGACGAAGAATGCTATCGCGTGATAGAGGAATATTTGGAAAATTTGAAGGATGCGCGGGTTCTGGGAACCGGGGTTTCCTGCGAAACGTTTTCGGAAATCGCCCAGAAAGGGTATGAAGGAATTTACGGGCCGGATTCGCCCTTCGTAATACGGATATTTGACGAAGAACTGAAAGTATACAATAAGTATGAACTGGATTCTTACCGGGACTATTTCAAGGTCATGTCCGAATGGTATCAAAAAGGATATGTCCGGTCGGACATTGAGGAGGTTCTCGCGCCGGAAAAGGACAATGGGACAAAGGCGGGAAACAGCTTGTTCCTTGATGAATATGGGGAGTCGGGCGTGGTACAAAATCCGATTGCCACGGAATATGAGGCGGTGAGAATTCCTTTGCAAACATATAGGTACATTTCTTATGAGTGCTGTCGGAACGCCGTCGCGGTGCCGAGGACCACGAAGAATCCCAAGCGGGCGATGGAACTTTTGCGGCTTTTGAACACGGACGAGGGAAAGGAATTGCTTCGTTTCCTATGCAACGGTTCGGAAGGGCGGCACTACGTGAAAGGGGAGAACGGCAGGGTGAACCGGGTCACGGACAAGACCGGGAAGGCGATTTATTCGCTTTCGCCGTACGCGATAGGGAACACGTTTTTCAATTATGAAAGCACCAAAAATGAATTTGAACAATTGAGAAAATATAACGACGAGGCGGTGGAGTCCCCCCTTATGGGATTTGAGCTGGACACCCGCATGATCGTGGTGGAGATGGCCAAGGTCGACCTGGTCGTGGCGGAGTATCTGGATGCGTTGGAGCGGGGAACCGCCAGGGATTGGGAGAGGACCTATGACGAGATGATTGCCAAGATGAAGGAGGCGGGGGCGGACAAGGTGATTGTCGAGATGCAGAAACAGATTCAGGCGTTTGGCGAGGAAAAAGATACGAATTCAAAATGAGGATACCGGGTGTCTCTGGCAACAAGTTGCCGGAGGCATCGTTTTGTAAGCATAAAATACCTTTTTTTGGAAGCCGGGGTGATACAATGGACATATCAGGGAGGCATGCCCCGGCGGCGAGGGATTTTTGCGGGCGGGGAAGTCACCGGAGGCAAAAATTTTATAATAAGATTTCAGATGATGAAATCGGACTGAAATCGGAAAAAGAAAGGAGAAAAGGTATTATGAAAAAACGAATTTTTGCAGCATTGTTGGCGACGGCGTTGGTAGTTGGCGCACTGGTGGGGTGTGGCACGAATGCGGGCGACGACCAAAAAGGAGGAGGCGACGATGCCGATAAAAAGACGGACGCAAAGGGCGACGTAAAAGAAATCGCTCTGATGGTTCCAAGTGCCGACCATGGCTGGACGGGCGCGGTTTTGACTTACGCCCAGGAAGAGGCCGAGAAATTGAACAAGGAAGGAAACTACAAGGTAACGGTATATGCGGCGACGGACGTGGAAAACCAGATTCAGCAGGTGGACGACCTATTGTCAAGCCCGGACAATCTGGCGGGAATCGTAATTCTTCCATATGACAATGGATTACAGTCCACGATTGAAAAGATTGCGATGGCGGACATCCCGTTCGTACAGTTCGACCGGGCGATTGAGAGCGACATCATTGATGAAAAGGTAATCGCGAACGTGAAGGGCGACAACGAGGGAATCGGTTACGAGACGGCCAAGCGGTTTATCGCAAACGGCCTGACAAAGGACGATTATGTTTATGAAATGATCGGTGACAATTCTTCCGTTCCGGAGCTTCGCTCCAAGGGATTCCGTACGTATTTGTCGGAGCAGGGCTGGACGGACGAGGAAATCGAGAAGGTGGTCGTGAAGTCGGCGGCAACCGGTTGGAGCCGTGACACGGGAAAGGAATTGTTCGAGTCGTGGTTCTCCAGTTCACAGTGCGACACGTCGAAGAAGATTTGGATTTTCACGCATGATGACGAAATCGCGATGGGCATTTTGGAATCGTTAAACGGTTCCGCGTTGGACGCGGGCAAAAAGGCGGAATTTATGGAGTCCCTTCAGGCAGTGGGCGCTTCGTCAGGACTGGCGGAAATTTACGCGGTACTGGACGGAAAGCATAAGACCATCGAGACTCCGGAGGCGTTTGACATTTTCTCCGTGACCTATGACCCGGCCATGATTCAGGAAGCAACGGAAGTCATGGTGGACTATCTGGGCGGAAAGACGGGCATTGAGCAGAATTACATTATCCCGGTAAGCGTCGTGGATTCTGAAAACGTCGAAGAGTTTAAACCGTTTGGAACGTACGAATAATTTGGAATGTATGAGTCCGTCTTTACCCGGCGCGGGAGCAACGCGCCGGGGGGCGGTCTCCTGGTTTCGAACCGGCAGTGGAAAAGGAGAATTCTATGGAATTACTGAAAATGTCGGACATTTCCAAATCGTTTTTTGGCGTGAAGGTGTTGGACTCGGTCGGCCTGGATATTGAAAAGGGCGAGGTGCACGCGTTGCTCGGGGAAAACGGGGCGGGGAAGTCCACGCTGATGAACATCCTGGGCGGCGTGCTGGAGAAGGACGGCGGGACGATTTCCTTCGATGGCAGGACGATGGACAATGTCACGATAAAGGACGCGGAAAAGGCGGGAATCGCCTTCGTGCATCAGGAACTGAATATATTTAATGATTTGCGGGTGTATGAGAACCTTTTTCTTGGCCGGGAGTTGGTAAACCGCTTTGGGAAGCTTAAGAAAAAGGAAATGATTGAAGAGACGAGGAAGCTGATGAAAAATCTCGGCGTGGACATGAATCCGCAGGAATTGGCGGGAAATCTGGACACGAGCAAAAAACAGCTTTTGGAAATCGCCAAGACCATTTACGCCAACGCACGGCTTTTCATTTTGGACGAACCGACGACGGCCTTGAACAATGAGGAGATTGACAAGTTATTTGGCATCATCCGCAGGCTGAAGGAGGAGGGAAAGTCGTTCATCTTCATCTCACACAAAATGCCGGAGATTTTTGAAATCGCGGACCGTTATACCGTGTTGCGCAACGGATGCTTCATCCACAGCGGATTCATCCGGGAAACGACGCCGGAGGAAGTGACCCGCCACATGGTGGGCGAAAGCTACATGTCCCGGGGCAACATGTACGAGGAGCGTCAGCTTGGGGAAACGGTGCTGGAATTGAAAAATTTTAGCGGCGAGGGATTTTCGGACGTGGACTTGTCCGTGCGAAAGGGAGAAATCGTAGGGTTCACCGGGCTCCAGGGCGCGGGGTGCTCGGAATTGATGCAGACGATATTTGGCGCGAGAAGGTCGCATGGGGGAAGCGAGTTCATCCATGGGGAGGAGATGCGAAACAACAAGATTCAAAAGGCAATGCAAAGGAAGGTCGCGATGGTGGCGGCAAACCGGAAGGAAAATTCCATCCTTCCGGACATGAGCTTGTTAGAAAACATGTATATCTCGGAACACGCCATTCATTACCGCAGCCAGCACATCGTGAAGAAAAAGGAAATCAAGAAGTACGAGGATTTGAAGCGTATGCTCAATATCAAGGCGGGCAGTCACAATGACAAGATTACCAGCCTTTCAGGAGGAAACCAACAGAAGATCATTCTGGCAAGGTGGCTGAACACGCAGGCGGATGTCATCCTTTTTGACAATCCGACGCAAGGAATCGACGTCGGGGCGAAGGATGAAATCTATAAACTGATTCTGGAACTTTCCAAGGAAGGGAAAACCATCATTGTCAACACGTTGGAGATTCCGGAAATCCAGAAAATCGCCGACCGGTGCGTCGTGTTTTACCACGGAAAAATTCAGGCCATTCTAAAACGGCAGGACATTAACGAGGAGACCGTGATGCTTTATGCGACGAACGCAGTCTATACCAAGGACGCGGCCGGCGCGGAAAGGGAAACGGGCAAGGACGCGGCCGGGGAGACGGTCGGCACGAACAAGGAAACGGGCGGCGTGGCAAGGGAGACGGAAAAGGACACGGCAAGCGGAGGTGCGGGATGACGAAGCAGAAGAAAAGTGAGATCTTGAAAAATTTATGGCATGATTATAATTTCATCATTATATTTTTAATCATATTCCTCGCGTTTTTAATCGTGAACGGCAGCTCCACGTCGTGGACCAGCATCACGAACATTTTCCTGCACAGCGCGATTTTGGGAACGATTGCCTTGGGGATGGGACTCGTGGTCCTGACCGGGGATTTCGATTTGTCGGTGGGGTCTTCTTTCGTGTTCGTCGGCGGCCTTACCATCATCGTCTACAACAACGTGGGCAGTATTTTCGTGGCATTGTTGTTCGCCGTCGCGGCGGGGGCGGCTTGCGGCCTGATTAACGGAATCTTGGTCGGGCGGTTTAAGATGCCGTCGTTCATCGTGACGTTGGCGACGATGTTGATTTTTCGTTCGATTTCCCAATACATGATGAACGAGATGGGCGAGACGCGCTATCGCGTGGATGCCTCCTTGGGAAGCTATAAGAGCTTGTTCATGTTTGGAAACGGCAACGTGCTGACGATTCCGAATTTGGCAATCGTGTTTTTGCTTCTCGCGGCGGCCATCATTTACATGACGACGAGTACCAAGTTCGGGAAGAGCATTTATGCCCTGGGAAGCAATGAGAAGGCGGCGATGCTTGCCGGAGTGGGCGTGGTGGCGACCAGGATCAAGATGTTCGTCATGTGCGGCGCGCTGACGGGGATGGCGGCATTTCTAAAGATTGCCAAGGACACGTCCTTTGACCCGGCGACCTCAGGAAAAAGTTTTGAGCTATATGCCATCTCGGCGGTCGTGATTGGTGGTTTGTCTTTGTCAGGAGGCAAAGGCAAGATCATGGGAATCATTTTCGGAACGATGGCATTTACGTTGATAGACAAGATTATCACGGCGTTGGGAATGAACGCATTGTTAAATGACACGGTGAAAGGCATGATCCTGCTGATTGCCGTGGGAATCCAGATGATTCGGAAGAAATCGAAATAATGAGGAAGTTACGCTGCACTAGGCTCGAAAGAACCTTGCCAAGTTGCAGGTAACTACGTTCGCACGTAAGCGTCCAGGATACGGACGCCAAGTGCTCACAGTAAGGAAGTTACGCTCGAAAGAAGGAGGTTATGACGTATGGGCAAAGTTTTGAATTACGGAATGGTGGGGGGCGCGCTGGACGCGTTCATCGGAGACGCCCACCGCAAGGCCATCAACATTGACGGCAAGGCAAGGCTCGTGGCGGGATGCTTTTCCAGAACCTGGGAAAAGACGCTTGCGGCCGGAGAGGCCTTGCACGTGGACGAGGAACGCTTGTACCACGATTTTGCGGAGATGGCCGAGAAGGAGGCGGCGCGTGAGGACGGTATTGATTTCGTCGTGATCGTGACACCGAATTATGCGCATTATGACGCATGCAAGGCATTTTTGAGTGCCGGAATCGCCGTGTCCTGCGACAAGCCGTTGTGCGTAAGGCTGGAGGAGGCCGAGGAATTGGAGGCGCTCGCGCGGGAAAAAAATTTGCAGTTCATGGTGACGTACACGTATTCGGGGCATGTGACGGCCAAAAACATTCGCGCCATGATAGAGGACGGCGAGATTGGCGAGATTCGCACTATCATGGGCGAGTATCCGCAAGGCTGGCTGGCGGCGGAAGACATTACCGGAAACAAGCAAGGGGAATGGAGAATCAATCCAGAGCTTTCCGGTGACACGAACTGTCTGGGCGACATCGGGACGCATATTGAAAATACGGTGTACCGCATGACTGGTTTGAAAATCAAAAAGGTTTTGGCGAAGATGGAGAAAATTGTGCCGAACCGGAAACTGGATGACAATGCCACGGTGCTCGTGGAATATGAAAACGGCGCGTCAGGATGCTACTGGGCCTCGCAGGTTGCCATCGGCCATGATAATGGCTTGCGGGTTCGTATTTACGGCAGCAAGGGAAGCATTTTGTGGTTCCAGGAGAACCCGGAAGTTTATCAGGTGTACAAAGATGATGGAAGCATCACGGAAATCCACCGTGGGTATGGTGCGATTCGGCCGCAGGTGGCGAAATACCAGAGGCTGCCAAGCGGCCACACGGAAGGCTGGCTGGAGGCGATGGCAAATTTGTATTCCAGCTTTATAGATTGCCTGAACGCGCAGGCGGCGGGGACGTTTACCAAGGACATGGTGGACTACCCGACGGTGGCCGACGGCGTGGACGGGGTGCAGTATGTCGCGGCTTGCTTGAAGAGCCAGGCGGCGGGGAACACATGGGTGGAGATGTGATATAAAAAGACGGGTGCTAAGTGCTCATAGTAAGGAGGAAGTTAAATTATGACAAGACCAGTAACGATATTTACGGGACAATGGGCGGACATGTCATTGGAGGAAATTTGTAAGACGGCGAGCGAGATGGGATATGAGGGTTTGGAAATTGCGACCTGGGGGCAGATAAATTGCCACGAGGCGGCGATGAATCCGGCCTACGTCGAGGAAATGAAAGCGACTCTGGCAAAATATAATTTGAAATGTACCGCGCTTGGAGCGCATCTTGCGGGGCAGTGCGTGGGCGATTTGTGGGATCCGCGTCTGGACGGGTTCGCGCCGTCGAAGCTGGCGGGGCAGCCGGAAAAGATTCGCGAGTGGGCTATCGAAGAATTGAAGGACACGGCACGGGCCGCCAAGGCGATGGGATGCAAGGTCGTGACCGGCTTTATGGGTTCGGCAGTATGGAAATATTGGTATTCGTTCCCGCAGACCAGCGAGGAAATGATTGAGGCCGCGTACAAGGAGCAGGTGGATTTGTGGACGCCGATTTTTGACGTGTTTGATGAATGCGGTATTAAATTCGCGCTTGAAGTACACCCGACGGAAATCGCGTTTGACTACTGGACGACGAAGCGGCTTCTGGAGGCTTTTAACTATCGTCCGACGCTGGGAATTAATTTCGACCCGAGCCATCTGATTTGGCAGGGCGTGAACCCGACGCTGTTCTTGCAGGACTTCATTGACCGGGTGTACCACGTGCACATCAAGGATGCGTTCGTGAACCTGGACGGGAGAAATGGCATTCTGGGCTCTCATTTGACGTTCGGGGACATGAAGCGCGGTTGGAACTTTGCTTCCCCGGGACATGGGGACGTGGACTTTGACAAGATTATTCGCGTGCTCAACGCCGCCGATTATCAGGGGCCGTTGTCCGTCGAGTGGGAGGACAGCGGCATGGATCGCGTGTACGGCGCGACCGAAGCATGCGAGTTCGTGAAGAGCATTAACTTCCAGGCGTCAAATATCGCGTTTGACGACGCGCTGAAGAGCGAATAAGAAACAGCCGCGTTTGGCATGAGGGTTTCGCAAGCAAAAGAGTTCCGCTTGCGAAACTCTTTTACTTTATAGCGGACTTCGTTCCCTATAAAGCAAAACCCTCCGGGGGATGCGCGCTTCGCGCATAGAGAAAATGGCTGCTGACGCAAAGAACATGTGCGCTTGGTAAATGAATCATCATGAAATGTCCAAGTCTGCCAAGGTAATTGATAAGTCCTCAAAAATATTAGCATTGATTTCGTCTTGGAAGGTATAGCAATCCGCCCTGAAAGAGGTCTCCTCCAAGTGGTATACGAATACTTTTTGATTGCTTGAATCGACAATCCAGTATTCTCTTACCCCGGCATTTGCATAAAGGTTCAGCTTGCGTACATGGTCATGGCTTGAGGTGCTCGGGGAAGTGATTTCAATAATCCAATCCGGCGCACCGGTGCATCCCTTGTCCGTGAGCTTGGACGAAGAACATATGACGCTCAAGTCCGGTTCGACGATGGTTTTCTTGTCGTCAAACAATTTGACGGCAAACGGGGCGGGGTAAATGTGGCATGAACCGCCTCTTTTTTTGATATAATTGCCGATGACGAGATGCAGTTCGGATAATATGGCTTGATGTGTTCGACTGGGAGCGGCCATATAATAAATCTGGCCGTCAATCAGTTCTGCCCGGATGTCCTCCGGGATATTGTAATAGTCGTCTTCTGTATAAGTACCGGTTCGTGTTTGCGCAAATGCCATGAGATACACTTCCTTCTATGTTAATTACAAAATGGCGTTTTGTTTATGATAAAAGATGCGTTGATGTCATGTCTATTATAAAAGGAGGTCATGGACGCGTCAAGAGGCATTGGAAAAAATAAAGAGTAATGGCAGTTTAACATTTTGATATAAATACGCAAAATAATGATAGCGTGATTCCGATTTTAAGTGTATACTCATCTATATGGATTATACTAGGAAAGGGGCATCACGTTATGGCTATCAAGTATCAGGTAAACATGGAGGAGCAGGGGCGTCCTTACCCGCATTACTGGGAGGTGTCCGTCGGGAGCTGCCACGCGGCGACGATTTTGCGGGCGGACGTGCAGGAGCAGCTTCGCAAGGCGCGTAGGGACATTGGATTTAAGTACCTAAGATTCCACGGGTTGTTGGATGACGACATGAGCGTCGTCATGGACGGGATGATTCCGGGAATGATGTCGAGGCAGATTTTTTTTTTCAATATCGACCGTGTTTTTGATTTCCTCCTTAGTATCGGGATGAAGCCGTTCGTCGAGCTGGGGTTTATGCCGGAGGCGTTGGCGAGCGGGGACAAGACGGGATTTCATTACAAGAATAATATCACTCCCCCGGCAAAATATGAAGAATGGGCGGATTTGATGACGAAATTGGCCAAGCATCTGGAGGCACGTTATGGCGCGAGGGAGGTACGCACATGGTTTTTCGAGGTTTGGAATGAGCCGAACCTGACTTTCTTCTGGTATGGTTCGAGAAATGAGTATTTCAAATTGTACAAGGTTACGGCCGAGGCGTTAAAGGGCGTGGATGAAAAAATCAAGGTGGGTGGCCCGGCCACTTCCAACAACATGTGGATTCCCGAGTTTAAAGAATTCTGTGAGAAAAATCAGGTTCCGTACGACTTTATCACGACGCATCATTATCCGTCGGACGATCCTTTGAGCAGGGCGGGGATGAACGGGGAGGACGAGATTGGGCATATGTTTGACCCGGAACTAATGAAAACATTGACCCCGGAGAAGATTCAGGAAACTTTTGCGCAGATGTTCAACCGTGAGAATAACAATCCGCGCGACGTGCTGTACCAGCTTGCCAAGAAGGTGAAGGAGGAAGCCGGGGACACGCCGGTGTATTATACGGAGTGGAACGTCGGGCATTACGACACCAGCTATGCCGCCGCCGGAGTGATGGCGACGCTCGCCTACAACGAAAACCTGGTGGAGGGATATTCTTATTGGTGTATCTCCGATATTTTCGAGGAAATGGGATTGCATGGCTTGCCGTTCAATAATGAATTTGGGCTTGTAAACGTATATGGAACGCCGAAACCGGTATACCGACTTTTTCAGGCATTACATATGGCGGGAGAGCGCAGGCTGAACGTGACGGGAGACGCGCATCGGACGGCGGAAGTGGCGGCTTTTGCGGATGACGACGAGGTGATGGTTTTCGCATACAACCATGACATTGAGGAGCGTGACATCAAGACGGAGGAGGTGGAGATTACCGTTTGTGGTTCGGCAAAAAGAATCCAAAAGGCAGTCATAGATTCCGCGCACACCAATCCGTTGGCCGTTTGGGAGGCGTTAGGGAAACCGGAATACCCCACGGGAAGCCAGTTGATGGAAATGCGAAACGCGTCCAGGCTTGTTTGGGAGGACGTTGAGCCGACGGGGGACAAGCAGACATTTTTTGTCACGGCGGAGCCGGAGAGCGTTACCATTTTCAGGATTGAGAAATAATCGGTGCACAAAGATTGGAAAATAGGGTATGATCATGGTAACGGTTCGTTATTTTTCACGGGGTGACCAAAACGGAGCCGTTACCATAATTAGGAGTTGACATTTCGACCGTGGGCCGATATACTTAGTCTTGTAGTCGAATGTCAAGTGTATTCATTAGAGAAAGGATGTGGACAATATGTTGTACGAAAATCAGATTTCAAGTAACCTTATGACGAATATCACAGAGTGCGGATTGTCCGAATTCTTCTTCGCGGCAATGTAGGAACTTGATGATACCAGAATTACGAGAGCACGTAGTGTGAAGTAACCCGTGGCATCATCAGAATATAGAAAGAACGTAACGGTTCGGTTAGGGGCGGGCCGTTACGAGGAATTTCTGACAATCCGACATCTCTGGTTTTGTTTCAGGGGTGTTTTTTTTTGCGCTCATTTTTCACTTTATGGGAAACTTCGTTCCTTATAAAGCAAAACCCTCCTGGGGGATGCGCATTTCGCGCATAAAGAAAATGGATGCTGACGCAGCCGCGCTCCGGCGCGAGAGTCCGGCAAGCCGGACTCTTTGTTTAGAAACACCGTAGAAGAGAGAAAGGATTTTATATGAAAATTGTAGATGGGGCCTATACTTCGGCAAAAATATTCACGGACAACGTGGAGGATTACGCGCTGGCGCAGATTCAGATGCTTTGCGACAACGCGGCATTTGAGTATGGAAAAATCAGGATTATGCCCGACGTGCACCCGGGCAAGGTGGGAACGATCGGGTTTACCGCGAGGATACCGTGTTATGGAGAGGGCACGACGAAAAGGTCGGTACGGATTCTCCCGAACGTGGTCGGCATTGACATCGGTTGTGGCGTGACGTTGGCCAAGATTAAGCAGAAAAAGGTGGAATTCCAAAAACTGGACAAAGTGATTCGGGAATGTGTTCCTTCGGGGGCGCAGATTCGAAAGAAGCCGCATCGGTTTGTCCAAAATTTTGATTCCCTTGCGGGCGATAAGGAGGATGGAGTCAACCTTTTGGAGTTGTATTGTGTCGAGCACATAAATCTGGAGAAAGCAAAGCTAAGCGTCGGAACGCTCGGCGGCGGGAATCATTTCATCGAACTGGACAAGGACGAGGAAGGGAATCTTTATGCGGCAGTCCACTCGGGAAGCCGCAGGTTGGGAAGCGAAGTGACGGAATATTATCTGTCTGAGGGGCATAAGGCGTTAAAAAAGAAAGGGATTTCGGTTCCCTATGAGTTGACCTATCTGGATGGCGCACTTTTGGAGGCATATTTGCACGACGCGGAAGTGGTGCAGAGGTTCGCGAAGTGGAATCGCAACGCCATCTTGGATGAATTGGCCAGAGGAATGAAGTGGAAGGTGGAAGAGTCGCTTTGCGTCGCGCACAATTATATTGAGTACTCCGAGGGGGAAAACGCCGAGTGCCCAAAGGGCGAAGATGCGGAGCGTTTCAAAGGGGAAATCGTCTTGCGCAAGGGTGCGATTTCGGCTAAGGCGGGCGAGCCAGTGGTGATTCCAATCAACATGCGCGACGGGATTTTGCTCGGCACGGGTAAAGGAAATGCTGACTGGAACCAATCGGCACCCCACGGGGCAGGACGGAAAATAAGGCGCGACGCGGTGGCGTCAAAGTTCACGGTATGCCAGTTCAAGTCGGAAATGAAAGGGATTTACACTTCTTGTATCGGGAAAGGGACGCTGGACGAGGCACCGTTCGCCTATCGGGGATTGGATGAGATTAAGGAGCGTATCGGGGACAGCGTGGAAATTAAGAAACGCATTTGCCCGGTGTACAACTTTAAGGCGGGGCGTTGGTAAAAAGTTTGCATAACCATTTGAGCCGCCTTTGGGCAGCCGGCTTGCGCTGGAGAACATTATTGGGATTCCCCGGGTGAGAGGAAGAGGATTTGATTCACGACGTTTATGACTTACGTCGTTATCCATCACAGTTACGCCAGTCATGTTGACCTTGCCCGCCCTTTTCTATAAAATGAACTTGCATGCGGAAACGGCCGTTACCGGTTAAAACGATGAAATAAGTACAAGTATTGTTATAGTTTCAAGAAAAGGAGAGTGTGGTTAATGAAAAAGAAGTCTGGGCTGTGGAAAATCTTAACGCCCATTTTTGCGGTGCTGCTCATCATATTTGTGGTTGGGACGTTCGTGGCAAATTCGTATCGGGCGGTCATCGACACGTTTTTTGACATTTCCACGTATAAGATTGTAAGCGTGGACGGGGCGGACGTGTCGGAAACGGAGTATTTTAAGAGTCCTTACGTGATGGAGGACGCGTCATGGAACGGCCTGAAATCGAAGAATGGGGAAGAGGCGTATTACGATAATGACGCCCTGCGGGAAAGCGATTACGCGATGGGCGAAGAGGTGGAAGGGGAGGGCGCGGTTCTGTTGTTTAACTATGAAAACGCCCTTCCGTTGGATAAGGGGAACAAGGTCAGCGCATTTGGCATTTCCTCAAACAATTTGTCCTATGCGGGTTTTGGTTCCGGCGGCGTGGACGCGTCCACGGCTCCCAAGCTGAAGACGGCTCTTGCGGAGTCCGGGCTGGAGGTCAATCCGACGTTGGCGGATTTCTATGAGAATGGGGCGGCCAAGGACTATAAGCGTTCCACGAAGTCATTTTTTCAGACGGGCGAATATGGAATCAACGAAGCGCCGTGGTCTATTTATACGGACGATGTAAAAAACAGTTTTGCATCGTATGGCGACGCGGCCATCATGGTAATCACGCGCGAGGGCGGTGAGGACAATGACTTGCCGCGGACCAATTCTGATTTTGAGGCAAGCCGCGAGGCGAGTGCCAATATATTCGAGAGCGCGAAGAATCCGTTCAACAGCGATACCTCGAATGACGGCAAGGACGGCAATTACCTTTCCTTGTCCGAGGACGAGCGGGAGTTGTTGCGGCAGTTGACAAATTACAAAAACCAGGGCGTGTTTAAAAAGGTAGTCGTGCTGATAAATTCAAGCAACGCGCTGCAGTTTGACTTTTTGCAGGATTCTGCGATAGACGTTGACGCCGCCTTGTGGATTGGTTCCGTAGGTTATACGGGAATTTACGCGGTGGCAGACATTTTGGTGGGCGACGTGACCCCGTCCGGTTCCTTGCCGGACACGTTTTATAAGGATAATATGGAGACCCCGGCGATGGTTAATTTCGGCAAGACGAAGTTCGCGAACTGGACGGAGGAAATGGACAAGCTGGGAGCCGATTGCTATACCGTATACGAGGAAGGCATTTACACGGGCTACAAATATACCGAGTCGCGTTATTTTGACTTGGTGATGGGACAGAACAATGCGGGAAATTACAACTATGACAGTTTGGTCGCGTTCCCGTTCGGACATGGGGAGTCCTACACGTCGTTCGAGTACGGCGACATGGAGATGAAAGAGAGGGACGACGGCTTCGAGATTTCCGTCAAGGTGACCAATACCGGCGACGTAAAGGGAAAAGAGGTAGTGCAGATTTACATGAGCTCGCCTTACACGGAGTATGACAAGGCGAATCAGATTGAAAAATCCGCCGTGGAACTGGTAGGATTTGGGAAAACGCAAATTTTGCAACCGGGCGCGTCGGAGACGGTGACCGTGCGCGTGGAAAAAGAAGTCATGAAGGCATATGATGCTTTTGGAGCCAAAACCTATATCGTAGATGATGGCGATTATTGTTTTGTCGCGGCGCGCAATGCTCATAAGGCGGCAAACAACTTGTTGGCGTACGAGGGCAAGAAGACGACCGACGGAATGGACGGCGAGGGCGATGCGGAGTTGGTGAGCGTTTACCATCAAGACAAATTTGATGATACGACATATGGCGAGAACGCGGACGGTTACGCGGTCACAAATCAGTTTGACGATGCCGATTTACGGATTTACGAGGATGGCGCGCAGGCGGAAGGAATTCAGTTATTGTCTCGAAGAGATTGGAAAGGCACGTATCCGCAGGCGGAGAATCACGCGGCGGGGACGTTGAGATTCACGCAGAAAATGGAGGAGGACGTCAGTAGGGGAGATGCTTTCACGGTGGACGAGGACGTGGACGCGACGATGCCCGCCTATGGGGCAAAGAATGGGCTGACGCTGGCAGGGATGCGCGGTTTGGATTACGACGATCCTAAGTGGGATTTGCTGCTGGACCAGATGACCTATGAGGAACAGGCAGAGCTTTGTTCACAAGGGTATCATCAGACCGTGGCGGTGGAGAGTATCGCCAAACCGGCAACCAAGGACGAGAATGGCCCGGTAGGATTGACAAGGACGTTTATGGGA
Organism: uncultured Faecalicatena sp.; assembly: GCA_948468385.1. GTDB lineage: Bacteria > Bacillota > Clostridia > Lachnospirales > Lachnospiraceae > Schaedlerella. The sequence continues at coordinate 29,901 of CAOKHZ010000006.1, read as the reverse complement.
AGCGAGACGAGGTGCATGGCGTATCCGTCTTGTCCGGTCATGGGAGCGACGATGAACACGGAATTAATCAATCGCATGGGGCAGCAGATAGGGTTGGACGCGCTGCATGCAAATTTTCAGGGTTTGTATGGGCCAGGCGTGAACATTCATCGGACGCCGTATTGCGGGCGCAATTTTGAATATTTCAGCGAGGATTCCATGCTTTCCGGCCTGATTTGCCAGGCGGAGACGTTGGGTATTCAAAGTAAGGGAATGTATGTTTATGCAAAGCATTTTGCACTGAACGATCAGGAAACCTTGCGGCACGGCATTTGCACGTTTGCCAGTGAACAGACGATTCGTGAGAATTATTTGAAGGCGTTCGAGTACGTACTCGCGGCAGACAGAGGCAACGGCCATGCGGCAATGACGTCTTTCAACCGAATCGGTGTCGTGTGGGCCGGCGCGCATGAGGGGCTTTTGACGAACGTGTTACGGGGCGAATGGGGATTTGACGGATTTACTATCACCGATTGCTGGACGGACATCGGCGAGAGCGCGAATTCGGGGAATTATTTCGGCAATGCGGCCGGAGCCGTGCTCGCGGGTGGTGACACGCTTGACGGTACGCCGGAGGGGGCGTATAATGATAAGGCGTTAAAAAATTCACCGACATTTTGTCAGGCATTGCGGGAATCTACAAAAAGGATTTGCTATGTGCAGGTGAACAGCTCCGCGATGAACGGTCTGGCCAGTGATTTTGAGGTCGCGCGGCTTACATCCTGGTGGCAGACGGCGTTGTATGCGGTCGACGCCGTGCTCGCCGTGCTGGTGGCGTTATGCGTGGTAATGTTGGCGCGCTCTGGAGGAAGGAAAGAGAAAAAGTAGGGAAAAAGTAAAGGGACAAATCACGAAGGCGCAAGTTGCTAGATGATTTATGGAAGTGATGGGGGCAAGATGTTTTTGCCCCCTGCTTTTGATATGGTAATTCTGACGGCGCATGTTTTCAGACGGGTGAGGAATGCGCGCCATATTTGGCAAAATGAAGAATGCATAAAAATGTATTTTGGAGGGGATGGAAGATGTCGGTACTGGAAGGGCTGCTTTTTACGCCGCTGATGGCCTGCGAAATTTTGCTCGCGGAATATATGTTTGCGTTTCGGCAAAAGCGGAAGGATTATTTTCCCGTTCGTTTTTTGTGTTCCGGCATCGTGTGCGTCGTGGCTACCATCTGGATCGAAGTCATTTACATGCTGGTTTCGCAAAAACTGTTTATGTACTCGGCAACGATGGATTTTACGGATTCCATATTCAAATTTGTCTATTATCTGCTCATCTTCTTGATGACGATTGAATGCGTCGGCTTCAGTTACGAGGCAAAGCCGTGGATGGTTCTTTTGTATTGCTCGGGAGGCTACGTGACACAGCATATGGCAAATAATATTGCCGCCCTGCTTTTACAAATTTCATTTCTGGAAAAATTCAATGATAGCTTTTTTACGTGGTCCGTGTTTCGGGCGATTGTGTATTGTCTGGTGTATTCTTTTGTGTGGATTTTGTTTCTTCGTCGGCAGAATCCGCTCTATGGTCTGGAAAAAAACATCAGGAGGAAGGTGTTGATATCCTTTTTCGTGGTATTTATTTGCATTGGGCTGTCCCGTATTACGACTGACGACATGACGCGGGGCTCGATGGCCGTGGTGGCGGAAACCGTGTACGCAATCGTCTGCTGCATGCTGGTGCTCAACATGCTCTACGACTTGTCGGAGAGCGACAAGATGAAATATGAGGTCGACGTCATGGCCGAGCTTTTGCACCGTGACCGGGAGCAATATAAGCTGGCCAAGGAGAACATTGACATCATCAATAGGAAATGCCATGACTTGAAACACCAGATTCATTCTTTGCGTCACGATGTTTCCGAGGAGCATATCCGAGAAATCGGGGACGCAATCATGATTTATAATTCTGTGGTCAACGTCAAGACGGGAAATGACGTGCTGGACGTGATTTTGACAGAAAAGAGCCTTTTGTGCGAGAAAAATCACATTACCCTGACGTGCATGGTTCATGCGGAAAACCTGGCCTTCATAGACAAGATGGATTTATATTCATTGTTTGGAAATGCCTTGTCCAACGCGATAGAATGCGTAAGCGAGATCGAGGAAGAAGAGAAACGGTGCATCTCGGTCAACGTGCAAACGATTAATCGGATTTTGTCCATCCATGTGGAAAATTTTTGCCCGAAAGCGCCGGAGTTTAGAGATGGACTTCCGAAGACGAAAAAGGATCAAAATTATCATGGATTTGGCATGAAGAGCATGGAGTATATTGCCCAAAAATATGACGGCGCAATGAGTGCGTTCGTGTCGGACGGCAAGTTTTATCTGGATTTTGCCATTCCGGTCGGGCAAAGGTAGTATGTCTTGCTTTCCACATGACGTCTGGAGCAACAAGGCAATGCGGAGGGCGAAATGCGGCCTATACGCTGCCACCGGCGTATTTGGCGAAGGCGACGAGGAAAGATTGCTTTTTTGTCTGGCTGACGCGCAGTTCGTGGGTGCCGACAAGGACGGTATTCCCTTTAAATTGCCGCACGTATTTAAGGTTGACCAAATAGCAGGAATTGCAGCGGACAAAATGATGTATGGCCAGTTGTTCCTCCATCTTCCGCATCGTCCCCCGAATGCGCAGTGTCTCTTCCGTAAAATGAAAAACAAGGTCATGGTTCAGCACTTCGACGTAAAGAATGTCCGCAATCCGTACGCGCCGTTCGTAGCCCTTGGTGGAGAGCATCAGGTAAGCGTCGTTTAAGGAGTGGCTTAATTCGTTGCAAATGCGGTCGAGCTTCATGGAAAAACTTTCAAAATTTAGCGGCTTTAATATGAAATCGTAAGCGTGTACCTCGTACCCTTCAACGGCGTATTGCGCCAGATTGGTGACGAAGACGAGGAGCACGTTTTTATCTTTGCGTCGGATGCGGCGAGCGGCTTCCATGCCGTTGATTCCAGGCATTTGGATGTCGAGAAAGATGGCGTCGAAGTCGGAATGTCCGTCATTCAGGAAAGAGAGGGCATCATAAAAGCAGGAAACGCTTAATCCGATTTTTCGTTTCACGGAATATGTTTTCATCATGCGCCGCATTTCATCCCTTGCGGCGTGGTCGTCTTCGACGATGGCAATCTTGTATTCCATAAGAACCTCCCATCCTTGAATGCTTTGGATTGTAAGAACACGCTGGCGCATAACAATCCTGATATTATGATAACACAAAATCTATTCAATTAATATTAAATTTTTTGATTTCCTTGTGAAGATTCAAGTCTTTGATGTAAGAAGTTTGCTATAATTTGTTTCGTGTCTGCCGGGGGCTGAATTGTAATATCTAATGCTTGAAGTGTGCCCATGGGTACAACGATGTAAAGCTTGTAAGGCTAATTTTGAGCATTTTACCGTTGACATTTTCTCGCATCGTGCTATAATGGAAACAAACATATGAATAAATGTTCATATGAAATGACGAGATGAAAGGAGAACGTGGAAGATGAAAAAGACCTATAAAATCGACGTGGACTGTGCGAATTGCGCGAACAAGATGGAGGACGCGGCCAAGCAAACGGCGGGTGTCAAGGACGCGGTGGTGAACTTCATGGCGTTGAAGATGACGGTGGAGTTCGAGGAGGGAACGGTTCCTGCGGACGTGATGCAGGAGGTACTTAAAAATTGCAAGAAGGTCGAGGATGACTGTGAGATTTATTTGTAATAATCTATAAAAATGATAAAAAAAGTGCCTTTGGCACTTTTTTTAAATATGATGTATGGATGATGGTTAGAAGGGGAGAGCCGTCAGCAGATTCGGCTCTCGCATCGCCGTGAGAACGCCGGATGCTCTTGAACTAAAAATGACGTAGGAGGATTTGTGTCAAATTTGGGATGGCGCTGGTTGGCGCAATTGAGGCCGAAAAGTTTAAGGAAGAGATACTTCCGGTCGAATTAAAAGATAGGAAGGGAAATGTGACAATATTTGATACGGACGAGGGATCAAGAGACGGCCATCCAATTGGAGCGACGGACGCGGAAGGGCTTCATGCCAGACCGGCGGGAATCCTTGTGAAAAAGGCGGGAGGATTTCAGTCGGAAATCAAGTTGATTAAAAACGGAAACGTGGTAGACGCCAAAAGGATTTTCGGAGTGATGGGGTTGTCCGCTTTTGCCAAATCGGCCGTTGTGAGGATAAAGGGAAGGAGAACGTGGATGGAGGTCATTAAAGGAAAAAGTGTATTTGGCGGGGTCGCGATTGGAAATATTGTCTTTTATCAAAAGAAAGAACAATTGGTCAAGCGTACACATGTCGCGGACGCCGAGGCAGAATGCGGCCGTTTTCAAGCGGCAAAGGAGACGGCAATCAGGCAGTTAAAAGATTTGTATGAAAAATCTCTTGCGGACGTGGGAGAGGAAAATGCCATGATTTTTGAAATCCATCAAATGATGCTGGATGATCTGGATTACATAGAATCTATTGAAAATATTATCAGGCTGCAGAATGTGAACGCGGAATTTGCCGTGGCGGAGACGGCGGATAATTTTGCGGCCATGTTTGCAGCCATGGATGACGCGTATATGCAGGGACGCGCGGCAGACGTGAAAGATATCTCCGAACGCGTTTTGACGGTTTTGGGAGGCGGGGAGGAAGCCGTCTTTGAGATGAAGGAGCCCGGCATTGTCGCCGCGAAGGATCTTGCGCCGAGTGAAACCGTGCAACTGGACAAGACAAAGGTGTTGGCCTTTGCCACCCGGGAGGGTTCCGCGAATTCTCATACGGCGATTCTTGCACGGACGATGAACATTCCGGCGATTGTCAGTTTGAAAGAAGGCTTGAAAGAAGAATATGACGGAAAACTGGCAGTGGTGGATGGGTTTACGGGAATCATGTATATTGATCCAGACGAGCAAACGCTTTCCGAAATGAAAGAAAAGCAGCAGAAGTGCCAAGAGGAGAGGGAATTGCTAGAGACACTTCGAGGAAAAGAAAATGTGACGAAAAGCGGACAAAAAATCAACGTCTACGCGAATATAGGAAACGCGGCCGACGTGGGGGCGGTTTTGAAAAATGACGCGGGCGGAATCGGTTTGTTCCGAAGTGAGTTCCTCTATCTGGAAAACGATGATTACCCGACGGAGGAGCAACAGTTCGCGGTTTATAAGCAAGTCGTCCAGAACATGGCGGGAAAAAAGGTGATTATCCGTACGTTGGACATCGGGGCTGACAAGCAGGTGGATTATTTTAACTTGAAAAAAGAGGAAAATCCGGCGCTTGGATACCGGGCAATTCGTATTTGCCTGACAAGAACGGACGTTTTTAAGACACAGTTGAGGGCGTTATACCGTGCGGCGGCATTTGGAAATATTTCCATCATGTTTCCGATGATTATCTCGCTTTGGGAAATCAAGCGCATCAAGGAAATTATCGAGGAAGTTAAGGGAGAGTTGAAAAAGCAAGGGGTTCCATATAAGGATGACGTGGAATTGGGCGTGATGATAGAGACGCCTGCCTCCGTCATGATTAGCCGCGAGCTGGCAAAGGAAGTGGATTTTTTCAGTGTGGGTACAAATGACTTGACGCAATATACGTTGGCGATTGACAGGCAGAACAATCAGTTGGGTACATTCTATGACGCTCATCATCCGGCGGTTTTGGCCATGATTCGGATGGCGGCGGAGAATGCGCATGCCGAAGGGAAGTGGATTGGAATTTGTGGGGAACTGGGAGCGGATTTGGAATTGACGGAAGAGTTTTTGCGGATGGGATTGGATGAATTGTCCGTCTCTCCGGCAATGGTATTGCCGTTGCGTAAAAAAATCCGTGAATGTGAATAAGCTGACATGGTGACGGTACACGGAGGCAATACGCCATCCGTGTACCGACGCGAATGAGTGAAGAACCTCTCGGCAAGCCGTGGGTTCCTCACGTTCCGTTATCGGCAGATGATTTGGCCGGCCCCGTCACCCGGCACAAGCACGCAGTCATTGCCATCCGTGTGCATCTGTGCCCCCTGAACGGATTCCACCGTCGCATTTATGAGACGAATCGTGTAAGGCTTGTCCGTGTCCACGTCAAAGACAAGGCCGTCTTTTGTCCGTGTCCCGTGAATGGACGCTTCCCGAACCCCGTTTTTATATATGGTGCTTTCGGCCTCGTCCTTTAGCTCGTAGACCCTGAATTCCACGCCGTCGGCAAAATCATAATCAGGACGATCGTCATGCGCGCCCTTGGCGATGATGGAGTTTTCCCGGGCGAAAATCGGAATGCCCATATGGTCGTATTCTTTTTCATACCACCGTTCGCCGGAAACTTTTTCTCCCGTCAGATAGTCGGTCCATACGCCCTTTGGCAAGTAATAGGTTCCGATACCATCCGCGTTGAAAATTGGCGCGACAAGCAAATTGGGGCCAAACATATACTGGCGATCCAGATAGTGGCAATTTAAGTCTTCCGTAAATTCCAGCACCATGCTGCGCATAAGCGGAACGCCGGTGACGGACGTTTCGACGGCGCTGCCATAAATGTATGGCATCAGCGACATCTTCAGACGCGTGAAGAATCGCAACACCTCCACGGCCTCGTCCCCGAAATTCCACGGCACGCGGTAGGACGTGCTACCATGCAGGCGGCTGTGGGAGGAAAGCAGTCCAAACGCCGCCCAGCGCATGTATACGTCCGGCGTGGCGGTGTCCTCGAAACCGCCGATATCATGGCTCCAGAATCCGAAGCCGCTGCTTGTCAGTGACAATCCGCCGCGCAGGCTTTCGGCCATCGATTCGTAATTTGCCGAGCAGTCGCCGCCCCAGTGAACCGGGTATTTTTGTCCCCCGACCGTCGCCGAGCGGGCGAACAGTACCGCCTCTTCCGTTCCTTTCACTTCCGCAATCGTGTCGTAGACAAGTTTGTTATAGATGTAGGAATAATAATTGTGCATCTTGGTCGCGTCCGCTCCGTTAAAGTATACCGCGTCCGTCGGAATTCGCTCGCCGAAGTCCGTCTTGAAGCAATCCACGCCCATGTCCATCATCATTTTGAGCTTGTCCTTGTACCAACGGCAGGCTCCCGGATTCGTGAAGTCTACGATTGCCAAGCCGGGTTGCCACATGTCCCACTGCCATATGTCGCCGTTTTGGCGTTTCAGGAAATAGCCGTTTTTCTTCCCTTCTTCAAAAAGGGAGGAACGTTGCCCGACATAAGGGTTAATCCAGACGCAGACCTTGACGCCTTTTTCGTGGATTCGTCCAAGCATCCCCGCCGGGTCTGGAAATGTCGCGCTGTTCCATGTGAAATCCGTCCAGTGGTACATTTTCATCCAGAGGCAGTCAAAATGGAATACCTTTAGCGGAATTCCCCGTTCGGCCATGCCGTCGATAAAGCTCATGACGGTTTTTTCGTCATAGCTGGTGAGAAAGGACGTGGACAGCCACAAGCCAAACGTCCAATCTGCGGGAAGCCCGGGTTTCCCGGTCAAATCCGTGTAGCGTGTCAGTACGTCTTTCATGGTGGGGCCGTTGATTACAAAATAATCCAGGCTTTCTCCCGCCACGGAAAACTGGGTCTTCGCCACGGAACCGGATCCGATTTCAAAAGAAACGTTTTCCGTTTGGTTTACAAAAACACCGTAACCTTTGTTTGACACGTAAAACGGAATGTTTTTGTAAGAAACTTCCGAACTCGTGCCTCCGTCCTCGTTCCAGATTTCCACGGTCTGGCCGTTGCGTACGAATGGCGTGAAGCGTTCCCCGAGTCCGTAAATCAGCTCACCGACAGACAAGCCCAATTGCTGGCGCATATACGCGCCGTTAGAATCATATGTATAGTATTCGCCCCGCCAGTCCGTTTTGACGTAGGAAAGGTCGGTGTTTCGATAGGAGGTAATGGGCTTTTTGTCCCGCTCATAGCGCGCACAGCATGTTTTCTTGTCAATGACCATGCTTAAATGCCCGCTATATATGGTGAGCGCGTCCTCGGTTTCTTCTGTTTGTATGGGCGGCAAGGTTTCCGGCAGGTTCAAGTCGAATGACGGGTCGTTTTCATCATTCATTCCCATATAATGACATACTTGTACCCGAATCATTTCCGGCATCGGGGTCGTGATAACCATGGTCAACGCGACCCCGTCCATTATCTTCGTGGATGGCGTCACCAGGGTGACGCTGGTCTGTGTTTTCTCAATTTCCATGATTCTTGTCGGGTAAAAAATGCCGTGCCCTTCTTTGGGCAGCCATTGGCCGTTTTGAAATTTCATAATGAAGTTCCTCTCTGTTGTTTGTTATTAGGTGGGGTATAGTGTTGCCTTGTTTTCGTGTCCCATTGCTTTCTCTTCTTCTGGTGCCACGTTCTCCCTCACCGTGAAAATCGCCACGGTGCGCGGGCGCAGCACATAGCTTTCGCCCATCTGTATTTCTTTCCCTTTCGGGAAGGTGTAGCGTCCATTTTCGTCCCCATAGGTGTCCACGCTCAAATGCCATGACAATGAGTCGGGGAGTCGTGGAAACGTAATCGTCACGTTTTCCCAAAATGAATTTACCGAGACATAGACCATGTCGTCCCGCTTCTTGCCCTTGTCATATCCGGCGAAGGAAACGGAAAAAGTCTTGGCATCTTTCGCAATGTGGGTTCGTTCTGCCATCACGTCATGGGTGTGTATCGGCGCCATGCCACATTTCGCGTCGGGAAGCCGCTTGCGAATGATGGCGTGGTCGTAACGGTAGGCAATCATGAACTTGAAAAATTCAAACAATTCTTTGTTTTTTTCCAACATGCCCCAGTCGAGCCAGGAAATCTCGTTGTCCTGGCAATATGCGTTATTGTTGCCATGCTGGGTGTTGGCGAATTCGTCCCCGGCGAGGAACATCGGCGTTCCCCGGCTGCACATCAGCACCGCGCAGGCATTTCGAATCATGCGAAAGCGCAAGCTTAAGATTTCCGGATTGTCGGTATCCCCCTCCACGCCGCAGTTCCAGCTCCGGTTGTCATTGGAGCCGTCCGTGTTATGCCAGCCGTTACCCTCGTTATGTTTTTCGTTGTAAGAGTAAAGGTCGTACAAGGTAAATCCGTCGTGGCAAGTGAGGAAATTGATACAAGCGTCATATCCGGAATAAATTTCGTTGCCGTCCGTGTACGGTCCGCCGTACATGTCGCCGGAACCGGAAATGCTCCAGGCGGCGGCAGACGCCTCCCAGTTATCGCCCTTGAGAAATCCCCTCAAAGCGTCGCGGTACCGGCCGTTCCATTCCGCCCAGCGCCTATGCGCCTGAAACTTTCCAACCTGGTACATGCCGCCCGCGTCCCATGCCTCCGCGATTAATTTCACATTATTGAGAATGGGGTCATGGGCAAGGCTTTCAAGTAGGGGCGCCTTGTTCATTGGCGAGCCGTCGGCGTTTCGCCCCAGGATGCTGGCAAGGTCAAAACGGAAGCCGTCCACCCGGTAATTCACCGTCCAATACCGCAGGCATTCCAAAATGAGCTGGCGGACGATGGGGTGGTTGCAGTTGAGCGTGTTTCCACAACCGCTGAAATTGTAATAATCCCCGTTCGGTGTCAGCATGTAATAAATCTTGTTGTCAAATCCCTTGAATGAAAAGGTTTGTCCATCCACGTTCCCTTCTGCCGTATGGTTGAACACCACGTCCAGGATAATCTCGATTCCGTTCGCATGGAGTTCGCGTATTAGCTTTTTCAGCTCCGTGCCTTCGCGGTTGTACTCGGAGGACGCGGTATAACTGGTGTTGGGGGCGAAGAAACACACCGAATTGTATCCCCAGTAATCCAAAAGCTTCTTACCGTCGACCTCCCGCACGTCCATGGCCTCGTCAAATTCAAAAATCGGCATCAATTCCACCGCCGTGACGCCAAGCTCTTTCAAATAAGGAATCTTTTCCATCAGGCCGGCAAACGTCCCTTTGTGTTCCACGCCGGAGGATTCATGTTTGGTGTATCCCCTCACATGGAGTTCGTAAATGACAAGGTCACTCAGTTCCGTGTTTGACTGCGGCATGTCGCCCCAGTCAAACGTGTCCCTCACGACCCTCGCATGATAATTGGTAATCTTTTTTTCGCCCCAGACGCTTTGTCCCGTGACCGCCTTGGCATAAGGATCCAAAAGAATGGCGTCGCGGTCGAACAAATGCCCGGCCTTCGGGTCGTAGGGACCGTCCACCCGGTACGCGTATTCAAATTCTTCGATGTTGAGCCCGAAGACGATCATCGAGAACACGTCACCGATTTTGTATGCTTTCGGAAACGGAATCACGGCGTAAGGCGTTTCTTCCTTCTTATGAAATAATAGCAGTTCGCACGAGGTTCCGTAATGGGTGTGCACCGTGAAATTGACTCCCCGCGAGACGGCCGTCGCGCCGTATACGTCAAACATCCCGGGACGGACGTGAAAACCGTTAATGATTGCGGTGGGTTCCGTGGTTTCGTTATAGATTCGCATGATATTTTGTTACTCCTTAATTATTTGTTTGTAATAATTGCATACTACGGTTCATGATGTCTGTATTGATATATGCATATGATTGTGGCGTATAGTTCAATCCTAATTCCCTCAAGGTAAATGGAGAGGCGTAACGCGTGCTCTCCCCTAGTTTGTAAGCGCTGGCCCTGCCATGCGCTTGAAAATATTGATCAAAAAAATCAGCGGAAATGCCAGAATGGCTTAATGGGAAGGAGGATGCTCTTTCCCAAATAAGTCCCGTTCTCGATGCTGTTTGTTACAATCTTATAATCTAATCCAAGATTTTGACCCAATCGCATGGCATATTCAAGTTCTTTCTTTTGGAGATGTTCTATAAACGATTCATCCCATACCGTTTTCTCTTGTTGCTCCAATCTCCTTTTTATCATGCGTGGCTTGTCCACTAAGATGATTAAAAGTTTGATTTTTAGCGTTTCAAAATTATTTTCTTCAATGTGTAGATAAAAATGGTAATTGCTTTTCTTTTTCTAATTCAAGGATTGTATAGTTGTCTTTCGTGTGAATTTCGCAGTCCGCATTAAAAATAATGTTAGCGTTATTTTTTACTGACATTCTATCTGACAAATCCCTAATGTCACCTTCCTCCATTTTAAAGGGATATGTGCATCATTTGATAATCTTCATTTACGACCGGCACCGGGCGGTAATTTCCCCCGAAATCTCGCTGAGTATCTGTGCAACTTCTTCCGGCGCGTCCGCGGAATATTTTTGATAGGCGAGGTAACAGCCGTGTATCAGGATGGTCAGGCAGATATTGGCTTTCAGGTCGTGTTCCACCTCCGGATTGTTGGCGAGGATGATTTTCTTAATCTCGCGTTCGAGACCTTCTGTCAGAGCGGCGGTACGGGAACCGGAGAAGACGGTGCGGAAAAGGGAACTCTGAGTGGCAGCGGCGTGGAATAATTCCAGCGTCGCCTCCTTGGAGTGCTCCAGCAAGTGCTCCTGGTGCGTGAGGCTGTCCACGAGGCTCTTTACCAATTCTTGTTCTAATTGCTCGGATAGGTCATAGATGTCCTTATAATGAAGATAAAAAGTCTGTTTACTGATTTGGGCTCGTTCGGATAGCTCCTTGACCGTGATTTTTTCCAGTGGTTTTTCGGAGCGTAGTTCGATAAAGGCGTCCAAGATGCTGTTCTTTGTTTTTTGTACACGTAAATCCATAAGCGCAACCTCCTTACTATGAGCATTTGCAATGAACACTTGGCGAGGTTTCACACGAGCTTAGTGTGAATGCACTCCGCGTACCTTGGTAAGGTTCTTTCGAACTTAGTTACGCGGAGTTTCCGCTTGTTCATGCATGTGCGAATGTAGTTGCGGGCCACTTGGCGAGGTTCTTTCGAGCTTAGTGGCAGCGCAACCTCCTTTACAATTACAGAAAAAGGTAAATTATTTTACTGTGGTTATAAAATGACTATGGTAAATTTTTAACTCATGTATCATTATAGTGGCTGGAGAATGATTTTTCCACTATTATTTTTATTATTTTTACAAATATGGAGCGGAATTATGAATCTGTATGAATTTTACACGGGAAAAGAGTTCGAGGCGTATAAGTATTTGGGGGCGCATTGGGAGGACGGCGAGCTGGTCTTTCGCACGTTCGCGCCGGGAGCGGAGCGGGTTTCGCTGATTGCGGAGTGCGCCGATTGGCGGGAAATGCCGATGTACAAGATACACGATGGTAATTTTTATGAATGCAGGCTGTCTGATGGGTACGAGGGCATGATGTACAAGTATCGGATTTATGGGAAACGGTTGCACGGGGAAGCATCGTATGGCAAGTGGCCGAACGGGGAGTCAGCGGATGTGGGTGGCTTGTATGGCGGTGGCTCGTATGGCGGGGGTTCGAATGCGGGGGAACCTGATGGCGGGTGTCCGTACGTGGATCATTGTGACCCTTATGGGTTTGGAATGGAGCTGCGTCCGGGAACGGCCTCCATCGTGAGGAGCCTTGAGCAACGTGGCTTTACGGACGCAAGCTGGATGCGCCAGCGTTCGACGTGCATGAATTTGCCGCTTAACATTTACGAGGTGCACGCAGGTTCATGGAGGCGCAAGAACGCGCCGTCGATGGAGGACGAGCAACTTAAGGGCGGTCAGCCGAATGAGGTGAGGCAGGAAAATGGACAAGTGAATGGTGCGGACGATGGTAGGAGCTATGGCGGAGCGGGAGAGCCTTGTCATGGCGAGTGGTACACTTATGTGGAATTGGCGGAATTGTTGATTCCGTATTTGAAAGAAATGGGGTACAATTACGTGGAGTTCATGCCGCTCATGGAACATCCGTGCGACGAGTCGTGGGGATACCAGGGAACCGGATTTTTCGCGCCGACGGCCAGATATGGGACGGCGGGGGACTTGCGGCAGATGGTGGACATGTTCCATGCGGAGAAAATCGGAGTGTTGCTGGATTTTGTGCCGGTGCATTTTGCAGTGGACGGCTACGCGCTGGCCAATTACGACGGAACGTCCCTCTATGAATACCCGTCAAATGACGTGGGCTATAATGAGTGGGGAAGCAAGAATTTCTGCCATGGGCGCGGCGAGGTGGGGTCATTTTTGCAGTCGGCTGCCAATTATTGGCTGGAGGAATATCATTTTGACGGACTACGCATGGATGCCATCAGCAACATGATTTATTGGCAAGGGGATGTGTCGCGCGGGGTCAACAAGAGCGCGGTGGACTTCATTAAAAATATGAACCAAGGGCTGAAGGAACGGCATCCAAGCTGCATTTTGGCGGCGGAGGATTCCACGTCGTACTTGAAGGTGACGGCACCGGTGCAGTATGACGGGCTGGGGTTTGACTATAAGTGGGACATGGGTTGGATGAACGACACGCTTGATTATTTTCGTGGCGATCCGCTGTTTCGCGGCGGCAACTATAACGGTCTGACTTTTTCCATGATGTATTTTTATCAGGAAAATTACATTTTGCCGCTTTCGCATGACGAGGTGGTGCACGGCAAGGCTACCATTTTGCAGAAGATGTTTGGCTTGTACGGCCAGAAATTTCCGCAGGCAAGGGCATTTTACATGTACATGTACGTGCATCCGGGCAAAAAGTTAAACTTTATGGGAAATGAATTTGCCCAATTACGGGAATGGGACGAGGGTCGCCAGCAGGATTGGGAAATGCTGCGTTTTCCGATTCACGACGCGTTTCATCATTATATAAAGGAGTTGAACCGCTTGTATCTAAGGCACCCGGAATTATATGCCGAGGAAATGGCGGAGTCGGGTTTTGAGTGGCTGGATTGCCATCAAGAAGAAAAATGCATTTATGCCATCCGCAGGAACGGAGGGGGGAAGAGCCTGATGGCGGTCTTTAATTTTAGCGGAAACGTGCAGGAGTACGAACTGCGGCTGCCAAAGGAGTGGGTTGGCGGGTTGAAGATTATCCTGCACTCAGACTGGGAACGCTTTGGCGGGACGGTGAGGGAAGGCGAAGAACGCTTCATGGTCGAGGGCGGCGTGTTTTGGGCGGCGTTGCCGGCGTTTTCGGGAATGCTGTTTGAAGTGGAAGAATAGCGAAGGGGAATATTATTCCAACTTTTTCATATTAAAGTATTGACATGGCTTCATTACATCGTTAAACTAACTCTTATACCATTATTGACTATTGACTTGAAATTGTTTAAGAGTCGAGAAAGCGAGAAGTATGACTATGGAGAAGATATTGGTTGTTGATGATAGCGCCTTGCAGGCGGCCAGTTTAAAGACCATTTTGGAGGACGTGTATGACGTTACCATCGCACAGACGGCAGAAGAAGGGCTTTGCCGTGCAAGTAGCGAAGAGTATTCCTTGATTTTGCTGGACGTGGTCATGCCGGGGATGGACGGCTTTACGTTGCTTAAGAAGCTTCAGGAGGAGATTGTCACTCAAAGCGTGCCGGTCATTTTGCTGACCAGCCTTTCCGACGTACATAATGAGTACCAGGGTCTTGTCTTGGGTGCGGTTGATTACATTACCAAGCCGTTCAACCCGTTAATCGTGAAAGCGAGGGTCAACACGCATATCAAGCTATATAATTATCGCAAGCAGGCGGAGAGGCAGTCCATGACTGACCAGCTGACCGGGGTTGCCAACAGGCGCCGGTATGACGAGCTTAGTAAAATGAGATGGAACGAGGCCATGCGCCAGCGCATCCCGTTTTCCATTTGCCTTTTCGACGTTGACCGTTTCAAGGTATATAACGACACGTTCGGGCATCCGGCCGGTGACAAGGTGCTGGTTGCCGTGGCGCAGGAGGTGTCTTCTCATTTGCAACGCAGTACGGACTTTTTTGCCCGTTATGGGGGCGAGGAGTTCGTGGCGTTTCTCGTGGGCGACGATTCGGACAAGGCGTTCCAACATTTGAAGAAAATCCGCCAGGTAGTGGAGGATTTGCACATTCCCCATGACCCGTCCGTGTCCGAGTGGGTCACGGTCAGTATCGGGGGTGTGACGGTGATTCCCCAGGCGGGAAATGATTACGGTTTCTATTTGAAGGTGGCGGACACCATGTTGTATGACGCGAAGAAGTTCGGCCGAAACAGGGTGGTCTGGGTGGATGAAAATATGAAACAACATTTGGAGAAATAGTTACTGTGAATAGTAGCGAAACATAAGAATGCAACCGCTGGTTGACAAATTTCCAAGCGCACTTGGTAGTTGTCAACCGGCTTTTTTGTTATACTAAGCGTCAGATTCATCTGCCGCTCAGTATAATATGATGCGCACGGCCGCACAAGGAAATATGCCGCTTTGCGGCTGCGGATGGCGCGATACTCACGGCAGATTTTATCGGCCGTGAGTGTCGAAATAGGTTGCAGATTTACGGTCGGATGAATCGTAAAACCAAAAACAAAAGGGAGGATACAAAGATGATTTTGGCAGACAAGATTATGCAGTTGAGAAAACAAAAGGGTTGGTCACAAGAGGAGCTTGCGGATAAATTGGGAATTTCCCGTCAATCGGTTTCCAAATGGGAATCGGGGATGTCGATTCCTGAGTTGGATAAAATATTGAAGCTGGGCGAATTGTTCGAGGTCAGCACGGACTACTTATTGAAGGATGAATTGGAGGAAGCGGAGCCGACGGCGGTCGTTTCCGGGGATGCGTTTGGGGAAGAGGCGGAGCCGATGCGCAGCATTTCCATGAAGGAGGCGGAAACATACATGGAGCTGACCGAAAAGGTATCGAGAAAGATTGCGTTTGGCGTTTCCCTATGCATCTTGTCACCGGTTTGCCTGATTCAATTGGGAGGACTGTCAGAATATAAGCAGACTTTGTCCGAGAACGCGGCGGGAGGACTGGGAATGATTATCCTTATAGGGATGGTGGCAATTGCCGTGGCCATACTTATTTCAAACGGAATGGGACTTTCGAGATACGAATATATGGAAAAAGAAATATTTTCGTTGCAATATGGCGTGAAAGGCATGGTGGAGCGCAGAAAAGAAGCCCATGAGGATTGCTTTCGCAGACATGTAACGATAGGAGCGTGTCTCTGCATCATATCGGTTATCCCGCTGTTTGTAGGAACTATGATTGGAGTTGAAGACTATGGGCTGATTACTTGCCTGAGTTTGCTTCTGGTCATTGTTGCGATTGGCGTTTTTATTTTGATTCCTTCCGGCATGGTTCACGAAAGCCATGAAAAACTGCTCCAGATAGGTGATTATACGGTAGAGAAAAAAGAGCTTGGAAGACGCACGTCGTACTTTCCGACGATTTACTGGTGCGTCGTGGTGGCCATTTACTTGGGGATTAGCTTTTACACCAACGCATGGGAAGAGACCTGGATTATCTGGCCGGTGGCCGGCGTGCTGTTCGTGGCACTGTATGGAATCGTGCAGGCACTTGAGAGTGCCCGGCGGGAGAGAAGAGGATGAGATATTGGAGTTTGTTCAGGAGGGGGCTAATAGCCGCCTCCTACTCGACTCATTTTCAAAGTGCGGAGCCGATTAGCACTTTTTTCCCTTCAAAGGCGAACCCGTATTTCCTAATTCTCTCCAGGCTTATGCCGGTATCCACCAGGTTTGCCGCGTAATTCTTCTCTTCAATCTGCTGCACTGCCTCTTTAACGGCCGCTTCAAGCGTCTGGTTCTTCGCCTTCCGGCAGACCTTGAACTCGATGATGATGGCATCGTCCTCCTTGTTCCGCGGTTCCAGCATCACGTCGTACCGCCCGTAACCGCTCTCCCGGTTTGAAGTAATCTTGTACCGCTTTGACAAATCGACCATCAGCCCCAGCACGAAGCCGTGGTAGAAGCGTTCCGGTTCTGATTCCTCCGTTGAACCGTTTCCAGTGTCAAAGAAACTAAATGTCGTGGAAGTAATTCGGTTCATATAGGCGTTCATGGCCTCCACGTCTCCAGAAAGCAAGGCTCTGATAAATGCGTTATACGCCGACGCGGGCGTTTGAAACCAGCCGTTTATCATTTTTTTGAACATAAGGACGACTTCCTTGTTGGTGAGTTTTAGTTCGTAGTTTTCCTCCCCGTCCTCATTGATTTCGTAGTTTTCCACGCGCAAATATCCGCTTGCCAAAAGCAGGCTCCAGACAGCACTGTCACCGTTGTCCAACTGGTTGTACACGATTTGCTCGTCAATCTTCGTATGGAGCGTTCCGCCCGCCAGCAAGTCCTCCATGGTGACTTTCACGTCCGCGCTACCTTCGCGAATTAGCTTCCCAGCCAGGCTGTTGCTGCTCGTGTTTGCCCAGTAAGAGGTAAATTTGCCTTTCTTCAAAAAATTAATGATGGACCACGGGTTATAAATGTCCCGTTTCCTGCCAAAGGTGAACCCGTCATACCATGTCCTTACATTTTCACGTTCCTCATATAAGCCATATTCCTTTAACGCTTCCCAGACCTCATCCTGCGTAAAGCCAAAAGAATCCTCATATTTTTCCGAGGTCGTGGTCACCACCTCGGGATTGTTAAAATCTGAAAAAATGGATTCCCTGCTCACCCTCGTGATGCCGGTCATCAGTGCCCTTTCCAGATAAGGGTTCGTCTTGAACGTGGCATTGAACAAGCCCCTCATGAATGAAATCAGTTCTTTCCAATAACCGTCCACGTAGGCTTCCTGCATGGGCGTGTCGTATTCGTCCAACAAGATGATGACTTTTTTGCCGTAATAGCGTGCCAGGTAACCGGACAACGCCTTTAGGGAATTCGCCGCCAAGGAAAGGCTCATGTCAGGGGAAATCTCCTGATATTCTTTCTTCTCGTCTTCGTTCAGGCAGTTTCCTTCCAGCAGGAAGTCGTATGTGTTATATAATGCCTTTATCAATCGGCACATTGTTTCCCGCGTGTCAGAAAAGGATGTATTTTTCACGTCCGCGAAGCTTAGAAAAATCACCGGGTAAGTTCCCTGTAGCTCGCGGTATTCTTCTTCGTTCCAGATGGACAAGTTTTCAAACAAGTCCTTTCGCCCCGCGTATTTGACGGAGAAAAATTGCTCCACCATGCTAAGGTTCAGGGTCTTGCCAAATCGCCTGGGACGGGTAATCAGCGTCACGTCGTCTCCGCCGTCCCACCATTCCTTGATGAAGGATGTTTTGTCCACATAAAAATAGTTTCCCAATCGGATTTTTTCGAAATCTTGTTTGCCAATAGCAACCGTCCTCGCCATATTTATACCTCGCAATTCATCGTGTTAATTCTTATTATAACTTTATCTTTTCGCTATTACAAGGACAAAATGAGGATGCGCACGAGCGCGAAAGGAATCTGTTACTGTTTACGGGGGCTGTGCGCTCTGCCACACAGCCCCCGTCCGTTAAAGTGATGGTGTCAATAGGAATCTGATTCGTGTTACGGTTCCACTGTCTCGAATTGGTACGTCCCGGCTTCTACTTCCGTGGCTTTTCCGTCAATGACGATGGTCGCGGTCGTGTTTTCCGGGATGGTGATTTCATAAGTCACCTTGCCGTCTTTTCGTTCCCAACCGGAAGTGACATTTCCGTAGATGCTGTTATAATTTCCCTCGGCATGGTCAAGTGTTCCGCCGGGAACGGGCTTCACGGTGAAGTGCCGTTCCCCGGTAACATTGATGCCGAGAATCGTGTCAAACATCCACTCGCACACCGCGCCCGGCGAGTAATGGTTGTGGCTCGCGTCACCCTGCCAGTCCTCCCAGACCGTGGTGGCTCCGGCGTTTACCTCGGCCAGCCAGCTCGGCGCCTCCTCATTTTCCAGCATTTTGTAGGCGAGGTCGGCGCGTCCGTTTTCCGTCAATGTCTTTAGCACGAACGGCGTGGACAAGAAGCCGGTGCCAATGCGGTAGCCCCGGTTTGTAACGGCGGTGAAGAGGCGGTTCGCCACCGCGTCAATCTTCTCATCCGGAACGCACCCGAGGGCCAAGGGGCGAACCAGTTTTGCCTGCCGGTCGGTGTCCGGCACCGTCTGCAAGAACAAGTTGTCATAGGCTTTTTTCGAACCCTCCGCATATTCATGGAAAAGTGCCGCGTCATCGGTTTTTCCCAGAAGCCGCGCGATTTCTTCCATCGTGGCCATCGTCAAATGGAAATAGGCGGTGCATTCTTCGGTATGAACGAGTTTCGGCGCGCTCTGGGCGGAGATGTCCTCCACGAATTCCGCAGGTTCCAGCCATTCTCCCAGATGGAAGCCTTTTTCATAGACATACTTGTCGTAAGGGTCTTCCTTGGCGGCTTTTTTGTCTTTGTGGCCGGTGTTCTTCAGGCAAAAATCGGCATATTTTTTCATGGCCGGATAATTATCGGCCAATATATTTTTATCACCGTACATTTTGTAATAGCGGTAGGGCAGCAGGTAAATCACGTCCGCCCAACCGACTGACGTACCCGTGGCGTTATACATTGCATTGCCCCGGGAAAATGGCATGATGGCGGGGATTTTGCCCTTGTTATCCTGAGCGTCAAGTACGTCCTTCATCCATTTCTGGAAGAAAGAGGCCGTGTTCATCATGTAAGCCCCGGTGTTGAAAAATACTTGCGCGTCCCCGGTCCAGCCCAGGCGTTCCCTCGTGGGGCAGTCCGTCGGCACGTCGAGGTAATTGCCCTTCATGCTCCAGAGCGTGTTTTTATAAAATTGATTTACCTTTCCGTTGGAGCAAGAGAAATTGCCCGTCGCTTCCATCGCAGAATATACGGCGATGGAGCAGAAATCTTCCGGCTTGTAGGAGATGTCGGTTTCAATGAGCGCGTAGCGGAAGCCGAACACGGCGAAAGTGTTGCAATATTCATCCTCCTTGCCGCTACAAGTAAATTCGACCTGCTGCATGGGCGTGAGCTTCGTCTTTTCCGAAGGCTCCATGGGCTTTCCACTGATGAGTAATATTTCCTGCATGCTGCTTATGTCGCCCTTGGGAATCACGATTTGAAAATTGTCTTGCGTGAATTCCCCGTTCTTGTCGAG
Source organism: uncultured Faecalicatena sp. (assembly GCA_948468385.1). Taxonomy (GTDB): domain Bacteria; phylum Bacillota; class Clostridia; order Lachnospirales; family Lachnospiraceae; genus Schaedlerella. The sequence continues at coordinate 10,003 of CAOKHZ010000006.1, read as the reverse complement.
AATTTCTCCCATCAAAAGCTTGACTTTCTGCCCTTTTTTGCCATTCACCTTGAAGGAAATGAACCCGGCAATGTTTTGACCGAAGTCCAGCACGTGTTTTCCGCTCGGGGTGACAATCTCGGTCGCCGTAAATGTTTCCATCTTTTTCGGAATGACATTGTTTGAGGCGACCAGCTTTCCCTTTGGCCCTTCGCACGCAACGGCTTTTCCGGAATAAGACGCGTGTTTGTTCGCGTCATAGATTTCCCCGTCTTTCAAATCCGCGAAGCGAATCGGGCCGTCATTTGACCATTCCGTGTCAGAATCACTGACAAAATACTGCGAGGAGTGATCGGCATATGTGAGTTCCAATTGGAATAAGAGCTCGGTCTGGCTGCCGTAGGCCTTGGTAAATCCGTGTGCCGCCACGCTGCCGCGGTACCATCCGTCCGCCAGTTGGATTTCCAACGTGTGCTTTTGCGTATGGGTGTCGGTGGAGCTGCCGGAATTGCCAGAGACGGCACCGTCCAGGCTCTTTTCGCTCACTCCGGCGGTAAACATGTCCGTCACGTCATAGGTCTGGTACTGGATTCTCTTGCGATAATCCGTGCTTCCCGGAGCCAGGCAGAAGTCGCCGACGCGCCGTCCGTCAATGCGTGCCTCGTAAAGTCCGCAGGCGGTAATGTAAAGACGCGCACGGATTACGTTTTGTGCCGGGTCTTGTGCCGGCCGGATTTGTTTGCGGAAGCAGTCGACGGGATAGCGTTCATGTTTCTTGATCTTGTAATCCCCGCGAATCCATTTGGCCGTCCAGTCCGTTTCTTCTAAAAGTCCCATCTCGAAATAAGCTTCGGCCCATTCTCCGGGCGCGTCCTCTTCATCCCAGAGAAGAACCTTCCAGTTTACGCGGTCGCGGCTTTGCAGGGATTTTCCCCTATATGGAATGTGCGTCATTTCGCACGAGGCGACCTTCCCCGTGTCCCATATGGTTTTGCCGTCCCGTTCACAAATAATCTGGTATGCACTTTGCGTTTTTCCGCCGTTACATTTCCAGAAAAAGCGCGGAGCCGTCACGTCGATTCCGATAGGGGTGTCGAGATACTCGCATTTTAATTCAATCGCTTTCATGTTTTTCATTTCCTCCTCGTACCATGTGCTTTGAATATATTGTAACTTTTTTTATAAGGAATGAAAAGAATCAGAATATTAAGCCTTGTTTTTTGGGTGTACATATTGTACACTTAAAGAACAAGTTTTAGAAAAATGTAAGCTGTGCGGCTGAACCGGATGATACGGGAATTGGAGCAGGTGGACATGCGGCACTATTATAATGAAGTGATGATTACGGTCGTGCTGGCCTTGCTGTCGCTGGATGAGGACGAGGAGGCGAGCCGTTTTTTGTTTGACAAGGTAAACCATTTGCGGTAAGGAACTGCGAAGGGATTAGAAAGGCCGTCATGGGGCGATAAGCCCGTAGCGATAGTAAGGAACTGGTGTCATCTGCACAAGTTATTTTCCGCCGGTTCCTAACGGCGGTCAGGTGTTTTCCTGCCTATACCTGCCCGGGGGACACCCGATGACTTCTTTAAATATGCGCTGAAACTGCTGCTGGCTGGGGAAAGCCAGTTTTTCCGCCAGCTCGATGAGCGCGATGTCCGTCGTTTCCAGAAGATAGCAGGCTTCCCTTGCTTTTCGCTCATGGATATAGGAAACCAGGTTTTTCCCGGTCTCTTTTTTGAAAAGCGTTCCCATGTAGTTAGCGTTCATGTCGATCGCGTCGGCGATGGAGGCCACGGACAACGGAGATTCAATGTTTGCGGAGATGTAGGTGCAGATTCGGCGCACGACGGGAGAGCGGCAGCTTGGCATACAGCAGGCCTCCACTCTTTTGGCATAATCAATCATCATTTCCCACATCATTTCAAAAACCTCGTTGTATGAGTTTGACGCGTCCACCCTGGGAATGTAGCTGTCCGATATGAACAGGGAGGTTTCGAAGTCCAGGCCGCCGCTTACGGCAATCTGGCCGAGCCTGCTGCAGGCACCGATAAAAACATTTTTTATGGAGCGGAGCGGGGAACGGCTGAGATTTGGAAGGGAAGCGGTTCCTATGCTTGTTTGTTGTCTGTAGTATTTTTGCAGCAGGTAGGGCTTTCCGTATTTCACTGCGGACTCGATAAGCAGGGAAAGCTGCGTGTCCCTATTCGACACATATTCCAGCGGATGGGGCATGGAGCGCGATGTACGCGGTTTTAAGTGGTGCAGGCAGATGTCGGGAGTTGTTTCCCCGGGATTTAATATGGAATAGGCCAAGTTCAGAGTATCCCTGAAACGGGATATGGGTGTTGGGGGAATTTGGTAAAAATAGGTGCGCAGGTCTGGCATGGCAGTGGCGGGGATGTCCAGTTCCTGGCAGATTCTGGCGGCTATCGAGGTGGAAATCTCGAAGTGGGAAACGGGGCCGACGAGCAGGTAAGCGTGCTCATCTTTCATGTAGACATATCCCGTTGCAATATTGTCCGATGATACCAGAATGAAAATAGGCGTTTCTGGATTCAGGTACTCTTGTAGATAGCCCAGTGCGATATTGTAAGGAAAGTATATGGCGGATTTCGAATAGAGGACGGACTGGTCCTGCCACACATTGACCGGAATGCCGGTGGCAAGGGAAAACTGTTCGACGAGCTTGTAGTGGTTCTCTAATTTGGACAGAATAATCGCCTCCCATCTGTAAAATAAAAATCTATCGTAATGTGAAAAAATGATAATTTAACTGGTAAATTGATAATAACATATTTGCCGAAAGATTAAAATAGAAAATATCATTTAATACATTTAATAAAGGAGGATGTTTATGAAGTTCAAAAGAAGCGGCGGCACGAAAAATGTTGCCAAAAAAGTGGTTTCGCTTTTGTTGACGGTGGGGCTAGTGGTTCTGGCGGTGGCTTGTGGTTCTGATTCGAAGTCCGGCTCAGATGCGGAGTCTGGTTCGGATTCCGGGGTCACGTCATCCGGCATTACGGCCCAGTTTACGTTCTGGATTTCCGGAAACCAGGCTGCCGGGATGTATTATGACGATTATGGCGAGAACCCGATTGTCCAGTACGTCGAGGCACAGAGCTGGGATGTGGAGAATGGCGGCATCTCTGCGGACGGTACGGGGAACAAGCTTGATTTAGAGTTTATTGTTCCCGTGGGCGGTTCAGAAGCGGACAATTTCAGTACCATGATGGCCACGGGGGAATACCCGGAGCTCTTGACCACGGCGTTTGCGTCCGACACGCCGCAGGCCATGGTGGAAAATGGACAAGCAATTGAAATCACGGAATATGTGGAAAAATATATGCCGACTTATGTGGCGTATTTGGATGCAAATCCTGATATTTCCAGTTATACGAGGGTGAAAGACGAGGATGGCAAGCTCCATTATTATGGAATTTATTCAATTTATGACGGGGTCAGGGCGCCTTGGGCGGGTTCCATGTATAGGCGTGACTGGGTTGTAAGGTATTGCGAGCCTACCAGGTATATTTGGGATTGGGAGAGCGATGAGGTCGTGAAGAACGGACATCCGGACGTCACGCCCATGGAGGATGCCGTGTCATCCGGTAATCTTAACGGTTGGAAGGAAAATCCCCAGTACGGACAGAAATTCACGGCGGATTATGGCACGGATCCGGACAAGGATTACACGGATGACGTGATTTTCCCGAGCGGCCGGGAGTATCCTTACACGATCAGCGACTGGGAATGGATGTTTGGCGGATTTGAAAAAGCGTTTGCGGCCAATAATGTGGCGGACAGTTCCGATGCGTATTGTTATTCGATTTTTTATGAGGGCTATACGCCGCTGGGAAACTTTAATTCTTCATTTGGCGGAGGCAACGGGAGTTTTTATGTGAAAGACGGCAAAGTCCTCTATGACGGTAATTCCGAGTATATGGAGACATATATTGAGTGCGTGCGGGAATGGTACGATAAGGGGTGGCTGGATCAGAATTTTGAACAACGGACGGACGCGCCGGCATTTTTCATGATTAATCCGAACAGTGAGGCACAAGGGAAGGTCGGTATGTGGAACAGCTTTGTCAGCGGTCTTGGAAAAGGCGGTTCCTCCGCGATTACGGACGAGGCGGAGAAGGAGAGCTTTTACGCGATGCCGGCGCCGCTTCCTTTGAATGACAAATATGGCTCAGAGGACGCTCAGTTTGTAGAACCGATCGTATCCTATCAGGATTCACTGATTAGTTCGCCCGTCGTGTGCACCACGAAATGTCAGGATCACTCAGAGGAAGAATTGGCGACGCTGTTTACCTATTTTGATTGGACTTATTCAAGGGAGGGCGGTCTGGTGACACAGCTCGGCCTTACGAAGGAGCAATATGAGTCGGTTGATTTTACTTATGACATGTATGAGGCGGTAGGCCTGACGGAGGGAGCTTATACCACGACCACGGACGAGGAAGGCAATACGGTATATGTGATGAATTATGATGATTCCATGGACTGGGCATCTTATGTGCAGGGAGAAGGAATGGCCGTGGGATGCCGTATCGTGGGCGGCGGTGACACGGACTACACCGTGCAGAGGCCGAATACCGGTGTTGTGGCGCTGGCTTATGAATATTGGTCATTCTATCCGGACAAGGGTTCTTTGTTGACGCTGCCTACCTTGTTTACATCGGAGGAAAGCGAAACGAAGAGCAAACTGGATACGAGGCTGAATGAGTACATTGACGTAAATTTGCCGAAGGTAGTGAAAGGCGATATGACATGGGATGAGTATAAGGACGGCCTGGGTCAATTTCAGGATTCCATTGACGAGGTTTGTGAGATCATGCAGGGGCATCTTGAATAGAGGGATTATTGACCTTTAAGAAAAAAATAGGTTCCGGCGATACCTCCAATGCGGGGGATTGCCGGAACTTGTTTGTTTTTTTGTCATTAAAAATAAGAAAATGATAACGGTCGTGCTGGCACCTTTGTCGCTGGAGACGAGACGCAGCTCTGACGAGTAAAAAAATTTTAAATAAAAACCTCCCATTTTTCAGGGAAATGCGAGATAATAGAGTTATCACAAAAACTATTTTTTCGCAAGTCCCAGAAAGAAGGGAGGTTTTTATCAAGAAGACGAAAGAAAAAATCACCAGAGCAGAAACAAGGAAACACCTGGCCCAGTTTCATCTTTCGTGTGAACTGTTAAAGGTGATCCACCGTTTTTTCCCCGGGCCGTTGTCCCTGCTGAAGCGGGTCTGGGATCCGCGGGATCAAAGGTACATTACTTACCAGGGCCAGATCCTGCTGGTGACCAGAATTCTTTCCTCTATATTTTACATCAGCAGCATGAGGAAAACAAGTGAGGAATTCAATTCTGAGACAATGATAGAAAACATAGGGTACCTGGGCGACCAGAGCCTTACCGAGTTGCCTTATTGGGAAACCATCAACGATTACCTGAAGGGGGTCGACCCGGACGAACTGCAGCATACGGTTTGCGAACTTGTAAAAAGACTGATACGCAGCAGGGCGTTTGAAAAAGCCAGGCTGTGCGGGGGCTGCTGGCAGGTCATCATAGACGGGACGCGGCTGTACAGTAGCCGGAAAAAACCGGATGGGAAATGCTTGTGCCGGGTTCACAACAAGGGGACGGAAAAAGAATACACGGAATACTATTATTACGTGTTGGAAGCAAAAAATAATGCTGCATCCGGACATTTGTGTAAGCATCATGACAGAATTCGTGGAGAACCAGGGGGAAGCGGAAAAACAGGACTGTGAGTTGAAGACCTTCTACCGGCTGATAAAGCGGCTACGGGACGAATTCCCAATGCTGCCGATATGCATTTGCGGGGACAGCCTGTACGCCTGTGATAACTTTTTCACGGAATGCCAAGCGGCGGGCTGCAGGTATTTGCTGCGCTTTAAGGAAGGCAGCATCCCCAGTATTTATGGGGAATATCAAGAATTGCGGAAACGGGAGGGAAACCGGCAGGAAGAAAGACACTTGATACGGGAAGGGGAAAATGCGGGCGGAAAGGGAAGGGAGAAGATAGTCTGGTATGACTATGTGACGGAGATAGCGTATGGGGGACATCATGTGAACTTCATAGAAAACGGGGAAAGCGAGCCGGAGAAACACCCGTTCTATTTCCTGACGGACCTGCCCGTAACGAAAAAGAGCCTGAAGGAATTGGCGGCGGCCGGGAGGAGAAGGTGGGCGATTGAAAACAAGGGGTTCAACACCCAGAAAAAGCATGGCTATAATCTGGAACACCGATACAGCCATGATTACCAGGCGTGGAAAAACCATTATTACTTGATCCAGATAGGGCACATGATCTCCCAAATCGTGGAGGCATGGGAAAAGCTGTGGAAAAAGGTGAAGCAGAGCAGGGAGCAGAAACACCGGAGGCTTTTGGAAGCGTGGAAGCAGGAACGGCTGAAAGAGTGCATGACGGAAGAGAAGATTCAGATCAGATTCGAGTGGTAAGATAGGTGGAAAGGTGGTGAAGATGGTAAAAGCAAGGACAACAAGAGAGCGAATGATACGGATAGGCGGGAAAAGTATGGGCTTTTTTAAATGACAGAGGAAGCGGCGTTTGAAAAAAGAAGAGGAATTCCCGCTTAGACAACTATAAAAAATTTACTCGTCAGAGCTGTATTTCAACGAATTTGATAGAAATATGGGAGTGATTGTGCTATTATATTAGTTGTATAATTCTAAATTCTACAAATTGCATTATAGTTGCTAAGTATAATTATTTTTAAATTAATATGAAGGGGATGATTCTATTTATGGGAATGAGTTTACATGAACTGATTACTTTTCAAGGCAACAATAATAAGCTGAGATATATTCAAGATAACAGAAAAGAAATTGTACCCTTTATAGGAGCTGGTATTTCCATTGATTGTGGGCTTTTTTCTTGGAGTGGATTATTGGATGAAATTGCAAAAGAATTTTTGACGGAGGATGAAATTAAATTATATCACGAGAAGAGGGATTATTTTAAATATGCGGATAGAATCATAGAAGTAACGGAAAACCTACATTTAGTCATGAAAAAAATACGTGATATATTTAATGAGACTCCAATTAGGTTAACAAAGTTGCCATATATTTTACTTTCATCATTTTCAGATCTTATTGTGACAACAAATTATGATACTATTTTAGAAACAGTTGCAAAACAGAATGCAAATACTCGTCAGTTGAAACCATTGCTCCCGTGCCTTAAAGGGCAAATAGATGAGGCGATACAGATTAACGCAAAGTGTTTATTAAAGCTTCATGGATCAATTGAAGAAACAACATCTTTTATACTTACGACAGAACAATATGATGATTATTATGGAAAGAAGGGTTGTAAAGAGAAAAAACCTTTACCGGAATACTTGGAAAAATTGTTTTCTGGGAAAAAGATACTGTTTGTTGGGTGTAGCTTGGAAATCGATAGAACTTTGGAAATCTTGTGCAATTGTGTAAAGAAATATGAGCGTATATCTCATTATGCAATTTTACCTTGGAGTAAGGACAAAAAAATACAGATTGTACGGTCGCGGCAATTGATTAAAATGGGAATTGAACCTATTTATTATCCAGAAGGAGATTTTGAAGCAGTAGGGAAATTGCTTAGTTATTTAGCTGTAAATAATACTTTTTTGGAAGTGGCAAAAGGGATAATTTTGGATAAGATAGTAGAGTTTGATGTGCAAAACTTAATTACTGACACTCTTTTTGGAATACTCAAGCAAAGCTATTATGATACTGCTGTTGAAATACCAGATTTATTGGATGATACATTTGCTCCTACAGATGTAGAATTTGCAGAAGGTATTCGTAGGAATTTTCAAATTATTGCAAATGATACCTATTATAGTGCTTTGATAAAGTTATTTAATCTTTATCTAGATACCGGAATATTCCAAAATAAGGAACATATCAAGGAACGATTTGAGGAGCTATTTTCAAAGAAGGCACTGGAAGAAGAGTCAATAATTGAATTGCTTAGAAAAAGATGGTCTTTAAAAAACAATTTGAGTAATTTGAGTGAATTTAATAGTGATTGGGTTTTTCAATTGCCAAAAGAAGAACTAAATGATTTTGCTGTTGATTTGCTTTCAAAACTTCAGTATAAGAATGGTATGAGTTTTGCAGATATTTACCCAGCATATATATTGGCAAAACAACTAGAGGAAAATGCTGGATCTATGCTCGAGTATAAAATAAGAACGCGTCTATTAAATTCAATAGGAGCATTTTCTCATTATTTTAAAGACTTACAGAATGGGATTTTGCATTTACAAAGAGTCATACAATTAATAGAAAGCAGTAATGCCAACGATGCTAATGAATGGTTGTTTTTAGCAAAGTGTTATTATAATCTTGCATTGGTATTTGCGTACAACGGCAATACAGAAAACGCATTGGCCGCCATATCGAAAGATATGAAGTTAAAAAGGAAATACTATGAAAGCCCTCAGCTCTATGCTCGTTCATGTGATTTATATGCTTTAATATGCAAAGAGATAGACCCATTTGAAGCTGGTAAAATTTATTTGGAGTCGGCTAAAATTAAAGAACAATTTGCAAAAAACAGATATGAGGATAAGCAAATAGCCAGAGATATGATTGCGTCTTGGGCAACCGTATTATTCAATATTGGACTTTTGGCACGTGACATTGGACTTTATGATATTGCAAGTGGGTTTATTGATCATGCCAGTTCATTGCGGTTTCAGACAGTTGATATTTGTAATAAGGACTATTGTAATACCCTTAATGTTAGAGCAGAAATCAATTTAGCTTTGGGTAAAAACTATGAAGCAGAGAAAATAGTAAATATAGTTAAAAGCAAACAGGATTTGCCAGAGGGTTTTTCCCTTATCATGGGAAATACATGGTATGTATGTGCGTACTATTTTTATCAAGAAAAAAACTATTCATCAGCGTTAAATTATGTTAATAAATCGTTGAATGATTTATATCGTGATGAGGTGCAGAACATAATGCAAATTATTAAAAGTAAGATGCTGTTAGGTGCAATTGTATGTAAAATTAAGAAAAATGGTGGAGGACTGAGATATCAGCCATCTGATGATATCTTTGAAGAAGTGATTAAAGATATAAATAAAGTATATGGTGAATCTAGTTACCATTTAACTTTACCGTATAGATTTTTGATGACCCACTCAGAAGATGAAGCTAAGAAAAGAGCATATACATTAAAATATGATGTTATTTTTAAACAGTACAACGAGAGACGGGACTTATTAAGCAAATCATTAGTTAGCTATTTTAATAGTATTAACTGACATTATAGCAGAGAGGAATGTTGTTTGTGCAAAAGCATTTCATATTGATGTATAAAATGAGTTTAAGATGCCTTTAAATTGATAGCAAATCATCACCACGATCATAACAAAATAACAGTATAGCGTTAGAGCGTGTAGAAATTAGTCTATGCGCTCTGGTGATTGAGAAGTTAGTAAAGGATGGCTTTGTAAAGCGTGAGAAAAAGCAGATGATCCCTACGGAGGACGGAGTGAAGCTCATTGCCGTACTTCCTGATGTGATAAAATCGCCAAAACTTACCGCTGATTGGGAAAATGCCCTCACCCTTGTGTCAAAGGGGGAGCATTCCATGCAGGATTTAAGGGGTTGCATAGGGAATCTGGTAAAAGAATTTGTGCAGACCTATCACAGCATCAGCGATGAACGGAAATCCATGTTTGGAGGCGGTATATAGCTATCTCCTGGAAAATGCCCAAGTGCGGCATGAACGTATCACGGGCAATGGGGCAGTGCTTACCGACAAGCAGATAAAAAGTATGCTGGAAGGGAAAAAGACCCTTGTAAAGTAAACGGTAGATAATGTGTACCTCGACTGATATGGAGAAATATGAGAGAATAGACTATATTTCTATTGATGTTGGGGTCAGAAGTCCGATTTGGATTGCCCCATTATTTATAGCACCTTGAAAATTTCATAATTTTATGGTAAATTTCGATTCCATGAGCGGA
>CAOKHZ010000005.1 GCA_948468385.1 uncultured Faecalicatena sp. | reverse complement strand
TTATCTATTACTTAATTCGCTATCTAAAACTAACGGATAACTATCAATTATCCATATAAACATCCCTCTTTTTCAAACCGTAAACCATCTTTATACCACATGATTTATAATTTTTCACCTCTCCCCCTCATCTGTCGTATCAAATTCAGAATTGCCTCCTCCACGTCGAACACCGTCCGTTCCCCATCATACCACCTATCCCAGAAGTCGATGGTCGCGCTTTTTGGCCTTTCCTCCGGCTCATCCAGAATGATCTTTGATGGCAACATGATTGCGTCGCCCACCGCCACGCACTCTCCCACGTCCAGGTTTGGCAACATCTCCACAATGCCGACCAGCGAGTCCGTCAACATCGCCGCCACGGCGGATTTATCCTTGTTGTTCGTCATTTTGAGGCTGATGATATTATTACATTGGGACAAAATGGTGGTGTTTAGTTCGGCCGGCCGTTGCGACACAATCAGAAGGCCAAGCCCGTACTTCCTGCCCTTTTTGGCAATCCTTTCAAAAATCTCCAGCGATTTTCTTTTTACCGCCTTCATTTTTGACATGTCGTTTGCCATGTAAATGTGGGCCTCATCACACACCAGAACCAGCGGATGCCTCACCTCGTCTTTTGTCGGATTCATCCAGAACTGGATGTCGTATACCAGTCGTGTCACGATGCCGATGACGATTGCCAGCATGTCCGACGGAACTTCGGACAAATCAATGACCTTTATCTTGTGCCCTCCATTCCTCATGATTCTGGTGGCAAATTGGTTGAGGTAAGCGACATCGCCCGTATCATTTTCATTAAAGACAAAACCATATTTCTTGTCATCCATTTTTGTCTTCAATCGGGTAATCAGGTTTGTCAACTTGTTATAATATTGCCCCTGCTTTGTCTTAACTTGCCCTTTTTTCTCGGTTGATTTGTATATCTCTCCCGTCTTGACTTCCAGAATATTCTGTGCTTCCAAGTACTCCACCAACCCTTTTGCGGAAAATGGCGCCGGCGTGTCCGCGGTAACGATTTCTTCCGATACAGAATTCATCTTGTCTTTGATGTATTGCTTCTTGTGCTGCAAAATGTAATGGATGACTGCCGCCCTCTGGTTTGTTGACGTTCCCTCCGACGATTCCACAAACAAGGAATGAATTTCCTCATAATTGAAAAACCACAAGGGAATGTACAAGCCGCCTTTTTCGTTGCAAATTATATCCTTTGTAAATGTAATACGCAATAGAAATTTATTCCATTCATATCTTCTTATATTATAACAAGGAAACAAGGGAATTTCATTCAACTTTTTTCGACTTTTTTCGACCTTCATTCAACCTCGAAAAGTCCATGTTTTACAAGGATTTTTTTGGATTCTGCGCGTTTTCGCTCGACCTTTTTCGACCTTTTTCGACCTTTTTCGACTTTATGCTTTTTTCTTTCGACTTTTTTCATTTTTCTTTCGACATCTTTATTCAAGAACGCCTCGGCATTCTTACGGCGGTGCGCGGATTGGCTTGCTGGCAACAACAACTTCGCGCACCCACCATCTGCCGGAGGCATCCCAGACGGGGATTGAATCTTGTTACTATAAGTTACTCGCCGCCTATAAAGGCGAGGGCATTCCGCATTTATCTTCATCTATCTATTTCCCGTCTTCCCTTCCCGTCAAATACCAAACTTACCGATTTTGAGAACATGTGATCTGACGGAAAGTCTTGTTTCAATACAAAGCTTATTTGATACTTATCCGCAATCTCAAACACGTCGGCCAAGCCGTGTCCCGTACCTCCCGTCGTCACGCCCCGTTTCCCCAAACGTTTCAGCACGTACGCCGAAAACGGCCGCCCATTGTCAAGCACGGACACCTCATATTCATTTTGGTTATAGCCCATGCAAAGCACGATTCTGCCCTCGCCACCTCGCTCCAAGACCACCTTATAAGCATTGCGGTAAATGTCTCCAATCATCTGTAAAACCAAGCCAATTTCTATTTTCTGTTCTTCTACAATGTGTTTCAACGAAGTTCGTACGATAATCTTCAAATCTATCCCTTGTTGCATTGCCTCCTGCAGATATCGCTCCAGCATGCCGTCCAACACGGCATATCCCGTTGTTGCAAACATTTTGGCGGCAAGCACTTCCTCCTGCGTCAGTTTTTCGTCCGTGTCACAGATTTCCTGCACTTCCTTCCTGATTTTATCCGCTTCCTCCGATTCCTTGGGCAAAATGTCCAACTTTTTTACCGCCCTTCCCATCGCGGGAACCAGCTCGCGTGTGCGGTGTTCGTACCTTATGAAATCTTGGATTTTGTCATTTTCTTTTAACTTATCAGCTATCCAAAAGCAACAAATGGCAAATGCAAATACGGCCAAGAACAAATAAATAAGACTGGTTTCGATGCTATTGTCATCATTCCTGATAAACGCCAAAGTAGCACCCTTTACAAAGGTTAAAATAATCGTAACTCCTACACTAAAAAACGTGGAAGTGATATTTCCAATCCAATGTCGCAACCATCTCATCACTTTGGGATATATAAAAATCAATCCGGTATATAATACCAGTATTATTGTATCACCTATAATCGGATAGCTTCTCTCTGGAAAAATATTAGTCAAACGATAAGTTACCCAAGCAATCGGAACATATGCCACATCCAGTGCCACATATGCCATGGACATATACATCAGATGGAGCCATCGTTCCTTTTTATAGCAAATCAATATGTAAAAAACCAATAACTCCATCTCACATACAAAACGTACAATTACCCCTGGCAAAGAAATGATTCTCAATAAAACACAAATCATTATCAAAATTATTACTACAACCCGTTGTTTCCGCTCCTGCGCTAAAAACCGCTCCCCTGCCAATGCAAAGAAGCTCGCCAAAACCACCATCATTCGCATCCATTCTATTGCTATACTGATTATCATCTGTTCTCCTCCTAAAAAACGAGCGACAAACTCTCTTGCCGCCCGATTTTTGCAATTCACCCACGTTTAAATAAATACTTAAGCCATTCTATAAAGGTCATCCGAATCCCTCCTTTGAAATGTTTTCACACAACATATCATTTTGGAGGGAAAAATTCTGTCAAAGCCAGTCGGACGAATTCGATTTATTTCGCCATTTATCTTAAGTTCATCCTCACCACAGCAAACTTCTCACATCCACCTTTGAGCCATATGAGTGAGGAACTCCGCATTTGTCGGCTTTTTCTGAATGCCGAATCGACTATATGAGTACATCCGGCGAAATCTTGCCATGTCGTCTTGCGACCAGACTTCCTCGATGACACGCCGAATATTTTTCTCCACGCTCTTTTCCCCGGTATCGCATACACGCGCGACATGCGGGTACACCTCCTTCGAAAGGCTAATGAATTTCTTCCCTGACAACACCATGAAAAGAATTGCTTCCACACATTGGTTCGTCCCACGTTTTTCCGACGGAAATCCAATAGCTTTCAATGCGGCTTCAATTTCCTTTCGAAGTTCCGCTTTCCACGAGTCCGCCTCGTCTGACGTAAACGTTTCATGCGGCAAGCTCGTTTCATCGGATGGAAATGTTCCATTCGGCAAACTCGTGCCGCCTGCTCGACATGTCCCATTTTGAAGTCTCGCCTCGTCCGCCCGTAATGCCTCGTCCATCAAACGCTTCTTGCCTGCACCGCTTTTCTCTTTTCGAAACCCTCCCGCTATTTCGGCAAGGGTAAGCGGTTCGTCAAACGTAAACCCTTTACCACTTTTCGCACAAAACGTATCCACTCCCATATTGCGAATCACTTCCATCAACGAAGCGGAAACGACCTTGGTAACCACTATGATAAGCGGCTTCTCTATCGGTAATTTTTGCAATTCTTTCAATAATACAATTCCATTATCTCCCTGCAGTTCCAAATCAAGGATGACCACGTCCACGGAGGTAGCCTGCAACAATGAAAGAGCATCCCTTCGGTTTTCCGTCTCCCCCGCCAGGCACAATCCAGGATGTTTCTCCTTCAACAGCCTTTTATACTCGTTCCTAACTTCCGCCTCATCCTCCACGATCAAAACTCTCTTCGTATCCAAAACCGCACCTTCTCTCATGTATGCTCCCACCATTTTCAGGAACCGTATAAAAACACTTTGCCCCCATAAATGATGGGCAGACCGCCGCGCAAATCGTATATAATGTTACCATAGTTTTCCATTCCAAACAACTGCTTTTATACGCAATTATAGAGTAAAACCACACGCACGACTTGGCAATTAGGACAGAAAACTATCTCTCAGACCATATTCTAATTGTGCAGGTCACTTTAAATCTAATTCCATTGCGATTTTCATTATCACTGGCATTTCCATATTGTCATCGGATGTTATACATCCAACATATGCCACTGTCAAGTTTATTTTTTCTTCATTCAGCTCTTCATTTCCACCACCCATCTTCATATCAAAAAGAGCCGATGAATTTTCTCCACCGACTCTTCTCCTTGTTCATCCTATTGCACTTCTATCGTCCGCGCCACGGTTCGTATTACTCCTCTGTCACCCGTGTCATTGCTGCCTATCACTCCTCCGCCGAGCGTGCCGCGATTTCTTTCTCCTGCACGTCGGACGGTGCCTGCTCGTATCGGGCGAAAGCGTACTCATAAGTACCTCTGCCGCCCGTCATGGAACGAAGGATGGTACAGTACCCGAACAATCCCGTCATCGGGATGTCAGCCTCGATTACCTGCTTGCCGCCGGCAATCGGGTTCATGCCGAGCACGCGTCCGCGTCTCTTGTTCAAGTCCCCCATCACGTCACCGGTGTAGCTGTCCGGAACCGTCACCTTCAAAGAAGCAATAGGCTCAAGCAATACCGGCGAAGCCTCCATGAAGCCTTTCTTAAACGCCTGAATCGTCGCCGTCTTGAATGCCATTTCCGAAGAATCCACCGGATGGTAAGAGCCATCATAAAGAGTGGCCTTCACGCCGACTACCGGATATCCGGCCAACGGTCCCTTTACTACGGAATCCTGAAGTCCTTTTTCCACGGCCGGGAAGTAGTTCTTCGGCACCGCGCCGCCGACTACCATTTCTTCAAACACGTACGGCGTGCTCAAATCGCCGGACGGCTCGAACTTCATCTTGACGTGCCCATACTGGCCATGTCCGCCGGACTGCTTCTTATACTTGGTATCCACGTCAGAATTCTTGCGGATGGTCTCGCGAAATGCCACCTTCGGCATCTCCAACGTAATCTCCACTTTATATCTTGCCGCCAGCTTGCTGGCCACAATCTCCAAATGCTGGTCGCCCATGCCATACAAGAGGGACTGGCGGTTCTCGCCGTCGCTGACCACCCGAAGCGTCATGTCCTCTGCCATCATCCGGCCCAGAGCCTGGGACACCTTGTCCTCGTCGCCTTTATTTTTCACGGAATACTTCATATATGTATAAGGCACGGAATAATCCGTCTTCGTGAACAAAATTTGCGTGTTCTTCGTGGACAGCGTGTCGCCCGTACGGGTATTTGTCAATTTGGCAATTGCGCCGATGTCGCCCGCGAACAGCTCACTGACTTCGGATGGTTTGTTGCCCGACATCACGTACAGCTTACCCGGCTTCTCCTCCGCATCCGAAGCCGCATTATACAACACGTCGTCGCCTTTCAAAACGCCGGAGCACACCTTGACAAACGAATACTTTCCGATAAACGGATCCACCATCGTCTTGAACACGTATGCGCTCTTCGCCTTGGAGAAATCGTAATTCGCCTCGAACATCTCGTTCGTGGCACGCTTGATGCCGACGCACGTCTTCTTGTCCGGACTTGGGAAGAAACGCACGATGTCGGACAACAGATTGGCCACGCCCTGCGCCTGGATGTTCGAACCCATGGCCACCGGCACGATGGAGCCGTCCATCACCTCGGTACGCATGGCCGCCCGAATCTCCTCCACGGAGAACTCCTCGCCCTCGAAATAGCGATCCATAAACTCCTCGCTCGTCTCGGCGACCGCCTCCATAAGGGAACTGCGAAGCGTCTCTAAGTTCGGCAGACAGTACTCGGGAATTTCGCACTCCTCCCTCTGGCCGATACCGGTATAGCGTCTTCCGGCGTTCTTAATCACGTTGATGTATCCGACCAGCTTTTCGTTCTCGCGAATCGGCTGGAAATGCGGGGCAATCTTTTTGCCGTAACGCTCGGTCAAATCTTCCACCACTTGGCGGAAACTGGCATCGTCCACGTCCATCTCCGTCACGTAAATCATACGCGGCAGGTTGTACTTGTCACACAACTCCCATGCCTTCTCCGTACCGACTTGTACGCCGGCCTTTCCGGATACCACGATGACGGCCGCGTCCGCGGCACTGACCGCCTCTTCCACTTCGCCAACAAAATCAAAATATCCCGGCGTGTCCAGAATATTAATCTTTGCCTTTTCCCACTCAATCGGCACGACGCTGGTGCTGATTGAGAACCCGCGCTTCTGCTCTTCCTTGTCAAAGTCGCTGACCGCGCTGCCGTCTGCCACCTTGCCCATACGGCTCGTCGCGCCGGAAACGTACAACATCGCTTCCACCAGGCTAGTCTTCCCGCTGCCGCCATGTCCGAGCAAAACCACGTTTCTAATCTCATCTGTTCTGTAAACCTTCATACTTAGTTGCCTCCTTGTGTGTCTTTTCTGCATAGGGCTGCCGAACCTATTATCATGCACAGCCATTGACCTTGCATCACAATCCAATTCTTGTCCCTACGCACACCATGTAAATATTGTACTAAATATCTGGGAGTATTACAACCATTTTATACATTTTTCACAGATTTTTTTGTGATTGACTTAAAAATTTTCGACCATATCCCATTTTATCACAAATCAACACAAAAAATCCCGAAAATTCTTTATTGCCATCTTTCTTTTCTTGTGCTAGTATAATTTCAAAGCATATTTTCGTTTATGAACAATTCCAGGCTTTTAAAGCTTTCCGTAATTCAAAAAATCAGAAAATCCATGCTTTTCACTACACCATCAAAACAAAGGCAGGAGATTCTGATTAGATAAGCCCTCCTGCCATAGTACAAGGAGGAGAACGAATAACGAATGAGAACAGTAAAACAAAAAGCCAATAGAAAGGTAAGCAAAACAAAAAAAGTTAAGACAAGGAACATCTCTCAAAAGAAAAGCATTCCTAAAGTAACAAGGACTTATAAGGACACCATGTTCCGAATGATTTTCAAAGAAAAAGAAAATCTTTTAAGCCTTTACAATGCAATCAACGGAACAGATTACACAAATACGAATGACTTGGTAATGAACACGCTCGAACATGCCATTTATCTGGGCTATAAAAATGACATTTCTTTTGTGATCAACCTGCAATTATATTTGTACGAGCACCAATCAAGCGTCAATCCAAACATGCCGCTTCGAGACTTATTTTATGTTTCAGAAATCCTGCAAGATATCACGAGGAATGAGGATTTATACAGTTCCGCACTAAAGAAAATACCCACACCAAAGTTCATGGTATTTTACAATGGGATAGAAGAAAAACCCGAAAAGTGGGAGCTACGTTTATCCGAAGCGTTTCAGCAGCCAACAGATAATCCCGAATTGGAGTTAGTTGTAACAGTTGTAAATATCAACTTAGGTAAAAACAAAAAGCTGATGAAAGCCTGCAAGGTTCTGCACGATTATGCATTTTTCGTCCAGAAAATGCGTGATTATTCAAAAATAATGTCCCCGGAGGAGGCGGCAGAACAAGCAATTGCTGAATGCATAAAACAAGATGTCCTGACTGATTTCTTGAAAAAACACAGTGTGGAGGCCAAAAACATGTGTCGATGTTTATATGAATATGACGAGGAAAAACATATCCGAGAAGAACGTAAGCTCGCCAGAGAAGCCGGATTAGCAGAGGGCCGGGCAGAAGGTCGGGTAAAGGGCCGGGCGGAAGGTCGGGCAGAAGGCCGGGCAGAAGGTCGGGCAGAAGGTCGGGCAGAGGGCCAGATTGAAAAATTAACTTTCCAAATCTGCAAAAAACTGGCTAAAAATTGTAGTGTATCAGAGATTGCCGACATGTTGGAGGAAGATGAAAATATCGTCCGACGAATTTGCGATATTGCCCAAAAATTTTCGCCAACTTACGATTCTAACGATGTCATGAAACATTTAAAAGAAATTGAAAACCAATCTTAAAAGAACCGAGGTTAAAATCATGAACACCACCAAAATTGGTTTTGTCGGTCTGGGACTCATCGGCGGCTCGATTGCCAAGGCAATCCGCCAGTATTACCCGGACTACGAACTCATTGCATTTGACAAAAACAAGGAGACGCTGGCACTCGCCGTTCAGGAGGACGTAATCCACACGGCCTGCTCCTCGATTGACGACAACTTTCAGGGCTGCGCCTATATTTTCCTCTGCGCGCCCATTTCTTATAATAACGCTTACCTAAGCCAATTGAAGCTCTATGTCGGGGAAAACTGTATCCTGACGGACGTTGGCAGCGTAAAGACGGCGATTTGCGAGGAGGCCGCCGCGCTGGGACTTGGAAAATATTTTATCGGCGGGCATCCGATGGCCGGTTCGGAAAAGAGCGGCTTCATCAATGCCAAACCACACTTAATTGAAAACGCGTACTACGTCCTCACGCCCTCGGACGAGGTTTCCGCCGAAAAGGTGGAAGCTTATAAAAATTTTGTAGAATCTCTAAAAGCATTGCCCATCATTTTGAATTATCGCGAGCATGACGCTTTTACCGGCACGATTAGCCATCTACCGCACATTCTCGCCAGCAGCCTTGTCAATTTCGTCAAAGACAGTGATAACGCCGAAGAGATTATGAAACGGCTGGCCGCCGGAGGATTTAAGGATATCACGCGTATCGCCTCCTCCTCTCCGGTCATGTGGCAGCAAATCTGCTTAAAAAATAAGGATAATATTTCCCGCATCCTCGGGGAATTCATCGAATTCTTACAGCATTCAAAAGAACTGATTGACCAAAGTGACGAGTCAAAGCTTTATTCCATGTTTGAATCGTCCAAGGATTACCGGGATTCCATGCCGGACGGCTCGGCCGGGCCAATCAAAAAACAATCCGCCCTTTACTGCGACATCGTCGACGAGGCCGGCGGGATTGCCACGATTGCCACGATACTGGCAAGCAACAACATCAGTATCAAAAACATCGGCATCATCCATAACCGCGAATTCGAGGAAGGCGTGCTGCGGATTGAATTTTACGAGGAGGATTCCTCCAAAAAGGCAGCGGCATTGTTGCGAAAATATCGTTATATCGTATATGAAATCTAAGAAAAAAGTTACCACCTAGGGCCATATGAAGGTCTGAAAGTAGTATCTTACAAACACGTTTAATAATCTACTTTCCAACTTTTATGCGGCTGCAAATAACACCAGAAAGGATCATCTTTATGGAACTCACAAATATCAGCGGGCTTCGCGGGGAAATCACCGTCCCCGGTGACAAGTCCATTTCTCACCGTTGTGTGATGTTTGGCTCGATTGCCAGCGGTCTCACCGAGGTGACAAATTTTCTTCCGGGAGCGGACTGTCTTGCGACCATCGACTGTTTCCGCAGGATGGGCATTGAAATAGAGCAAAGCGAAACCTCCGTCCTGATTCACGGACGGGGACTACACGGCCTTCGCTCACCTTCCCTGACGCTCGAGGTCGGCAACAGTGGAACGACCACCCGGCTGATTTCCGGCATTTTGGCCGGACAGCCCTTTGAGAGTAAGCTTTCGGGCGACGACTCTCTCAATTCGCGTCCGATGCGGCGCATCATGGAGCCTTTGACACAGATGGGCGCCAACATTTCCAGCGTCCTTAGGAATGACTGCGCCCCGCTCTACATTACGCCGGGGCATTTGCACGGCATCGACTATTCCTCCCCGGTGGCCTCCGCCCAGGTCAAGTCTTGTATCTTACTGGCCGGATTATATGCCGAGGGCACAACCACGGTGACGGAACCCTCACTCTCCCGCAATCATACCGAACTGATGTTAAAGGAATTCGGTGCCGACATCCGCTCTTTCGTGGGAAATATGAAATCGTCCGCGCATGTTTCTGCAGAAAACGAGAAAATCTGTGCGACCGCCTCCATCCGCCCCTGCAAGGAGTTATACGGTCAGAAAATCATGGTGCCGGGAGACATTTCTTCCGCCGCCTACTTTATCGCCGCCGGGCTTTTAGTACCTGATTCGGAAATTTTGATTCAAAATGTCGGGGTCAATCCGACGAGAGCCGGGATGCTGCAAGTATGCAAGGACATGGGCGGCGACATCGCCCTTCTGAACGAACGGTGCGTTGGTGGCGAACCGGTTGCCGACATCCTCGTGCGCACGAGCCAGCTACATGGCACCACGATAGAGGGCGGCATCATCCCGACCTTGATTGACGAGATTCCGGTCATTGCCGTGATGGCCGCCATGGCCGATGGCACGACCACGATTAAAGATGCGGCAGAATTAAAGGTAAAAGAAACCGACCGCATTGAGACGGTCACGGATAATTTAAACGCAATGGGGTGCGATGTCGCCCCGACAGAAGACGGCATGGTCATCCATGGCGGACACCCCTTACAAGGCGCAACGATTCACACGCTCTTAGATCACCGGATTGCCATGGCATTTTCCATCGCCGCGCTGGTTGCGGAAGGGACGACAAAGATTTTAGACAGCCATTGCGTGGACGTGTCCTATCCGACCTTTTATGATACGTTTGAAGGGCTGCTTTAAAGCAGCCCAAGCCCTTCCATCATCGTCCAACCATACACCGGATGCCGCATGTAAGGAGCGATTTCACATAGCGGCTCCAAAACAAATCTCCGGTTGTGCATGTCCACATGGGGAATGCACAATTCCTCGCTCTGTAATACGAGGTCATCATAAAAAATAATGTCCAAATCCAACGTTCTCGGCCCCCAATGCACCTTGCGCACGCGCCCGGCGTCTTGTTCAATCCGATGCAACTCATCAAGTAACTCCTGCGGAGTAAGCAATGTCCGTAGCTTTAAGCAACCATTCAAAAAATCCGGCTGATCCGTCACTCCATAAGCCTTCGTCTCTATCCAAGAAGAAATTTTCTTCACCTCACAACCATGCAAATCACTCAGTTCACTTACGGCACGACTTAAAAATTCCTCCTTATTTCCCATATTCGAACCCAGCGCGATATACGCCGTGTGCCACGACCGCGTAATCTTGACCGACACGGACTCAAGCGGCAGTCCAATGGGCGCCCACGGCTTTTTTATCTCCAATTTTACTTTTCTCAAATTCGGTGTCTTCAAAAGCAATTCTTCCGCCAGGGTTTCCGCCGCCCGTTCAAGCAATTGGTAAGTCTGTTTTTTCATGTACGAATCAAAGAACCGGCAGATCTCTCCATAATCAATGGAAGCACTCAGGTCGTCTGTTTGTCCCGCCTTCCTCGTATCCGTATACAAAACCGCAGATACCAAAAATTTTTGTCCCAGACGATTTTCCTCTGGAAAAACCCCATGATTGGCAAACACTTCCAGATTTTCAATTTTTATTTTGTCCATGCCGTTCCTCCTCATATTCATGCTTTTCATTTGTTCTCGCATACCGCGGTACAAGAGTGAATTGTAACATCTATCCGCGTTCCCGAATGGCTGCCATCATTTTCACGACCCGCAAATTTTCCTTCACGTCATGTATCCGCACGAAGGAATAACCGCTTTCCACTGCCAGCATTGTCGTCACCAGCGTTCCTTCCAGCCTCTCGGTAACCGGCAAGTCCAGTGTCAGCCCGATGACCGATTTCCGCGAAGCCCCCAAAAGGAGCGGCAAATTAAACGAATGCAGAAAGTGTAAATTTCTTAACACTTCCAGATTCATTTCATAGGTCTTCCCAAACCCGACACCCGGGTCGAGTATGATTTTATCCCGGGAAATCCCCGCTCCCTCTGCCAACCCAATCGTTTCCTCCAAGTCCTTTTTTACGTCTGCCCAAAAATCTTCATATTCCGTCTTTTCCCGATTGTGCATCAGACAGCAGGCGACGCCAGAATCGGCAATTACATTTGCCATTTTTTCATCATATTTTAAGCCCCAGATATCATTAATCAAGTCCGCACCCGCGTCCACCGCCGCCTGCGCCACCGTTGCTTTGTAGGTGTCCACCGAAACGGGCGTGTCAAACCTTTTTTTCAATGCCTCGATTATCGGAACGACCCGATGCATTTCCTCTTCCGTTCCAATCTGAACATGGCCAGGTCTTGTAGACTCCCCGCCCACGTCCAGAACGTCCGCCCCTTCCGACACCATTTCCTGCGCATGGTATAGTGCCGCATCCAACGAATCAAATTTGCCGCCGTCCGAAAACGAATCAGGGGTCACGTTCAAAATTCCCATAATGTAAGTATGCTTCCTTGTATCAAATGCCTTCCCGCCTATTATCATATCTCCACCTCAAGATTTTTCTTTTGTATATTCCAATTGCATTCCCTCTCTGCCGGACACATAAAACAAGGACGGGACTGCTTGTCGCTAGTGTACAAAAGCTCCTCCAACTCCGACATCCCCTCCCTTTTCTTTCGATGTCCCAAAATGGCTCGCAAAATCTCCTGCCGCTCCTCTTCGGAAAAATCCCCTTCGCGTGACACGTCCCATAAAATGCGCCCGGCAATTTCTGCCGATGCTTCCTCGTGCGCAATTCCCTCCGTATACTGCCTGGCCTTTCCGATATCGTGCAGCAATGCCGCCGCGTAAATCACCTCTTTGCGAATGCCATACTCTGACTCCAGGTTGTGAATGTAGGCTATACGCGCCACGTCCAAAAAATGTCCCATCTGATGCCGGCAAAAAGTCCTCTTTTCCTCTAATTTTTCCAACTTGTCATAGTATTCCTGATACAACGGATGTCTGCGGATTTGCTCGATAATCTCCATGCCCTCCCACTACCTCCCAATCATTCGAAAAAAGGTATCCGTCAGTGCCTGGTCTTCCGAAAACACGCCGCGCTTTGTCAGTGTCACCGTCTGGCTGCCAGGCTTTTTGATTCCCCGCATCGTCATGCACATATGCTCCGCCTCCACCATGACAAGCACACCCTGCGGATGCAGATTTTCCATCAACGCGTCGGCAACCTGGGCGGTAAGACGCTCCTGAAGCTGCAGTCTGCGGGCATACACCTCCACCGTGCGGGCCAACTTGCTAAGCCCCGCCACCTCGCCGTTCGGTATATAGGCAATATGAACCTTTCCATAGAATGGCAGCATATGATGCTCGCATGTGGAATAAAACGTAATGTCCTTCTCAACCACCATCCCATTGTCCTGCACTGGAAACCGCTTACTTAAATGAAATGCCGCGTCCTCTTCCATCCCGCCATAAAGCTCCGTATACATCCTGGCCACGCGGTCTGGAGTTTCCAAAAGCCCTTCCCTGCTTATATCTTCCCCGATACCCTCCAACAAAAGACGCACCGCCTGCCTGATTTTTTCCTGATCTACCATGATATCCATCCCTTTTATTTTCTCTTCCTGCGATTCCGCCTGCCGCCGACAAAATTTTATCCTCCGGCAACCTTTTCATGTCTGTCAAAACTCTGTCTCTTTTTTCACGAGTTCCATTACCCGTCCAAGATATGACAGCGATCCAAACGCCAAAATCACGTCCTCTTCCTTGGCTTCTTCCAACGCCAACCGAATGGCCTGCCCGATATCGCCGACCGCCACGACGTAATCTTCTGACACTGTCACACGACCTTTGCAATACACCGTGTCAAATGCTTCCTTTAGAGTCCGCGCATCCAACGTCCGCCCCATATCCGGCAAATTCACGGTATAAACCTTTGCCGCCAATGGTGCCATGATTTCCACGATTTTTTCATACTCCTTGTCCTTGAATACGCCTATGAGATAAATCAGTCGTTTCCCTGGAAAATAGGTCTCCAACGTCTTTCGAAGCTGCCATGCCGCGTCCTCGTTGTGCGCGCCGTCCACGATAAAAAGCGGCCGCTCGCCGACGCAGGTAAACCGCCCGTCCCAAACAGTCCTCGCAAGTCCCCGGTGGACTGCTTCGTCGGTAATCCCTATTTTTTTGTGTCCCACGGCGCGTAAAGCCTGCACCGCCTCCAACGCCGTCACCGCATTTTCAATCTGGTAGGTTCCTGCCAGATGTATTTTTAAATTCCGCATTTCCTTATAAGAAAATGCCTGACCCCGAACCGTTTCTTCTATCATATGTATATCCTCCGGCCCGGCAAAAACGAGCGGACAACTATTCCTTGCCGCCTCCTCTTCTAATACCGCGCGTACCTCCGGTCTTTGTGCCGCCGACACCACCATGCATCCCGGCTTGATAATTCCCGCCTTTTCCCGGGCAATTTCCGTTAGCGTGTCACCCAAAACGCCCATGTGATCCCGACTAATCGTGGAAAAGACAGCCAAAACCGTATTCTTTACAATGTTTGTGGCATCCAATTTGCCGCCAAGCCCCGTCTCCAATACCACGTAGTCGCATTTCTTGTCACGGAAATACAAAAAGGCCATTGCGGTTTCCATCTCAAACACGGTAGGGCATCCCCTTCCGCTTGTCTCCATACACGCAACTGCCTTTTGCACTTTTTCTACCAATGCCGCGAACTCGTCTTCTCCAATCCAACTGCCATCCACCTGGATTCTTTCCCGATAAGAAACCACCGTCGGAGAAACGTATCGCCCTACCGCGAACCCCGCCTCGCTCAATATGGTGGACACATAGGCCAGAATGGAGCCTTTCCCATTCGTCCCCGCGATATGGATGAATTGCAACTCATCCTGCGGATTTCCCAATTCCCTTAGCAAATCCCGAATCGTATCCAAGCCAAGTACACTTCCGTATTTCGACACATTGTCCAAATATACCCTTGCTTCTTTATAGGTCACCTTTTATCCCCTTTTATTTTTTGCCATTACGCCATTTTCGTTATCTTCTAAAACGATAATATCATACTCCGATTTCATCAAAATGTCCAGTGTCTTTACAATACCCAAGCATTTGCCCACGCCAGCATAATCCTTCTGCCGCTCCCTTTTCTCTCCGTACCATGACATGCTTCGCGATTATATTAGCACAATGACACGCGGATGGCAACAAATAATTTGCTGGAACTTGACTTTTTACCGCCGCCACAGTATAGTGGTTTATATCTTAACCAAACAAAGGAGAACCCTGATGAATCCCTTTTTATTGATATCCGACGAGCCTCTAATCCACCCGTCCCCCCTCTACCTGAAAATTTATTATGTTGCAAACGGCAGTTCCATCCTTCGTCTTTTCGAAGAAACCATTCCCTTGCAAACCGGCGATGTATTATTGCTCTCCCCCTCCCCAAATGTGCCCTTGCCGGAAAAAAGTGACGGCGCAAAGCTGCTCTTTCTCCAACTTGACGAGCGCAAGACCGACGAGTTTCTTGGACCGCTTTTATTCTCCCAGAATGACATCACCCGCTTTCTCTTCCAGCGAACATTGGGAAAAAACGCCTCCAAGCCAGTCTCAAACAGCAATCACCAAACTTATTGCGTAATCTCAACCGGGGATGATGCATTGATTCGAAATTTATTTTTTGAACTTTTAGAGGAATCCCGACAAGAAAAAGAGTTTTTTGAATTCGCCCTCCAGCATCGCTTCATTTTATTGATGACAGAACTCATCCGCCGTCACAAGACGCATGTCGTGCAGGACGTTCCCTCCCCTTTAACGGCGGAAGGCTATGAATTGTACAATTATATCACGAGGAGCAATTTTCGGCTTACCTTAGATGACATTGCGAAACAATTTTTTATCGCGCCCTCCTATGCCTCGCGCTATGTAAAAAAGCTGACCGGAATCTCGTTTTCCAGCCTCATGAAAAGCTGCCGCTTCTATGTGGCGACCCTGATGCTTACGACCACGAACAAAAGTATTTCTGCCATCAGCGAACAAGTCGGCTACGACAATCCAGAAAATTTCATTCGGGCATTTAAGAACGAATACGGGGTCACGCCGTCCCAATATCGATTGGAAAACCAGTGATGCCATGACCAATCCACCCGAAGGGTTTTGCCTTATAGGGAGCAAAGTTTCCTATCGTGTAAAACGGGATGGCAAGCCAAGTTTTGTGACCGCCATCCCATTTTTAGCTGATATACTTTTTCGCAACTTAAGTCCTATCACAACTCATAAGCTTTTGACTTACTTCGTCGTCCTCGCCGTATTTGCCAAATCTACGTACTTCTGCAGGTATTCCACCGCCGAATCCGGATCAATGTTATCAAATCCTTTCACATAGTCATCCCAAGACATCGCACCCTTGATGACGTTCGGCACGTTCTGGTTCTGATAATCCGTGACCGCCGTAGAAATCTTGCTATACGTTTCCGCCTCCTCAACGTTTAACAATCCAGTATAATCCAACACACTTCCGGTATTTACATACAGATTCCACTGTTCATACGCCGCACGGTTAATAGCCGGAGCCCCCGTGTCCAGACGATACTCATCAGTATACTGCATTTTCAAACCGACATCCATTCTCTGCGCGTTCAAAGCATTCGTGGCCGGATCAGACGGGTCAATATTTCTCGTATAGACGGTTCTGCCATCCTCATCCGTGGAAATCGTATACGCACTCGTCAGATTTCTCTCCGCATAAAAGTCTGGATTAAATTCCATCGACGCATACTGTTCCTCGTTCAGTCCGTTTCGAATCACCATTCCACCCTCATGTGTATAAGTCCAATCCAAAAACGTGAACAATGCCGCCAAATCCTTATCTTCCGCCTTGTTCGTAATTCCCAGAGCCGACCCTTTACGGCTGGACTGGTACAGTGCATCCGGCTCTTTGTACATCTGTTCTTCTCCGCCATATACGTCATTAATCGGTAAAGCTGCTCCCATCACGAACGAATCTGCCGCATCCGACGCATCCTGACAAGTAGGACGAAGAGCCGTTCCGATATTGCTGCTTGAACCGTTCCACAAACCAACCTTACCCTGCGTAACCCCCGCCGTGTTGATTCTAAAGAACATGTCTGATGCCCTGGTATTAAACTCAGAATCCAACCAACCCTTTTCATGCCACGCATTCATACATTCCAAATAGGTCTTGAAATTCTCAGAATCCCCGTCAAAGGAAACCTCGCCATCCTTCACATAATAACTTCCGGTACCGCCACCAAAAGAAGACACCAAAGAACCCGTCGATAAAAATCCCGGATAATACACGGTCGTGCTATAGGAACTGCTGTCATTTGACCAACCTCTCTCGTCAATCGCCTTCTCAAACGCCTCGAACATCCACTCCCAGTCACTGATGGTCAGCGGATCCGACTTACCGCTCGGGAAAATAATGTTATCCTCGTATCCAAGTTCATTATCCGCATTATAATCATAGGTAAAGGAAGTGACTTCATTCTCCTTCCAGCCTTCCATGTTCTTCTCTTCCACCGCCTTCTCAAGCGGGGTCACAGCCGGGTGGCCATTTTCCTGCACGTAATCGCTCTCCCAATCCCACACATATTCGGTCGGCTCGGCATACTTCGCAACCCAATCCCTGCGGTAGCAGGTTCCCTGCCAAGGATCTTCCATGCCTTCCAACAATCCATAAAGCGCATAGTAATGGATGCTCCCGTCATCTTCCTTTACCTGCACGAGCGGCTTGAGTTCTGGATTTGCATCCAAATACGCCAAGTAATTCGGCATATATTTTTCCACATACTCCGTAATGTCCATCAAAACCCCGTTTGCATGCATGGCCTGCGGACTTTCCGTCGACGCGACCAAGTCAAGCAATTCCGGATATTCCCCGGTACCAATCATTGTGTTAAAGTTCTCGTTCTCCGAACCGCTAATCGGCACGATATAGGAAAAATTAAGCTTTCTTCCCGTATCTTCCTCGCTGATGCCGCCATTTTCCACGTCCCAGCTCTGCGCCCGAATCCACTGCGCCACCACGCAATCCTCATAATTCTCATAATACTGTCCTTCGCCGTCCGTCTTGTAAATCCACCAGCCGAAATCAGTGCTCTTACCGGCAAACTCGTCCGTCGTGCCGCCATCCCCGGCCGCGCCGTCACTTCCCTTGTCACCGGAATCTCCCTTTCCACCGCAGCCCGCTATCATCGTAACCGCCATAGCTGCCACAAGGCCAAGCGTCAAGATTCGTTTCACGAATTTGTTTTTCATGCTTTTTCCTCCTTTTTTCAACGCTTTTTCAAAAGTGTTGAATTTTTCATCATTGTAACAGCTTTTTCTAAAACAGACAACTTATTTTTATACTTCATGTTCTTTTTTTTGTCAATTTTTTTCACAAAAAGGATGGTTGCCCAAAACAAGGCTCCCATCCTTTTTCAAATATCTCATTCATCTAAAATAAATGCAAAACTATTTCGTCGTTCTCGCCGTGTTCGCCAAATCCACATACTTTTGCAGATATTCCACCGCGGAATCCGGATTAATACTATCCAATCCCTTTACATAGTCATCCCATGACAACGTACCCTTGATCACGTTCGGCACGTTCTGGTTCTGGTAATCCATTACCGCCGTGGAAACCTTGTTGTACGCCTCGCTTTCCTCCACATTTAACAAACCAGTATAATCCAACACGCTACCCGTGTTTAAATATTTTGTCCACTGTTCATTTGCCGCACGGTTAAGCTCTGGAATTCCGGTATCTATCCAATACTCATCCGAATTTTGCATATTTAAACCAACCGCCATCCTCTGTCCGTTCAAAGCATTAATCGCCGGATTAGAAGAATCCATGCTTCTCTTGTAAACAGTTCTTCCTTCCTCGTCCGTTTCTACCACATATCCACTCTTGAGATTCTGCTCCACATAAAAATCCGGATTCAGCTCAACCGACTCATACTGCTCCTCACTCAAGCCATTCCGCAACGTAAGTCCTCCCTCATGCGTATAGGTCCAGTCAAGGAACGTAAACAATACTGCCAAATCCTTATCCTCTGCCTTGTTCGTAATCCCCAGCGTAGCACCCTTACGACTTGCCTGATACAATGCGTCCGGCTCCTTGTACATTTGCTTCTCCCCGCCATAGACATCATTAATTGGCAAAGCCGCACCCATTACAAAAGCATCTTTCATATCCTCCTCGTTTTGACAAGTTGTGCGGATAGACGTGCCTATCCTGCTACCTTGCGAATCCCACAAGCCAACCTTTCCTTGTGCGATACCCGCAGAGTTAATATTAAAGAACATATCATTGGCACGAGTATTAAATTCCGTATCCAACCATCCTTTTTCATACCATGCATTCATGCATTCCAGATAGGCCTTGAAGTTATCAGAATCTCCGTCAAAAGAAACCACGCCATCTTTTACATAATACTGACCTGTCCCGCCGCCAAAAGAGGATACCAAATCGCCGGTCTGCATAAACCCTTGATAAAACACGGTCGTACAGTACGCGGTGCTGTCATTTGCCCATCCCCTCTCGTCAATCGCCTTTGCAAACGCCTCAAACATCCATTCCCAGTCGCTGATGGTCAGCGGGTCGGACGTACCGCTCGGGAAAATGATATTATCCTCATAACCAAGTTCATTGTTCGCATTATAATCATAAGTAAAGGACGTCACGTCATTTTCCTTCCAGCCTTCCATATTGTCCTCCTCCACTGCCTTGGCAAGCGGGGTTACTGCCGGATGTCCGTTTTCTTTTACATAATCACTTTCCCAATCCCACACATACTCGGTCGGCTCTGCATACTTGGCTACCCAGTCGCGGCGATAACCGGTTCCCTGCCATGGTTCCATTATACCTTCTACCAATTCATAAAGTGCATAATAATGAATACTTCCGTCATCTTCTTTTACCTGAACGAGTGGTTTCAACTCTGGATTGGCATCCAGATACGCCACATAATTCGGCATATACTTTTCCACATATTCCGTGATATCCATAAGAATTCCATTTTCATACAAAGCCTGCGGACTCTCCGATGACGCAACCAAGTCAATCAATTCAGGATATTCTCCAGTGCCAATCATCGTATTGAAGTTCTCATTCTCGGATCCGGTAATCGGCACCAGATAAGAGAAATTAATCTTTCTTCCCGTTTCTTCCGTACCGATGCCGCCATTTTGCACGTCCCAGTACTGCGCATTGAGATATTGCGCGACCGCGCATTCCTCATAGTTCTCATAAAACTGGCCTTCGCCGTCCGTCTTGTAAATCCACCAAGTAAAATTGCTGTCCTTTCCGGCGAACTCGTCCGTCACGGCACCGTCACCTCCCTTGTCACCTGAATCTCCCTTGCCGCCGCAACCGACAATCATCGTAAGTGCCGTGGCTGCTACAAGACCAAGCGTCAGGATTTTCTTCACAAATTTGTTTCTCATACTTTTCCTCCTTTTTTCAATGCATTTTCAGACATGCTGAAACTTTCTTCATCATTGTAAGAAAACCTTCTCAAGGCGGACAACTAATTTTCGTACTTAGTGTTCATTTTTTTATCTATTTAATTACAATTCACTTCACGCCAATGCAAGGTGAATTGTTTCTCAACTTACTATTCTACTTTCCGGTCAACACCATGCCCGCGACCAAATCTACCGTCGCAGAGTAACTTCCGTCCGACTCCCTAGTGACCAAAAATTTCATTTCGTTGCTTCCCGCCGTGCCAATTGCTTCGATGTCCGCTTCGTCGCTCTCGCCCCATGTGCCTTCCAACGTCTCCCCGTTGGCTTCGCCGCTTATCGTTCCATCTGGATTTAATTCCAGCATAATCATAACTTGTCCACTATAATATGTCCCTGACAAGGTAACCGTTTCCGTAATTTCTCCACCGTCCGCATCGCCTTTCTCCGCATCTGCCGTATCATCCGTTTTATCATCCGTCTTGTCACTTTGAACCTCTTGCTGGGAAGCGTCATCCTTTTTATCCGCGTTGTCCGCGCCGCATCCTGCCAGCATTCCCAAACATACCACAATTGCCAATACGAAACATAACATTTTTTTCTTCATCTTTTCTTTCCTCCTTGATTCATTTGATTTTTCTACTTTTTATGTACTATTTTGCCTGCGCCCTCGCGGCTTTCTTCTTTTCTCCAATGTTCTTCTGAATCTCTACCATGCGCTCCCGATCCAGCTCATAAAACTTCATGGCGATGATGTTGCAAATCCATCCCAGTATCGGCATGCCGTTCGCCAGGATCATCGTCACCCAGAAAATCGGCCAGGTCGCCTCATCGCCCATCTGCGGCATCACGGTCGTGTAACCGATCAACGCCACTGCGAACGCCGCAATCGTGGAGCCGAACGAGGAGACACATTTCTCAATAAATGTATAGCACGCCCCGACCGTACCCGGCATGAAATTTCCACTGCGGTCAAGCTCGTAATCCGCAATGTCGGCGCGCATCATCCCCTCCGCCGTATTTAAAATCATGGAAGCCGCATTCTTTCCCATCATAAGTGCCACGTACAGCATCATCGGAAATCCCCCCACGCCAATCTTTGACATCCCGGTCGGTCCGAGAATCAAACAAAATACGAACAGCACTGCGGCAAGAAGGATATTTGCATACGACCATACGACCGTGGACGTCTTCACGCCGTATTTCGCGATGAACGCGCCCCCGAGAAAGGCAAATACCAAGCCAATCAACATACCTGCATTGTTAATCATCGTGGATGCCTGGTAATTGGCAATCAAAATACCGCTCATCATGACCATGACGATGGAGTCCGTGCTCATCTTGCTGGCAATCTTGTCCGTCGTACCCGTGACGATGTAGCAACGCAGCGGCTTATTACTCTTTAGCATGTTCCACATGTCCTTAAAGCCGACTTTCTTATTCTTCCCATTGATGGACATCAATTCACCCAGCACTTCCTCATTGTCCACCGGTGCCAGCCCGATAAAGGACAACAACATAAACACTACGGCAATCACGATATATACAAGGCACGCCTCCGCCAGGCAGGCGGCATCATATCTGTTATTATGCGCCGGCAAAATGCGGAAGGCCAGAATCGTGTTCAGCAGCAATGGCGCGACATACTGATACACGGTGGCCGTGAAGTTCAAAAACGGCCTTTGCTTCGGATCGTTTGTCAAAATGGTTGGGATTGAAGTTCCGCCGATACTAAGAATCGTATATCCCACGACGAACAAGGCAAAAATTACACAAAATACAATCAGCCCGGCCACCCCGTCCATTTTCCCCGCCAACAGCTTAAACATCAGCAAAGCCGCCAATGACGTTGTCGCGTACCCTATCAGCAAAAACTTGCGCATCTTTCCCAGCTTTCCAACCGGCATCCGGTCAAAGACCGCCGCCACAATCGGGTCGCACGCCCCGTCAAAAATCGTCTTGACCGTCATGATGATTCCCGTCACCGCCACCGCGATTCCATAACCTTCGTTCGCCATATATCCCGCATACATCATCAGCACGTAAAACACGTTTTTTCCGCCGCTCGTCGCACTGGCAAATATCATGGAAATCGGACTGGCCGTACGGTACGTGCCATTCTGGCTTCCCTTTGCCCCGGCGATGATTTTTTTCATATCCATGAATAACGTCCTCCCTTTCCTTTTCCCCTTTTATCTTCCGATTTGAATGTCCGCTAAATATTCATAATACTGTGCAATCGCACTGTGATCCTTCTGTCCGCCCTCGTGATTATGCAGCCATTGCAGCACCTCCTGCACCGCCGCGGTCATCGGCACCGGCGCACCTACGCTGTGGGCGCAATCAAGTGCGTTGTTCAAATCCTTGATATGCAAGTCAATCTTGAATCCCGGCTTGTCATTTCCGGCTATCATCATCGGTGCCTTCGCCTCCATGACGGTGGAACCTGCCAATCCACCCCGAATGGCCTCAAATACAAGCCGAGGATCAACACCCGCCTTCTGTGCCAACGTCATGGCCTCGGCCAACGCCTGAATGTTACATGCCACGATGATTTGGTTCGCCAGCTTGGTCGTGTTCCCCGCTCCGACCGCGCCGCAATACACGGCAGAACCGCCCATGACGAGAAGCATTTCCTTCATCTGCTCAAACACGTCTTTGTCTCCGCCGACCATGATGCTAAGCGTGCCGTCGATGGCCTTCGGCTCTCCGCCGGATACTGGCGCGTCCAGCATTTTGACCCCTTTCTTTGCCAGCTCTGCCGAAATTTCCCGACTGGCCGTCGGGTTGATGGAACTCATGTCGACAAAAATCTGTCCCTCGTGCATCAAGGCACCCAGTCCTTCCTCACCGCACATGACTTCCTTTACCTGCGGGGAATTGGGAAGCATCGTGATGACCACCTCGCATTCCGCGGCGATTGCCACATAATCCGCGGTCTTCGCGCCTGCTGCCACCACTTCCTCCACACTTGCCGGATTACGGTCAAGCACGAACAACTCATACCCCGCCTTCAGCAAGTTTTTTGACATCGGCTTTCCCATGATGCCAAGTCCGATAAATCCAATCTTCATTGTCCCTTCCTCCTTCTCTTTTTATTTCTTACTCTATGACAATGATTTCATATTCTTTTAGTTTATCCAAACGAACGACACAAACATCGCCCTCGGTTTCTGCGCTCGCCGTCCCGCCGTTGTAGGCCGTCGCCGCCCCTGCCGCTTTTGCTCCCGGCAGTCGAAGCTCGATGTCACAAACCGGAATCGGGTCAAAGAAGCTATTTGAAAAGCATCCCGACGCGTTCACGAGCTGTACGATCGTCTTTCCCTCCTTCCGACCCAGGCAAACCTCCACCATCGGTGTCAGCCCCGGGGCAATCTGTGCCACGTCACACAAGTGATACAAAACATCCTGCATAAGGTTCAGCGTGTTCTGGAATCCCTCGTTATAATAAAACGTTCCAACCAGCCACGGAATGTACACGCCCCTTCCTTTTCCATAAGAATGTACCGTCACGCCCGGATGCTCCGTCACCTCGGTGTAATAGCAACGCTCCGGCGGTCCAAACGGATGCTCGGGAATCAGGCTCAAATATTTTTGTGTGCCCTCCTCGAATTCCGCCATCAAAAGCTCCTCGCCAAACGGGATGTACGGCGCTTTTGCACAATGTGAAAACACGCCTTTCTCCCCGTCATTTACAAGAAAGACGGAAGACATCTGTTTCGTCCGCTTTTCCAAAATCCTCTTGACACCCATGCATTTCAGCGAAAGCGCCTCCTGCGGCACGAATCCCTTGCCATATAATCCACTCTCTCCGGTCGCGACTACCGTGCCGCCTTCCTCGGCAAATTTGTCCAAAAGTTCCGCTTGTACCCCATTCAGCATTTTCGCATCGCTCAAAATAATAATCTTCTTTCCGGCAAGTTGTTCCAAATTTTCAAAGTCTGCCTGTTTAAGCTCATCAAACGGAACATGGCTCTCCGTCAGCGCGCGTATCCATCCATATGTTTCCTCGTCATATCTGGCCAATAGGTTCTTGTGTAGCAACACCACTTCCGCCCCTGACGCAACGCCCATATACAATTCCTCGTGCTCTTTATGGAACTGGAACACCTTCCTCGTGCCCTCGTAGCAGGAAACGTCCTTGTGGTTATCCAAACGCCCCATGATGTAGAGGCTCGTCGAACCCGAATTGGCCAGATTCTGCCATTGCCGAAGCTCCATCTGAGCCGGCGACGAGGACGTGTCCCGATAACGAAATCCCAAGAAGTCGACTACCGCGCCATCCACCGGACGCCTGCGATCTGGTCCAATGATTTTACGGGCATTGGACGACGCGCTATATATCCACGTCTTATAACCGATTTCCGTGCCGGACTCGATTCGCACATAATCCACGCCGTCAATGGCGATTTCCGGGCTGATGTCGCGAATGGTCTTGTGCAAGTTTCTCTTTTGCGTTTTTGAACACTCCGACTTAAACATCGTATATTTCTTATAAGCCGGATCCCTGGAGTCATCCTTGACCGGAATTTCCGCCCCGTATTTTTCCCGAAACAGCCTCTGACAGTTTTCACAGTGACACGGGCCATGATAATTTCCGCTATAATCCACCACTAAAAATCCACTCATGTTGCAAAATACGCCATCAAACGGAAATTTCGTGAGTGCCTCTCTCACGATTTCCAACGCATACTTCTGCTGGTAATCGCTGTTCGGACAAGTATGTACGTCACCATTATAATTGACGATCTGCCCGTCCGCCCGGCGGTACGCCCACTCGGGATGCTTTTCGTACACCTCGTAGCGTACCTTGGAAAAATCCATCCGGGCAATCACCTTGATGCCCGCCTTGTGGCATTCGTCGATGATGGTACCCAAACCATCCCCGTGCAGGTAATCGCTTTTCTTGTGATACTCCAAATCCGTGTCATAACTCGCGATAATTCCGGCAGTATTTAACGTCACTACCGTCGCCCCAAAGTCCTTCAAATCCTTCACGTATTTTTTTGCGTCAATGTCCTCCATGTCGATTTCCCGCAGATTCGTCTGAATCATCCTCCACGGGTAATTCTCCCACCAGTGCATGTTTACGGCCTCCTCCTTTTTCTCCGTCCTATTTATTCGTCCTATTTATCCGTTCTATTTATCCGCTCTATTTATTCGTCCTATTTATCCGCTCTATTTATTCGTTCTATTTGAGCATTCTGCTTTTCCTTTTTGTTTTACCAGGCAGCTTCATTTCCCGCCTTATATAATCCGGTGCCTCGCCCGATAATCCGTCGGCGATTCCCCCGTCCATTTTCGAAACATCCTGCTAAAATAACTGCTGCTCTCAAATCCCAGTTCCCCGCTGATTTTCTCTATTTCCTCCTCGGAAGTTTCCAAAAGCGTCCTGGCATACTCCACCTTGCTTTTTTGAATGTAATCCATCACACGGCAACCGACCTCCGCCTTGAACTTCCGTGACAAATGCGACACGGCATAGCCGGATTTGTCCGCCAACATCTGCAAGGTTATTTTTTCGTCCGGATGCGTGTCAATATATTCACAGCACAGACGAATCTTTGTGGAACAATGTAGCGTTTCCTTCGCCCGATGCACCCGTTGTGTGTAATCTGTCATAATATTTAGGCTTAAAGCGTGCAACTCATTGATATTCTTACAATTGCTGATTTTTTCCCGATAATCCGTCACCAGGGAAAAGGCAGTCTTACGCGACAATCCCCCCTCCACCGCCGCCCGCGAAATCAAGGTCAGCAACACGTTCAAGCTAAGCTTGTACTTCTCCTGATTATTGGAATAGGATTTATACTGATCCGGCGCAATGAGCGAGACTCTGTCTGCAAACGACGAAACACTCATGTCGCCATTTCTCACCTTGTCAAGTAAAATCTGTTCCACTTTCCAATATCCGCTGCTGTCATCAAACTGATCCGTCCGAACCCGTCCACGCAGTTTTTTATGCGGAAGCCTGATGTTACACATCTTTATGTTCTTTATCTTGATTTTTTCCTGACGGACACAATAATGCAGCATCAGGGCATCCTGCATCATGCTCGACGAAGTCACCATCGGAATTCTCCGCATGGTTCGCTCCATGCGTCTTTGTTCCTCATCGTCAAGTTTTAGCATCTGAAAAATCACCCTGCAGTTTTCCTCATCCTTGTAACCGCTAAAAAATGGACCTATCACAATGATTTTGTTCGCGCCTTTCTCTTTTTCCCCGTCCTCATCCTCGAAAGCGAGTATCCAGGAAAGCATCGTCCCGGCACTGCAAATCATCGGCATCCGGCTCACTTTCATGTGCTCCTTCACGGCATCCCTGCATTCTTGCAGCTGGAACAGCTTCTGATATAGGTCGGCATCCGGACAATCTGTTTTCTTCACCTGAAGTTCATTGTCAAGCTCCCAACTCCACATCAGATAACAGCAATTCTTCAAAATCAAAAAAGTCTCTAATAGTCTTTCTTTTTCTGGCATTTCTTCTACCTCCCGATTTACATCTTTCAGGTAGCAACGAAATTCGTTGCTGCCATTTTAGTGGAAAACACCTTTTCCGACAAGCACGATTTTGATGTGTTTTGCCTTATTTTGACATTATGGTATCATGGCCGAAAAAAATTCTCAACAAATGCTTTGCCATAGAAGCCATTACCATATTTCTCAACCTATTCAAGGCATGCGAAGGAAGCACTCCTCTCGTTTATCGAAAAAATGGAGAGAATGAACTTTTTAGGCATTTTCCGGGTTACGGCGACTATTATTTTCTTTTCTTCGTTGAAAATGCCTGTTGATTTCTCTTTTTAATCTATTTATAATTCTGATGCAAGCATCAACAATCATCGAACGACTATAAGAAACAAAGAGGGGGTCTTTATATTGGAATTTGACGTAATGAACATTGTATACGACTGTGCAATTATCCTGCTTGCCACCAAGTTACTTGGCATGGGAGCACGAAAGATCGGGTTGCCACAAGTGGTCGGGATGATTCTGGCAGGGCTTTTGATCGGCCCCGCCATCGTGGGACGGTTAGGAATCGGCTTTCCGGGCATCATCCATCCTACCGAGGCGGAGATGTACGTTTTGGACAGCTTTTCCCAGATTGGCGTGATTTTCATCTTGTTCTCCAGCGGCTTGGAAACGGACGTCAAAGAATTAAAGCATGTCGGAATCACCGCCACGGTGGTCGCTGCCGTCGGGGTGGCGCTCCCGGTAATTGCCGGTACGTTTGGCGCGCTCATGTTCATGGGTGGCCCGTCGCAGGCCTCCAACCCGGCCATATTGATGAACGCCTTGTTTGTCGGCACGATTCTCGCCGCCACCAGCGTCGGCATCACGGTCGAGACATTGCGCGAGTTAGGCAAGCTGAACACGCGGATAGGTACCACCATCCTCGGCGCGGCCATCATTGATGACGTGCTCGGCATCATCGTGCTAAGCGTCATCACCAGCATCGGCGGCGGGGGAAGCATCCTTCTCACCTTGGCGAAAGTCGCGGCTTTCCTCGTGTTAAGTGCCCTGGTCGGACTATTGTTGCGAAAATGTTTCCGCTGGCTGATTCTAAATTACCCGCACAAGCGACGCACAAGCATTTTCGCCTTCGCCATGTGCTTTCTATTTGCATACTGCGCGGAAGAATTTTTCGACGTGGCCTCCATTACCGGCGCATATATGGCAGGACTGATTTTAAGCGGCTTAGATGACGCTTCCTTCGTGGATCGCAAGGTCATCGTCAGCGGCTACATGATATTTACGCCGATGTTCTTTGCCCACATCGGCATCAGCGCTGATTTTAGCAACTTCCAGGCAGGCGGCCTGATATTCGCGCTGACCTTCGTGGGCATCGGAATCCTCACCAAGATCATCGGCTGCGGAGCGGCGGCAAAACCGTTCGGATACAAGACGAGAGACTGCGCGGCCATCGGCTGCGGCATGATCGCGCGGGGCGAGGTGGCACTCGCCGTATACGCGACCGGGCAAAACCTGATTTATTATGAAAATGGGAAACTGGCTGGTATCGACCCGCTGGTCGCCACCATTTTCTTAATCGTCATCAGCTCCGTCCTCTGCCCGATTCTCTTGAAATTGATGTTTAAGAACGCAAAACATGCGCAGGAGGGAACCGCCCGCAACATGTCCATACACTCGGAGGCGATTGAGAATTTGGATCCGATCGGATCCACTTTGAAGAACAGAAAATAAAATGGGGTCGGCTTTGCCGACCCTTACTTGTTTTTCAGGCTATTAAGCAAGTCCAAGTCTCCCTGCTTCACCTTTAGGTTCGTCTCAATCCGCTCCCCCTCCGGGGTGGTGACCGCAATCTCGATTATGCTGTCCACCCGTACTCCTTTGTTTAACACTGCCTGACAAAATGCCGGGAATTTGGGATGGTTTTTCTGAAACGTGTTCCATGCCATCGTCATCTTCATCATATTGCCAATGTCCATTTTTATATTTCCTCCTTAAAGTCCATTTTCCCCTTGCACGGTCATGTCGAACGCCTTTATCGAATTTCCTCCAAATGCTCCAGAAAAATCCTGCGAATCCCTTCCAATTCTCCAAGCCCCTTCGCCAACACGTCCACCTCGTACCCGGCCTCTTCCAACTCACATTTCCACGAACCTTCCTCGCCCGCCATGTCCCTTTTCGCGTGGCCGCCTGCCACCACCATGAACGGCATCAAACGCACCTTGCGGCAATCCGACATCGCCAGCTTGCCCATAACGTCCGATAGGCTTGGAAATCCTTCCATGGTGCCCACCAGCACTTGCTGATATCCAAGCAGGTGAAACGTGTATTCCAACGTCGGATAAGCGGAATTGGCATAATGCCGCGTCCCATGCCCCATCAGGACAAGGGCCTCGCCCGCCGTCAGGCCTACCTCCTCCATCACCGCGTGCACGACCTTCTTGTAATCGTCCGGGCTGCTAAGCAACGGCTTTCCGACCCGCACCCTTTGAAAATGCCTGGCATGCTCCAACACTTCCTCCAACATGGAATCATTTTCAATACCATTAATTATATGCGTCGGCTGCACCAGCACGGTCTCAACCCCATCCGCCGACATTCTCTCCAACGCCTCCGGCACGGTCTGTATCCCAATCCCTTTCGCGCGTTTCAGTTTCTGAATAATCATTCGGCTCGTAAACGCACGGTACACCCGGTATTCCGGGAAACGTTCCGCCACCGTCCGCTCGATTGCCCCGATGGCATTCTCCAACGTATCCATGTGGCTAGTTCCAATACTCACGACCAAGATGCCCTTCCTATGCTTCATGCCGAAAAACCCCCATGCAAATTTGTTTCTGTTTTATTAAAATCGGGGCATGCACTATCTTCTCTTCCACCCGCTCCGCGTACAAAGCGCCAATATCGGAAAGATTTCCAACCTTCCCGCCAACATGTCAACAATCAAAACCAGTTTGGAAAACGTGCCGTACACGGAATAATTGCAGACGGGGCCGACCGCCTCCAACCCCGGGCCGATATTGTTGAAGCAGGCCAGCATCGCCGAAAGGTTCGTCGTCACGCCAAGACCGTCCACGGAAATGAGCACGAAGCTCAATATCCCAATCAGCACGTAGGCCGCAAGGTAGGCGTTCACGTTGGCCAGCACCTGCTCGTCCACCGGCCTGCCATTGTTGCGCACCACCTGGATCTTATGTGGCTGCAAAACCTGGTGCACGTTGCGCCGCAGGCTCTTAAACACAAGCAAAAGCCGCCCGCACTTCAGACCGCCGCCAGTACTTCCCGCACACGCCCCCACCACCATCAGGCTGAGCAAGATGGCCTTGGAGAGACTTGGCCACAAGTCAAAATCCGTCGTGGCAAAACCGGTCGTCGTGATGATGCTTGCCACCTGGAACGCGGCATGCCGAAACGTCTCTCCGACCGTCGCATACATGTCCCTGATGTTCCACGCGACCAACAATACACTTCCCACCACGATTCCAAAATAAAGACGAAGCTCCTCGTCCTTGAACACGTTTTTCACGTTCCGCATCAAAAGCAAATAATAACAACTGAAGTTCACGCCAAACAGCAACATGAACACCGTACAGACGTTCTGCAGGTACGGGCCGTACCCGGCGATGCTGTCATTTTTAATGCCAAAGCCGCCGGTTCCCGCCGTGCCAAACGCCGTACAGAGGGCATCAAACAGCGGCATCCCCCCTATCAACAGAAAAACGACGTTCACGACAGTCAGCACGATATACAAAAGATAAAGAATCTTCGCCGTCTCCTTGATGTGCGGTACCAGCTTGCCAACGTCCGGCCCCGGGCTTTCCGCCCGCAAGAGGTGCATGGTAAAGCCGCTTCCCCGCTCCTTTCCCGGAGCCATGGCCAACAAAAATACAAGCACTCCCATGCCTCCCACCCAGTGGGTAAAGCTTCTCCAGAACAAAATCCCGTTGGAGAGCGGTTCCACTTCCGGCAAGATGGACGCGCCCGTCGTCGTAAAGCCTGAAACCGTCTCAAACAACGCGTCCACGAAATGCGGAATCTCGCCCGAGAGATAAAACGGCAGGCAACCGAACAAACTCAGCACGATCCAACACAAGCCGACGCACACCATTCCCTCCCTGGCATAAAATGTTTTTTTCGTGTTCCGGCAGAGAACTTGTAAAACCATCGCCGTCGCGAAAGATGCACAAATTGCCACGAGAAATCCCATGACCGCCCGCCCTTGCCCCTCGGCCAAACTAATGACCAAGGACGGAATCATCAAAATGGATTCAATCAGCAAAATATGACCGACATATTTTCCTATCACTTTATAGTTCATGCCCTTAATCCCCGAAAACAAAGTATTTTTAAGATTCAAAAATGTCGTTAAACTGGCTTATGACCTCCTGGCGGCTGTTCACCACGATGACCGTGTCACCCTGCTCATAACAAGAGTCGCCGTTCGGAATCACCAATTCCGCGCCATGGTTGATGCAGGCAATCAACACGTTCTTCTTCAAATTCAAGTCTTTTAAAGGTACCCGGCAAAACCTGGAAGTCTTATCTATCCGAAACTCTTCCGCCTCCGCCTGCCCGTCCGCAATCGAATGCACCGTGATGGCCGCGCAGTCCTGGTTGGTCAGGGAGCGCACGTACTTCACGATAAGGCTACTACACAATTCCTTCGGATCAATGATGCTGCCAAGAGGCAAATCGCTCAGTACGTTGCTCTGCATGTGTACCAGCTTGGTAATCACCTGCGACACGCCGCTTTTTCCACCATACAACGAAATCACCATGTTCATCTCGTCCATACCAGTCAATGCCACGATTGCGTCGTAATGCGACACGCCCTCGCTCTCCAAAAAGGACCAGTCCGTGGCATCCCCGCAAACGATTTCCGCTTTTGGCAATTGTTCGGCCAGCTGCACGCTACGCCCATGATCCTTTTCCACGATTTTCACGCCCATCCCGCTCTTTTGCAGCATCTGCGTCAGGTAATAACTCAAACGGCCGCCGCCGCAAACCATCACCTTTTTAACCTTCCTCGGCAAAATGTCCAGGTTTTTCAAAAGAAGCGAAAGGTTGTACGTGGGAGCGGTAACAAAAATGCGGTCCCCCTCTTTCAAGACGAAGCTTCCGTCCGGCGCCACGGCATTTCCGTTGCGCAATACCGTGCAGACCAACACCTTGCACTTGGCCACGTTCTCCAAGTTGCTCAAGGAAAGACCATCCAGGACGCTATCCTCGTTTACCCTTAACTCCACGATTTCCACTCGGTTCCTGGCAAACGTGTCCCGCTTTAAAAATCCCGGAAACCGAAGCAACCGGTCAATTTCCCGCGCCGCCTGCAGTTCCGGGTTTACCACCATGGACAAGGCGAACGTCCCCCGCATACGGGATATCTGCCCGCTATACTCGGGACTGCGGATACGGGCAATCGTATGAATCTCCTTGTTCATGTAATGCGCCGTCAGGCAACAAAGAAGGTTCACCTCATCGGTGCCCGTCACCGCAATCAGAAGCTCGGCTTCCTCCACGTTTGCACGCTCAAGTACTTCCACGGAGGCACAGTTTCCCTGCACAGTCATCACGTCAAACTGATTCACCGTCTCCCCCGCGACCTTGCTCTTAGAATCAATCAAGACAATCTCATGTTCCTCTGCGGAAAGCATGCGCGTCAGCTTCGCGCCCACCTTGCCCCCGCCCGCTATAATGATTTTCACGATAATCCTCCTGGGCCAAGCGTATTTTTCCTAATGCAAGAAAAATGACTCGACATCATTTTCATAAACTTTCCTGCCCGCTACTAATTATAGCACCTTTTCTACAAAGCACAATTAGATTTTTGCCGAAAAAAAAGACATTTTATTGTTTTTATTTGTCACTATTGCTCACGGCCTGACAAAAATCAATGTAGAATAGAAAACGGTTTACATTTAAGGAACGTCCGCATATTCTTGTTTGGTAAAAACGTCAAAAAATCCATGTATTCTAACTGAATTTTATTGGAAAACGCACAAAAACTCGCAAAAATCAAAAATAGTATTGCAAATCAGGAATAAATATGGTAAGATAAACATCGGTTCAAGGAGTGTTACATTTTGTAGAACCTTTGCGGATGTGGCGGAATGGCAGACGCACAAGACTCAAAATCTTGCGTAGGTGACTACGTATGGGTTCAAGTCCCATCATCCGCATTACTAACCATTACGATATGTCGTAATGGTTAGTTTTTTATGTCATAGGAAACTTCGTTCCCTATGACACAAAACCCTCCGGGGGATGCGCACCTCACGCCTAAGGAAAATGGCTGCTAACGCAGCCGCGCTCCGGCGCGAGAGTCCGAAAAGCCCGCCCTCTCAATATCATAAAATCGTTCTAAACATTTCTATATTATATCAGCTTCTTCCCGACCTCGAAACAGTCAAACGTGGCAAAATAATCTGCCGGGGTCTCGGCACGCCGAATCAGCTTCACGCCTCCGTCCTTGCAGAGCAACAGCTCCGCTGATTTCAACTTTCCATTATAATTATACCCCATGGAAAAACCATGCGCGCCCGTGTCATGAATCACCAGATAATCCCCCTTTTCAATCTCGGGCAGCATTCGGTCGATGGCAAACTTGTCATTGTTCTCACACAAGGAACCTGCAACGTCATACATGTGGTCGCACGGCTCGTTTTCCTTTCCCGCAACGGTAATGTGATGATACGCCCCATACATGGCCGGACGCATCAGGTTGACCGCGCACGCGTCCACCCCGACGTACTCCTTGTGCGTATGCTTTTCGTGAATGGCCTTCGTCACCAGGCATCCGTACGGCCCCGTCATATAACGGCCGAGTTCGGTATAAATGGCCACGTCGCCCATCCCCGCGGGAACCAACACTTCTTCATACACGCGGCGAACCCCTTCGCCAATTGCGTAAATGTCATTTTGCTCCTGCTCCGGCCTATAGGGAATGCCGATGCCGCCAGACAAATTGATAAAGCCAATGTGCACGCCCGTCTCTTGTTTTAACTTCACCGCTTGTTCAAACAAAATCTTCGCCAGCACCGG
Organism: uncultured Faecalicatena sp.; assembly: GCA_948468385.1. GTDB lineage: Bacteria > Bacillota > Clostridia > Lachnospirales > Lachnospiraceae > Schaedlerella. The sequence continues at coordinate 136,486 of CAOKHZ010000005.1, read as the reverse complement.
ATAATACTCATTCGTCACCGTATTGCTCGCCAAAAACGCGTGAATGCCAAATACTTTCGCTCCTTTTTCCTTCAATATGCGAAACGCCTCCGAAAGCTGCTCCGTCGTCATGCCATACTTGGCATCACCCGGATTGTCCATGATGCCGTTGCTAATCAAAAACACACCGCCTGGATTAAAACGGCAGCTAATCGTCTCCGGAATGTGCCCAATCGTCTTCTCCAAAAAATCAATATGCGTGATGTCGTCCAGATTAATGATCGCCCCCAGCTTGTCCGCCAGTTTAAAATCCTCTTCCGGCGTGTCATTGGACGAAAACATGATGTCGTGGCCGTTCACCCCGACGGCATCCGACAACATTAATTCCGTATAGGAAGAACAGTCGCAGCCGCAGCCTTCTTCTTTCAATATCTCCATCAAAAACGGGTTCGGCGTCGCCTTCACCGCAAAATATTCCTTATAGCCCGGATTCCAGGAAAACGCCTCCCTAAGCGCCTTTGCATTCGCCCGGATCCCCTTCTCGTCGTACAAATGAAACGGAGTCGGATAGACTTTCGCAATCTCTTCCAACTGTTCCTTTGTCACAAATGGTACTTTCTTCATCGTACAGCCTCCCTTTTCTTCATCGTCTCGTCACGGACATTATGCTACTTTACCGCGTAAAAGTCAACCATTAATCCCAAAACTCATAAAATAATTGTGATTCATGGTTACTTTTCACGGCCTGCGGCCGCGATAGTAACGGCATTCGGCCATTTAAAATCGCCTACGGTGAGGCATCAAAGGCATGCGACAAAGCGCATGCCTCCATGAAATCCAACAAAACCATCCTGCAATTCATTCCGCAAATAGCGGCGTGGAATAGTAACGGTCGCCGCTGTCCGGCAACAAAGCCACGATTGTCTTCCCCTTGTTCTCCTCTCTCCCTGCCAAAGTAATCGCGGCATGAAGTGCCGCTCCCGACGAAATGCCGACCAGCACGCCCTCTTTCTTTGCCAGCAATTTGGCCGCCGCGAATGCGTCATCACCCTCGATTGGCATAATTTCGTCATAAATCTCCGTATTCAATACCTCGGGTACGAAGCCAGCCCCAATTCCCTGAATTTTATGAGGCCCGCTCTTTCCCTGGGAAAGTACCGGTGAATCCGACGGTTCGACCGCCACGACCTTGACGTTTGGATTCTGCGATTTCAAATAAGTTCCAACACCGGTGATTGTCCCGCCCGTGCCGACGCCTGCCACGAACACGTCCACGTTTCCTTCCGTGTCTCTCCAGATTTCCGGCCCGGTCGTAGAAAGATGTGCCGCCGGGTTTGCCGGATTTATGAACTGTCCCGCCAAAAAACTTCCCGGAATCTCCCTCGCAAGTTCTTCTGCCCTTGCAATCGCGCCCTTCATGCCTTGACTTCCTTCTGTCAATACCAACTCCGCACCGTATGCTTTTAAAATATTTCTTCTCTCCACGCTCATCGTCTCCGGCATCGTCAAAATCAGCCGATAACCCTTGACCGCCGCGATGGAGGCAAGCCCAATCCCCGTATTTCCCGAAGTTGGCTCAATGATGACGGCCCCTTCCTTTAAAACGCCTTTCTCCTCCGCGTCCTCAATCATTGCCTTGGCAACCCGATCTTTCACGCTGCCCGCCGGATTGAAATATTCCAGCTTCACCAACACCGTTGCGTTCAGACCAAGCTCCCTCTTCACGTTCCCAAGCTCCACGAGCGGCGTATTTCCAATCAATTCCAGTGCTCCCTTATAAATTCTTCCTGACATGACTCATTTCCTTCTTTCATTGTTTTATTTTTGACTGTCGGCATGAGAATGACGACAAACCAATCGCATGTCCATGATATTCTATGTTCTTCCATACATATGATTCCACAAGGCTCATACTCCCGTCAAATCCCTAACCACCTCTCCAGCGATAATCAATCCCACGACGGAAGGGACGAAAGCATTGCTGCCCGGTGTCTGCCTTTTCGGATGCGACATCGGCATTTCCTCGGTCGGACGCGAGGACGGCATTTCCTCGATCGAATGCGAGGACGGCATTTCCTCGATCGAATGCGAAAACGGCAATGCTTCTTTTCCCGTGTACCAGGACGATGAGGCTACCTCGACCTGATGCGGATCCAGCGGTTTCTCTTGAGAATATACGACCTTCAACCTTGGAATACCACGTTTTTTCAATTCCCGGCGCATGACCCGCGCCAAAGGACAGACCGACGTTTCATAAATGTCCGCCACCAAAAATGAGGACGCATCCATCTTGTTTCCCGCCCCCATGGAACTGATGATCCTGGTTCCCGCCCGATACGCCCGCTCCACCAGTTCCAATTTCCCGCTCACCGTGTCAATCGCGTCCACGACATAGTCATATCTCGAAAAGTCAAACTGGCATGCCGTGTCCGGCATATAAAATACTTTGTGCGTCACAACTTCCGCCTCTGGATTAATTTCCAAAATCCGCTCCTTTGCCACGTCTACCTTATAACGCCCGACGGTTTTTACGGTAGCGATAATCTGCCGGTTGAGGTTTGACCATGCCACCTTGTCGTCATCAATCAAATCCAGACTCCCGACGCCACTGCGCGCAAGCGCTTCCACCACATAACCGCCAACACCGCCGATTCCAAAGACGGCGACCCGAGCCTTTCCGAGTCTCTCCATTCCCGCCCCGCCAATCAACATTTCCGTTCTCTCAAATTGTCTTCGTGCCACGTACCAATCCTGCATCCCGCCCCTCCTCGTCTTGTTGCGTCCGACAAGCATGTTTTTCCGTCAAGTCGGCCAGGGTCACCCCATCCATGTACTCATTCACGACGCGCCACAGCCCCTCCCAAAATTCCAACGTGGCACACTCCTCTTGTCTTGGACATCGATTCGGGTTCTCAGTAATACAAGCCACGGGAGCAAGACTGCCTTCTAGTGCCCTTATAATCTCTCCCACCGTGTATTCCTCCGGTTCACGTGTCAGCATGTATCCGCCATTGTTTCCCCGACAACTCCTGACAAGCCCGCTTCTGGCCAGCTGCGGAATAATCTGTTCCAAATATTTCAACGTAATCCCCTGACGCATGGCAATATCTTTTAAACGAATATATCCGCCGTCATCATGTTCCGCCAAATCTATCATCATTCGAAGCGCATAACGCCCTTTTGTCGAAATTTTCATGTCCGCCTCTCCTCCCATTTTATTTATCTATACTATTTATCTACTTATTCTCTATACTGTTTTCTACACTCTTTTCCTATATGTTTAGTATGATATCATATTATGCTCTTCTTCGCAAGCAAAAATATCCTTTTCTGATATATATTGTCTTTTCATGTTACTTTTCATGGCACAAATAAACGCCCCCCAAGAGAAAAGAAACCGAATATCTCATGCCATTCCCAACGTATTTTCCCATAACGCAAAAAGGATGCCGCCATATGACCTTGCGACACCCTCTCTTTCCTTTATTATGCACTAAAGAACTGACATTCAACAATTAGCCAAAGGCAAAATTCACCTTACTAACGTACCAGCAATGACTTTCCGCTCATCTCGGCCGGCTGTTCCATGCCCATCATCTCAATCAACGTCGGAGCAATGTCGGCCAGACAACCGCCCTCGCGCAACTTGTAAGCCGGGTCGGCATTAATCAAAATAAACGGAACCGGATTCGTGGTATGCGCGGTAAACGGCGCGCCCGTCTCCTCGTCAATCAATTGCTCCGCGTTTCCATGATCGGCGCAGAGGAACATCTGCCCGTCTACCTCCTTCAAGGCCGCGACGGCCTTTCCAACGCATTCGTCCACCGCCTCGATGGCTTTGATGGCTGCCTCCTGCACGCCTGTATGGCCCACCATGTCCGGATTGGCGAAATTAATGATAATCACGTCATAATCGCCCGACTTGATGGCTCCGACCAACTTGTCACACACTTCATATGCGCTCATTTCCGGCTTCAAGTCATAAGTCGCCACTTTTGGTGAATTCACTAGAATCCGGTCTTCGCCCTCGTTTGGCTTTTCCACACCGCCATTGAAGAAGAACGTGACATGCGCGTATTTTTCCGTCTCCGCAATACGAGCTTGTTTCAACCCCTTCGCCGCCAAAAATTCGCCAAACGTGTTGGTGATTTTTTCCTTCACGAACGCCACCTGCTTGTTGGCAATCGTCACGTCGTACTCCGTAAAGCACACGAACGTCGTCTTAATCCGCTCGCCCCGCTCAAACCCATTAAACTCGTCATCACAAAACGTCCTCGTAATCTCCCTTGCACGGTCTGGTCGGAAATTATAGAAAATGATAGAATCATTTTCTTTTATCGTAGCCACCGGAACCCCGTCTTTCATCACGACGGTCGGCAACACGAACTCGTCGGTCGCATCCTTGTCATAGGATGCCTGAATGCCTTCCGGTCCGGACGCGGCCGTCTCGCCGATTCCCTTCGTCAACGCCATATATGCTTTCTCGACTCTGTCCCAACGATTGTCCCTGTCCATGACGTAATAACGTCCCATCACGCTCGCCACGGCACCGACGCCGATTTCCTGCATCTTCGCTTCCAGCTCTTCCACGTAGCCTTTTCCCGATGCCGGCGGGGTGTCGCGCCCGTCCAAAAAGCAATGTACGTAGACCTTTTCAATCCCCTGCCTCTTTGCCAGCTCGAGCAGGCCATAAATGTGCTCGTTGTGGCTGTGTACGCCGCCGTCCGAAACCAGTCCCATCAAATGAAGGGAAGAGTCGTTGGCCTTGACATTTTCACACGCTGACAAAAGTGCCTTGTTTTCGAAGAAATCTCCGTCCTGGATGGCTTTTGTAATCTTTGTCAAATCTTGATAGACAATGCGTCCGGCTCCCATGTTCAGATGCCCGACCTCGGAATTGCCCATCTGCCCGTTTGGCAGGCCGACCGCCATTCCACTTGCGTTCCCCTTCACGAACGGGTACTCCGCCATCAATTGATCCATCACCGGAGTAGCCGCCTGCGCAATCGCGTTGCCTTTTGTCTTGTCATTCAGTCCATATCCATCCAGAATCATTAATACGGTTGGTTTTTTGCTCATCACTACTTCTCCTTACTTATAGCAGACAATCTTTCCGAAATCCGCTTTCAAGGACGCGCCGCCAACCAAACCGCCATCGATGTCCGGCTGTGCGAACAGTTCCGCCGCGTTTGACGCGTTTACGGATCCACCGTACTGAATGCGGATGGCTTCCGCAGTCGCCTTATCATAAATCTCCTCGATGCAGGCACGGATTCCCGCGCAAACCTCTTCCGCCTGCGCCGTGGTCGCGGTCTTGCCGGTTCCAATCGCCCAGATTGGCTCGTACGCGATAACCGTATTCTTTGCCTGATCCGCCGTCACGTTTTGATAGCCTACCTTCACTTGTTGGCGAATGAAATCCATCGTCACGCCCTGCTCCCTCTGCTCAAGCGTCTCACCACAGCACATGATTGGCGTAATTCCATGCTCGATGGCTTTCAAAACCTTCTTGTTCACGTCCTCGTTCGTCTCGCCAAAATACTCTCTTCTCTCAGAATGTCCCAAAACGACATATTTTACTCCCGCGTCCACAAGCATGTCCGGCGAAATTTCCCCGGTATAGGCACCGCTTTCCTGATAATACATGTTCTCCGCGCCTACTTTGATATTAGTACCCCAAACGGCTTCCACGACCGGGATAATGTCAATGGCCGGAACACAAAACACGACGTCAACTTCCTCGTTTGCCACTAACGGCTTCAATTCTTCTACCAGGGCGACCGCCTCGCTCGGAGTCTTGTTCATTTTCCAGTTACCCGCGATAATTTTCTTTCTTCCCATGATTATCTCTCCTTCTATCGTTTTACTTATCGTTAGCCGCCGCCACGCCCGGCAACTCTTTTCCTTCCAAAAATTCCAAGGACGCGCCGCCGCCCGTCGAAATATGGGTCATCTTGTCGCCATATCCAAGCTGATTGACAGCCGCCGCAGAGTCGCCGCCGCCGATGATTGTCACCGCGTCCGTCTCTGCAAGTGCTTTGGCAACCGCCTCCGTACCTGCCGCAAAATTCGGCATCTCGAAGCATCCCATCGGTCCGTTCCATACTACGGTCTTCGCCTCTTTCACGGCATCCGCATATATCTTCGCCGTCTCCGGCCCGATGTCAAGTCCCTGCCAGCCATCCGGAATCTCCCCGCAAGATACAATCTTTGTGTTTGCATCATTGGAAAACTCATCCGCGATGACATTGTCAACCGGAAGAAGCAACTTCACGCCCTTGTCCTTCGCCTTCTGAATCATGTTCAGCGCATACTCGCAGTAATCGGCTTCCAAAAGAGACTCTCCCACGGTGCCGCCCTGGGCTTTCGCGAACGTATAAGCCATGCCGCCGCCAATAATCAGGGTATCCACCTTCTCAAGCAAGTTCTCGATTACAGAGATTTTGCTCGATACCTTCGCCCCGCCAAGGATGGCCACGAACGGGCGCTCCGGATTGTTCACCGCGTTTCCGAGGAAATCAATTTCTTTCTGCATCAAATAACCTACCACCGCCGTGTCAACATACTGCGTCACGCCAACGTTGGAGCAGTGTGCCCGATGGGCGGTACCAAACGCGTCATTTACAAATACGTCACAAAGAGAGGCCAGTTCCTTGCTAAGTGCCTCCCCGTTCTTCGTTTCTTCCGCCCTATAACGGGTATTCTCAAGAAGCACGATTTCCCCGTCCTTCATGGCTTCCACGGCCGCCTTCGCGTTCGGGCCGACCACTTCCGGATCCGCCGCAAATTTCACTTCCTGGCCAAGCAACTCTGACAGCCTTGCCGCCACCGGTGCCAATGACAGTTCCGGCTTTGCGACTCCCTTCGGTTTTCCAAGATGTGAGCAGAGAATAATCTTGCCGCCGTCGGCCACTAATTTCTTAATCGTCGGCAATGCGGCAACCAAACGGTTCTCATCCGTAATCTTTCCGTCAATCAACGGTACGTTGAAGTCACATCTTACCAATACCTTTTGTCCTTTTACATTAATATCATCTACTGATTTTTTGTTAAGCATCGTCTCATCTCCTATTTTAGGTCACCATCCGCGGTCACAAAATGCAAATGGCAACTATTTTTCATTTAAAAAGGGTTCGGTCCAACCTAGACCGGACCCTTTTATGAGTCTATTTCCAGATAATCTTAAAGTCTCTTATCGACTCAAGCCCCCAGCAACGTTCCAAAATGTTTGATCGTCCTTACCATCTGGCTCGTGTAAGAATTCTCGTTGTCATACCAAGAAACAACCTGAACCTCCGTGGTTCCGTTGTCAAGCGGCATGGCCATCGTCTGGGTAGAATCAAACAGAGATCCAAATCTCATGCCGACAATGTCGCTGGATACGATTTCATCCACGTTGTAACCGAAAGACTCATTGGATGCCGCTTTCATAGCCGCATTAATCTCGTCAACAGAAACCGTTCCCTCTACTACCGCCGTCAAAATCGTCGTAGAACCCGTCGGGGTCGGAACACGCTGTGCCGCGCCGATCAGCTTGCCGTTCAGTTCCGGAATAACCAGACCGATTGCCTTTGCAGCACCCGTGCTGTTCGGAACGATATTCACTGCCGCCGCGCGAGACCTTCTCAAGTCACCCTTTCTCTGCGGTCCATCCAAAGTCATCTGGTCGCCCGTGTACGCATGAATCGTGCACATGATACCAGACTTAATCGGAGCCAGGTCATTGAGGGCTTTCGCCATCGGTGCCAAGCAGTTCGTCGTACAAGATGCGGCAGAAATAATCTTGTCATCCTTCGTCAGCTTATCGTGGTTTACATTGTAAACGATGGTCGGAAGGTCATTTCCTGCCGGAGCGGAAATAATAACGTGCTTCGCGCCCGCGTCGATATGAGCTTGTGCCTTTGCCTTGGAGGTATAGAATCCCGTACACTCCAGAACAACGTCTACTCCGAGTTCTCCCCACGGAAGGTTCTCTGCCTTCGCCTCTGCATAAATGGTGATTTCCTTTCCGTCAACGGTGATGGAATTCTCGCCTGCGCTTACCTTGTCAGCCAACGCGTATCTTCCTTGTGTTGAATCATACTTCAACAGATGAGCCAACATCTTCGGGGAAGTCAAATCGTTGATTGCAACAATCTCGTACCCTTCCGCGCCAAACATCTGCCTGAATGCAAGACGTCCGATACGTCCAAACCCATTAATCGCTACTTTTACTGCCATGATCAATTCCTCCTAAAGTTTTATTTCCTAGAACTGTGACCAGTCCATGTCGGATGAAGGAACAAGCTCGTCCTTGCTTGTTAAACTTTCATCAACTAGAAACTATTGTACTAAAACGGAGACAAAAATTCAAGTCCTAAATACATTTTTATCCATTTTGTTGTTGATTATGCGCGCATGCCTTTCAGATTCACGTCAATTTCCGCACATACGGCCTCTTTCACGGCCGCGCGGTTTGCCGCGAGAACCCACAAAACGTGAAAAAATCAACATTTCACCTCAATCACTACCCATACGTGTCAGCAAAGGCTGACAAAGTTTGGCTTTCTGGCTTCAAACTCCGTATAATGGCGAAATCCACACGCCAACAAAATCTCGGCAGCCCGTTCAAATTCCCACGCGACATGTTCCACTTTGTGTGCGTCCGATCCCACCGTGACAATCTCGCCGCCCAGTTCGCGGTAACGCCGCAAAACGTCCGGATGCGGGTTGCAAAAACCCAGGCCGTACCGAAGCCCCGCCGTATTGAGCTCGATTCCCTTGCCTTTTGCAATGACCGTCTTTAAGATTTCGTCCAAAATCTCCGCATATTGCAGATACGAATACCCCCTCTCTTGTCCCTTTCCATACCGCACCACGTAATCCACATGCCCCAGCACGTCAAATGAATCCACCGCCTTCACGTTTTCAAGCGTCGCCTCGAACGCCGCGCGGTACAACTCCTCGTCGCCAATCTCCCCGAACGACTCCCGATAATAAGGGTCTTTTCCATCCACCAAATGCACGGATCCAATCACGAAGTCAAATGGATGTTTTTTTGTCAACCTTCGACAAGCATCCGCCAAATGCGGCTGCAACCCTAGTTCGATTCCCGTCCGCACTTTCAGCCTGCCCGCATGTTCCCCGCGCAAGGAGTCCAGCTTTTGCACATATTCTTCTATATTAAAAAGAAAGGCATGTTTCCCCAAATCCTCATAAAACGGAAAATCCAAGTCCAGATGATCCGTGACGCAAACCGCCTCCAATCCTTTCTGAACCGCCGCCTCAATCACGTCCTCCACCGCGGCATCGCCGTCCGTGGAAAAGGTCGTGTGCACGTGCGCGTCACAATGTATCCCCTTTGTCTTTCCCATCACAAAATCGTCCCTCCGCCGACCACGTAGTCACCATCGTAAAAAACAACCGCTTGCCCCGGAGTCACCGCCCTCTGCGCCTCGTCGAACGTGCAATGCACCTCGTCTTCCCCGCTTCTCTCCACCGTGCACCAGGCACCTTTGTGATTGTATCGGATTTTGGCAAATACCCGAAGCGGCTTCGTAATATCCTCCAAAGCCATAAAATTCAACTGGTTCGCCCGCAATGTATGAACCAATGACTCTTCATGCGTCCCGACGACCACTTCGTTCGTCCGCGGACGGATTTCCAAAACAAACGCCGGATAACCCAATGCCAGTCCCAAGCCTTTACGCTGTCCAACCGTATAATGCGTGATTCCCTTGTGTCGGCCAAGAATCTTTCCATCCGTTGACACGAAATTCCCATCCGGGATTTCCCTCCCTGCATTTTTCTCGATATATGCCGCATAATCCCCGTCCGGCACAAAACAAATATCTTGGCTGTCCGGCTTCTTCGCCACTTGTAATCCGATTTTTTCCGCAATCGAACGAATTTCTTCTTTCGAATATGCACCGACCGGCATCATCGTGTGCGAAAGCTGCTCCTGCGTCAGGTTATACAAGGCATAAGTCTGATCCTTCCCGGGCACTGCGGCGCGCTTCAGCGCGTACCGCCCATTGTCCAACTTGTCTATTCGTGCATAATGCCCGGTCGCGAGATAGTCCGCGCCAATTGCCCGGCCACGCGCAAGCAACGCCTCCCATTTCACACGGCGGTTACATGCAATGCATGGGTTCGGCGTACGCCCTTGTAAATATTCTTCCATGAAATAATCGATGACGTGTTCCCGAAACTCCCGGCGAAAGTTCATCACGTAATGGGGAATGCCAAGGCTTATGGCAACCCGGCGGGCGTCACAGGCCGCGTCCGCCCCGCAACAGCCCTCTTCCGATTGTGCCTCATGCTCCGCTTCCGGCCAAATCTGCATGGTCACCCCGATTACGTCATGGCCTTGTTCTTTTAAAAGATACGCCGCCACCGAAGAATCGACGCCGCCCGACATTCCCACTACCACCCGGCTCATCAGTATTCCTCCTCGTCCTCTTCTTCCCCTTCGTGAATGTCCGACTTCGGCTTTTCCAAGCCTTCGATTTGAATCCCCTTTTTCTTCGCGTAATCCCAAAGGGCGGCGTGGATTGCCTCTTCCGCAAGCAATGAACAGTGCACCTTCACCGGCGGCAGGCCATCCAACGCCTCCATCACGGCCTTGTTCGTCACCTGCATCGCCTCCTGCACGCTCTTGCCTTTCACAAGCTCCGTCGCCATGCTGCTTGTCGCCACGGCGGCGCCACAACCAAACGTCTTGAACTTCACGTCCCGGATTATCTGGTTCTCATCAATATCCAGATAAATGCGCATGATGTCCCCGCACTTTGCATTGCCAACCGTCCCCATGCCGCTGGCGTTCTCAATCTCTCCCACGTTCCTTGGATTTTGGAAATGATCCATCACCTTTTCCGAATACATCTATCGTACCTCTCTTTCAATCGCTTTTACTTTGATTCCCATGAAACCCTCATTTTGCGCCGCCTCGTTTTACAAAATCCTCATACAGCGGTGACATCTGCCGCAGACGGGACACGATTTCCTTCAGGGTGTCCACGACGTAGTCCAATTCTTCCTCCGACACCTCTTCATTCAAAGTCATGCGCAGCGACCCATGGGCAATCTCATGCGGCAGGCCGATCGCCAGCAACACGTGCGACGGATCCAGCGAACCAGAAGTACAAGCAGACCCACTGGACGCGCATATGCCCTTGCCGTCCAACATGATTAAAAGCGACTCCCCCTCAATGAATCGAAAACTAAAATTCACATTATTAGGCAGACGCTTTTCCCGATCCCCATTCAAACGGCAATAAGGAATCTCCTTTTCAATGCGCCCAATCAGGTAATCACGAAGCTTCTTCTCACGTACGGCTCGTTCCTCCATCGTGCGAATCGCGCGCTCCACCGCCGTCCCCAAACCGACGATGCCCGGCACGTTTTCCGTGCCCGCACGACGTTTTCGCTCCTGCGCCCCGCCATGTACAAAAGAACGAATCTTCACGCCTTTGCGGATGTAAAGGAACCCGATTCCCTTCGGACCGTTCAACTTATGTCCGCTGGCACTGAGCATGTCGACATGGCACTCGTCCACGTCAATGGGAATCTGGCCAAAGGCCTGCACCGCGTCCGTATGAAACAAAACGTCATTCGCTTTTGCAATCTCGCCAATCTCTCGAATCGGCTGAATCGTGCCGATTTCATTATTGGCATACATTACGGAAATTAGAATCGTGTCTGGACGGATTGCCGCCTCAAGCTCGTCCAACCGAACGATTCCGTTTTCGTCCACGTCAAGGTATGTCACTTCAAACCCTTGCTTTTCCAGATATTCACATGTATGCAAGATGGCATGGTGCTCAATCCTGCTGGTAATGATATGCCTTCCCTTCGCCGCATACGCTTCCGCGGCGGCTTTCAACGCCCAATTGTCCGACTCCGACCCGCCCGCCGTAAAATATATTTCAAAAGGTTTGGCCTTCAAGGCCCGCGCGATTGTTTCCCTTTGTCTTGAAATCATGTCCTTATTGGCGGCGCCAAATCCGTAAACGCTCGAAGGATTCCCGAACTGGCCGGAAAAAAACGGCAGCATCGCCTCCACGACCTCCGGCGCCGTCTTCGTGGTCGCCGCATTATCCAAATAGATGAATCTGTCCATTTTCATTTCCCCTTTTCCTATTGTTTTACTAGGTTTTCTATTCTGTAGAATACTACCTTTCTTATGTTCTGTCAAGTCCACAGAATGAATATGATTAAAAAAAGGTTATTATTTATTGTCGAGGTTTTTTCGTGTCCAAGAAAAATACAATCATCATAGGCACTCTCGTGCTGACCGCGGCCGGTTTTTTAAGCCGGTTCATGGGATTTTTCTACCGCATTTTCTTAAGTCGCGTGTTCGGAGAGGAAGGGGTGGGACTCTATCAGTTGATTTTCCCCGTTTACGCGCTCGGGTATTCACTGACCACGGCCGGAATCGAGACCGCCATCTCCCGCACGGTGGCTCGCAAAATGTCATTGGGAAAGGAACACGAGGCACGTGGGATTTTATCCTGCGGGCTGGTCATCTCCTTCCTGCTGGCATGCCTATGTGCCCTTTTCCTGCAGAAAAACACGGTCTATATCGCAAGCGTGCTGCTCGGGGACGAACGCTGTGCCCCGCTGCTTGCCCTCCTCTCCTACTCGTTACCATGTTGTGCCGTCCATAGTTGCATTTGCGGATACTATTATGGCTTAAAACAGACGAAAATCCCGGCGTTGGCACAACTTGTGGAACAAACTTTCCGCATCTGCTCCGTCGCCCTGCTCTACTACGTCATCACCCATAACGGCGAAACCGCCTCCATACATATCGCGGTTTGCGGGATGGTGGCCGGAGAATTCGTCTCCGCACTTTTTACCTTGCAGACCCTTTCCGGGAAAATGCGGCCCATCGCGCCGTTTCGCGCCTTGCGCACGTTTCCCGCGCGAACCGCGGAACTTTTGCGGCTCTCTCTGCCGCTGACTGCCAACCGGGTACTAATCAACTTGTTACAAAGCATCGAGGCCGTCTCCATTCCCGGCAAACTCCAGTGCTTTAACAATGATTCTTCCGAAGCCCTTCGTGTTTACGGCGTATTAAACGGAATGGCGCTGCCCTGCATCTTGTTTCCGTCCGCCGTTACCAACGCGGTTTCCGTCATGTTGCTGCCGACCGTGGCAGAAATACAAGCCGCCGACAACCGTCGGGAAATGCTCTTCATCATCAAGAAAGTGGCCGGTTCTTGTTTTATCCTCGGATTGTTTTGTTGTCTCATATTCCTTCTTTTGGGACCTTTTATCGGACTCACCTTGTTTGACAGCAAAATGGCAGGGCAATTCATCGTCACGCTGGCTTGGATTTGTCCATTTCTTTACACGAACAGCGCCTTCTTAAGCATCATCAACGGATTGGGAAAAACCGCGCAGACGTTTCTCATCAACACGCTGGGACTGGGAATACGAATCGCCGGGGTATTCTTCGCCATCCCCCAATTTGGCATCCAGGGATACCTTTGGGGACTGCTGGCCAGCCAATTGGCCATCAGCCTATTATCCGGAATGGTCATCCTGCGCGCCGTGTCCGGTAAGCTCTCCCGCTGACAAAGCCCCTCCATCCGCCTTTGCCCCCTTTCGTTGGCAAAGGTGGATTTTTACTTTCCCTTCCTTATATCATGCCTCAACAAAAAGGCTTGTCCCTTTTTACCTTTTGTCATGGCAGGCCTTACGCCTGCCCCCTTAAAACATGCCCAGTATTCCTTTTACCAGCACCGGATTTACATACGCCTCCAAAAGAATTCCGGCCAGCATCGTGGCCACCACGAAAACCGTCTTTTCCCGATTCCACTTATTCTGCGGATAAATCCAGCAATACCATAGCACTACCACGTAGGACGGTATGTACAGCAAAAACTGCGGCAGCACCCCGACAATGCAGAACAAAATTCCCTTGATCCCCATCTCCATCACGGCCATGGACAAAATGATTCCGCATGACAAGCCCGTCCACGCCAGAAACGCGCCCGCCGAAAACTTTCTTATGCGGGTGAACGACAATCCAATCAACATCAAAAACGGGAAAACCCGAACCCGAATCAGATACAGCAAATAGATCCCCGCCGCCACCTCGGCCGCCTCGTACTGCCGCAAAAAGGACTCGCTAAATATTCCCGGATTCGTAAACGTGTTCTGAGCGGTCAGGTTGATGTAAAGAATACCGAACAAAAACCCCGGCATGAAAAAAGCAAACATCTGCTTCCTTGACTGAAATACCTTCATGGACATTCCCCCCATTGCTTCGGTAATTCATTATATGCCGGGGACAAATTTTTCAGACATCATATTTTACCGCGTAAGCCATCAGCGCTGAAACCGTCTTGGCATCCTCAATCTCGCCGGCAAATATCTTCTCCTTCAGCTCATCTATCGTAAAAGCCTGAAGATCGATGAACTCATCCTCGTCCAAATGCTGTTTGGAAGGAATCAGGTTTCTTGCCACGTACACTTCGATGCGCTCGTTACAAAACGCGACCGTCGTGCGCAGCGTAATCAGCCACTCCAGTCGTTCGCAGCGATACCCCGTCTCCTCCTCCAGTTCACGTCCCGCGCAAGCGATTCCCGGCTCGTCCTCCCTATCCAGCGCCCCGGCCGGAATCTCCAACGTCTCGCGTTCTAACGCGTTTCGATACTGCCTGACCATCAAAATCTTTCCATCCTCCGTGACCGGAACCACGGCCGCCGCCCCTTTATGTTTGATAAAGTCCCACACCGCGGTATGGCTTCCGTCAATCTCCATCGTGTCCTGATAAAAATCGACGATGACGCCTTTGTACTTCAACTCCCGATTAATCCGCCTGATTTTTTCACTCATTGCTCTTCACCTTTCCTTCCCTTTTTTCTAAAACAACCGCACAATTGAAAAAAAATAAGGAAAGTCTTAAAAACGCTTTCGCTTTAAGACTTTCCTTGGGATTTCCATGTTCCATTTTTGCAACATGCCGTTTATGGCATGTCCCTCGCAAAATGTTACTTCGCGTAATCTGTAACCCGGGATTCCCGAATCACATTTACCTTAATCTGACCTGGGTACTCCAGTTCAAACTCAATCCGTTTGGCAATATCCCTGGCCATAAGTACCATATCATCATCAGATACTTGCTCTGGAACTACCATTACTCGAATCTCCCTACCCGCCTGAATAGCAAAAGATTTATCCACACCTTTAAACTGATTGGTGATTTCCTCTAGTTGTTTTAATCTGTTTGTGTATGTTTCAAGTGTCTCTCTCCTGGCACCCGGCCTGGCTGCCGAAATCGTATCGGCCGCCTGAACCACACATGCCACCAAAGTCTGTGCCTCCACGTCCCCATGATGGGCTTCCACCGCATTGATAATGGTCGCGGACTCCTTGTACTTCCTACAAAGATCCACACCAATCTGGATGTGGGAACCCTCCACGTCATGGTCAATGGATTTGCCGATGTCATGCAACAAGCCCGCACGCTTCGCCATGCGAACGTCCAGACCAATCTCACCGGCCAAAAGCCCGGCAAGCTGCGCGACCTCGATGGAATGCTTCAACGCGTTCTGACCATAACTTGTACGGAACTTCATTCGCCCAAGCAGACGAACCAGTTCCGGATGGATGCCCGTCACGCCCACTTCAAGCGCGGCGGCCTCTCCTTCTTCCCGAATCATGGAGTCCACTTCTTTCTGCGCCTTTTCCACCATCTCCTCGATTCTGGCCGGGTGGATTCTGCCGTCCACAATCAGCCTCTCAAGGGCAATTCTCGCGACTTCCCTGCGAATCGGGTCAAAACCGGACAGCACGACCGCCTCCGGGGTATCGTCAATGATCAACTCCACTCCCGTCAGGGTCTCCAGGGTACGAATGTTACGTCCCTCCCTGCCGATAATCCTTCCTTTCATCTCATCGCTGGGAAGCTGCACTACGGAAATCGTAGTTTCGGCGACATGATCGGCGGCACATCTTTGAATCGCGCTAACAAGGTACTCTTTCGCCTTCTTGTCCGCGTCTTCCTTCGCATGCAGCTCCATATCCCGAATCATCCTGGCCGTGTCATGCTTCACATCATCTTCAACAGTTTTCAACAGATATTCTTTTGCTTGTTCGGAGGTAAGTCCTGAGATTCTCTCCAGTTCCTGTACTCTTTTTTGACTCAGCTCTTCCACTTTTTGTTCCTTGTGTTTGAGCTGTTCTTCCCTTGCTGTAAACTTTGCCTCGCGCTGTGAAATCGCCTCGCTGCGCTTGTCCACGGACTCTTCTTTCGAAAGCACCCGCTTCTCATAACGTTGCAGCTCGTTTCTCCGTTCCTTGGTCTCTCTCTCCAACTCGTTCTTCGTCTTAATCGACTCTTCCTTGACCTCCAAGAGAGCTTCCTTCTTCTTTGCTTCCGCAGTTTTAACGGCATCATCAATGATTTCCCTTGCTTTTGTCTCGGCACTGCCAATCTTTGATTCCGCATTCTTTTTCAGATTGGCGACCGTGACAAAATAAGTTATCACACTTGCTATCACGGCGAGGGCCACGGCAATGATTATATACCACATCGCACAGGAGCACCTCCTTATTTAGTTTTCATTGTACATGTTTATATAAAAATTATATAAATACAACACTTCAATTCTATACTGTTTTCACAATTCTGTCAAGCATTCTGTTCATAATTTTGTATTACATGACTGATATCCTCGTAATGAAACCCTTTGCGAGCCAGATAACCGTACAATTTGCGCAATTCCTGCTCCGTGGCGGTACGCGGATCGACATGCCTTTTTCGAATCAACGCGCGGATGGCCTCCTCTTCCCCTTCGTCCGTCCACACGTCTGCAAACACCCGGTCTATCACTTCCCGCGAAATCCCCTTGCTCTTTAAAAGCGACCTGATTTCTCGCTCGCTCTTGCTACTTTTGCGACTGTTGATAAAATGCTCGGCATATTTATAATCGTCCAGATAGCCGAATGACTTCACGTAGGCGATGGCCTGCTCCACGATGTCCTCCGCATACATCCCTTGCCGGAGCTTCTCCCTAAGTCCGCTCTCCGTACGAGCCATGTCCGTCAGCAAATGCATCGCCCGCAACTTCGCCCTTCTCAACACGACATCCTTCTTTATCCGCGCACAGACTTCCTCTGAAAGTTCCTCCCCCTCCGAAATTCCATGGCGGGATAGCTCACCCTTGTATAACACGAATGCAAATTGCCCATCCAATTCCACTTTCCACTTCGCCTTGCCTAAAGGCTCCACCGCCGTCACCTGCATACACAAACTCCATTTCCATTGACGTACCTACATATCTTAGGCCACCCATTTTCGCTTCTTCGACCTATCCTTTTCATACCTCCTCTGCCATCCCGTCATCCAATTCCATATCCGCCTTGTCATCGGACTTCATATTCAATCTCGTGTCTGCTTTCGTACTCGACTTCAAGTCCGCCTCTGCGTTCGCTTTTGCCTTTGCGCCTGCCTTGGTCTTCGTATCCGTCTTTTCTTTAGCCCCCTTGGGCTGCAATTTCAAATCATCTGACTTCTCATCTTCCGCCGTCCCATCCAGATGATAATACGCCCGAACCTTCTGCTCAATCTTCTCCATTGCCTCTGGATGCGACTCCAGGTAAGCCTTTGCATTCTCCCTTCCCTGGCCAATCTTCTCTCCCTCGTATGCGTACCACGCGCCACTCTTCTTGACCACGTCAATGTTCGCCGCCAAGTCAAGAATATCGCCAGACCTTGAAATCCCCTTGCCGAACATGATGTCAAATTCCGCCTCTTTAAACGGGGGCGCAATCTTGTTCTTCACGACCTTGACACGGACATGGTTTCCCACCATCTCCCCACTCTGCTTGATCGTCTCGGTCTTGCGCACGTCCATGCGCACGGACGCATAAAACTTCAGGGCGCGGCCTCCCGTCGTCGTCTCGGGATTTCCAAACATCACGCCAACTTTCTCGCGAAGCTGGTTGATAAAGATAACCACGCAATTTGACTTGCTGATGACCGGGGTCAGCTTCCGAAGCGCCTGGGACATCAAACGCGCCTGCAGTCCCACATGGCTGTCTCCCATGTCTCCTTCAATCTCCTGCCTGGGCACCAACGCTGCCACCGAGTCGATAACGATGATGTCCATCGCCCCGGAACGCACCATCGTCTCGGCAATCTCCAATCCCTGATCCCCGCTGTCCGGCTGAGAAATGTAAAGTTCGTCGATATCCACGCCGATGTTCTTCGCATAGACCGGATCCAAAGCGTGCTCAGCGTCAACGAACCCGGCGATGCCGCCCCTCTTTTGTACTTCTGCTATCATATGTAGCGCGACCGTCGTCTTACCACTTGACTCCGGCCCATAAATCTCCACTACGCGCCCCCTCGGTACGCCTCCTAGTCCCAGAGCCAGGTCAAGGCTCAAACAGCCGGTCGGCACCGTCTCCACGTTCACACGGGCACTAGAATCGCCAAGCTTCATCACCGCCCCCTTGCCAAAATCCTTCTCCAACTTTGCAATCGCCGCATCAAGCGCTTTCTTCTTGTCTTCCGCATTTTTCACTTCCACTACGTTTGACACGCCCTTTTTTCCTTCATTCGCCATAGTCTTTTTTTCCTCCAAACACGAACAATTGTTCGTTTTCTAATTGATATAGTAATATACTTGCCGTAAAATGTCAACCATAAATTTCATTTCCGACACAAAAATCATAACACACCACCGTAGAAAAAATCAAAGTGTATATTGTTGATAACGGAAGTTTTTTGTTGAAAAAATGTGAATAAATGTTTCTACGCCTTATAAACAGCCAACCGCAATCTCTAAAACAAGAGCGTAGCCATATCGCAAGATGCATAATGCGGGGACTTTCCCGACGTTGAAAATGTGGATAACTTTACACCAATGTATAAATGACAGCAAATGGGCAAAAATACTCAAGATAACAGTTCCAAAATTTTTTTCATAATTTTTTAAATTAGGTATTGCATTTTGGGTAGGATTGGTATTATAATAGTCTACGACATGCAGATGTAGTTCATTGGTAGAACACCAGCTTCCCAAGCTGGGGAGGCGGGTTCGATTCCCGTCATCTGCTGTTATCCCCCCTCGATGCCGGATTCTATGCTTATGCGTGGTTTCCGGTATTTTTATGTACAAAGATGGAAGCGTCAAAAGTCATTCTGACGCTTCCATCTTTTATAAGTGACGCGATGCGAGTCTCGTGACCGCACACCGCGCCCCAGGCCGAAGCCTCGCCTTTACTCCAAAGACTGCTTCTTCGTCCTCACCACTTTTTCATCATAACACTCGAAAATCTCTTCCACTTCCTTTTTATCCATCTTCGGTGTCAAAAGGCTTACCACCGGCACCACGATAAGTCCCGCCAACATGGCAATCGCACCTGCATTAATCGGGGACTCGATATAGCCGATGAACATGTTGGACACGGTGATTCCCACGCCCGTGACAAAACTCGCCCACACGGCCGCCTTAGTCACGCCCTTCCAGTACAAACCGTACATGAACGGCGCCAAAAACGCCCCGGCCAACGCCCCCCAGGAAATTCCCATCAATTGCGCGATAAAGGTCGGTGGATTAAGTGCGATGACCACGGACAGCACGATGAAAAATACGATCAATACCTGCATCACGACCACCTGCTTCTTTTCATCCATGTTTTTCATCACGCGGCCCTTGAGCAAATCCAGCGTCATCGTCGAACTCGAAGTCAAAACCAGCGACGACAGCGTGGACATGGATGCGGAAAGCACCAATACCACCACGATGCCAATCAGGATGTCCGGCAAGGTGGACAGCATGTACGGAATGATGCTATCATATACGACCGTCCCCGTCTCGCCATTGTAAATGGCCGGATTGTCAAACAATCTGCCAAATCCGCCGAGGAAATAGCACCCGCCGGAAATCACGACCGCGAACAACGTGGAAATAATGGTACCGGTCTGGATCGACTTTTCATCCTTGATGGCATAAAACTTACCAACCATCTGCGGCAGTCCCCACGTTCCAAGAGAGGTCAAAATCACGACTCCCAGCAAATTGAGCGGATCCGGGCCAAAGAAAGAGGTAAATGCTCCCGGCTGTCCCTGCGTGACTGCCACGTCACTGGGAATCTCCGCCATCGTGCGAATCGCCTCGATAAATCCGCCTTGGCCGCTCAATACAGCTCCAATTACCGCCACGATACCGAACAACATGATGATTCCTTGTATAAAATCATTAATCGCGGTCGCCATGTAACCGCCAAGAATCACATAAATCGCGGTAAATACCGCCATCACGATCACGCATATCGCATAAGGAATGTTAAACGCCATCCCGAACAACCTTGACAGTCCATTGTACACGGAGGCCGTATATGGAATCAGGAAAATAAATACAATCAAAGAAGCCGTAATCTTCAATATCTCGCTGTTAAATCGCTGTCCAAAAAACTCCGGCATCGTCTTCGACTGCAGGTGCTGCGTCATGACCCTCGTGCGCCTTCCCAGAACCGCCCACGCCAAAAGGCTTCCGATAATGGCGTTGCCCAGACCAATCCAGGTCGAGGCCAGACCATACTTCCATCCAAACTGCCCCGCGTACCCGACGAACACCACCGCAGAGAAATACGAAGTCCCATAGGCAAACGCCGTCAGCCACGGACCCACGTTCCTGCCTCCTAGCACGAAACCGTCCACGCTTTTCGTGTGCTTCCGTGAATAAAATCCCACGCCCACCATGACCGCGAAAAATACGATTAGTAACAAAATTTTCATCCCCATGACTCTTTCCTCATTTCTTTAGAATTTATTCTTTCTTTAGAATTTATCCTTTTCCATTCATCGCCTATCGTACGCGCTCGGACATTCCCACTTTAAACCGTTACGCTTTAAAGCGATAAATTGAATTGGGAATATATTAACACGGACATAGACCCGTGTCAACATATTTTTTACAGAATCATGATTTTGTACCGTGACAACCCGCTCTCTTTTTCTACCAATCCGAAAAACAATCTCACACCTTTTCTACCACTTCGCCTTGCTTTTTATAAATGCTGCCCGCCGGAACATATCCTCTTACGGAGGAAAGCGGATAAATGTTTGTCTCCCGGCCAATCACGGAGCCCGGGTTTAGGATGCTCCCACAACCGACTTCCACGTTATCGCCAATCATCGCCCCGAATTTCTTGCGTCCCGTTTCAATATTTCCGTCCGGGGTCTTCACCAGCACCAGCTTTTTATCCGACTTCACGTTGGACGTAATCGAACCTGCCCCCATGTGTGCCTTATAGCCCAAAATGGAATCCCCTACGTAATTATAATGCGGCACCTGCACCTTGTTAAACAACACCACGTTTTTCAACTCCGTGGAATTTCCCACGACCGCACCCTCACCGACAATGGCATTGCCCCGGATAAACGCGCAGTGACGCACCTCCGCATTTTTTCCGATGATGGCCGGGCCGTTAATGTAAGCGGTGGGCGCGACGGTAGCCGACTTGGCCACCCACACGTTTTCCCCGCGCTTCTCATACTCTTCCTCACTCAAGGTCGCACCCAGCTCCAGTATAAAATCGCTGATTTTTGCAAGCACCTCCCACGGGTAAGTCGCGCCGTCAAACAGTTTTCCCGCAATCGTCTCGTCCAAATCATACAATTCCTGCACCGTCAATTCCTTTTTAATCCCTTCCATAATACCCATGTCCTCCATATCTCTTCTATGCTTTATTCCCTATGTTTTATTCCCTATACTTTATTCACTATACTTTATTCACTATGCTTTATTCTTCATTTCCATTCTTTTTTACGCTTTTCGCCGTCTTGTTGCCGCTCTTTTCTTTTTTATAAAACTGCGCCGCCCTATCGTAGCAAGTCCTGAGCTGGTACTGATTGTTCAATCCCCGCACCCCTTCCGTGCGGCTCACGATAAAATGGCTTAACTTCTGCATATATTCCTCCGGCGTGATGTCTCCCTCGGCCACGTAAGTCAGTCCCTTCTCCCAGCTCGCGGTAAGCTCGGGATTTAAGAGCGAACGAATCGAGCCGTTTACCACGTCAAACACCATCTCACCTTGTAACGTCGGGGTAATGGCCTGCGTCTTCTTGTTCAAGGCAAGATACTTAATATTACACAACTTTTTCAAAATCTCCGCCCGGGTGGCACTCGTACCAATACCGCTGCCCTTGATTTGCGCACGCAACTCCTCGTCCTCAATCAGTTGCCCGGCATTTTCCATCGCCAGAATCATCGAACCAGAATTATAACGCTTCGGCGGCGATGTCTCGCCCTCCTTGATTTCCAGGGAACGTACCGGAAGTACCATTCCCTTCTTAAGCTTCTGTATCGCCGCGAAAAACTGCGCGTCCGTATTTTGCGCGCCGTCCCCGTCGCCATCCGCAAGCAGTTCCGCTCCGCCGCCTGGCCGCGCCGCGCCACTGCCGTCCACCTGCATCGCCCCACCCACTTGCATCATGTCATCCGTTTGCATCGTGCCGCCTGCGTCTTTCGCTTGCGCCCTTTCTGCTTCCGAAACCGCGCCCACTTTTTTCTGCGGCACCCCGGCCACCTTCAAATACCCTTCCTCAGCCAGCACCTTGAAGTTCGCGAAAAAACTTTCCTCCTTGATTTTCAAAGTGAGCGACACCTTCTGGTATACCGCCGGAGGATAAAAGATACTCAAAAACCGCCTCACGATGCAATCATACACCTTCTTCGCCGTCACGGAGACGGAATTTAACGCCGGCAAGCCCTGCCCCGTCGGGATAATCGCATAATGGTCGGTAATCTGCTTGTCATTGACATATCTCGTTCTGGCCAATCCCTTGTGCGAGCCAAACTGCAAAATGTCCTGCAGATACGGCGCGGCCATCGGGTATTTGGACAGTCCGTTTAAATTGCGGCTGATTTCCTTTGCCACCGCCGTGGACAACACGCGCGCGTCAGTACGGGGGTATGTCACCAACTTTTTCTCATACAATTCCTGCACGATGCGAAGCGTCTCGTCGGGACTGATTTTAAACCGTTTGGAACAATCATTCTGCAACTCTGCCAAATTGTACAAAAGCGGCGGGTTCTTCTTTTCCTTCTTCTTTTCCATCACGGAAATCTGCGCCTGCACCGGCTGCGGCTGTGACAAAGCCTCAATTAATTCCTGCGCCGTTTCCTTCTTCTTGAAGCCGTTTTCCTTGTATAACTTCGGAGAATCCAAATAGCGGGAGCCAGGCGCCACCCGCCACTCGCCCTCGAACAAGTTCCCCCCCGCGTCCAGTGTGGCAATCACGCGGTAGAACGGGGTTTTTACGAACTCGCGGATTTCCCGCTCCCTGCGCACCACCATGCCAAGCACGCAGGTCATCACCCGGCCCACGGAAATGACGGCATATTTCGTATGCAGGTAATTGGAAATGCTGTCGCCATATTTTAGCGTCAGGAGACGGGAAAAATTAATCCCCATCAGATAATCTTCCTTCGCCCGCAAATAAGCTGACGCGCTCAAGTTGTCATACTCGGACAAGTCCTTCGCCTCACGGATTCCGCGCAAAATTTCCTCCTCGGTCTGCGAGTCAATCCACACGCGGCGGCGCTCCTTTCCCCGAACGCCCGCCTGCTGCTCGACCAGCCGGTAAATGTATTCTCCCTCGCGCCCCGAGTCCGTACAGACATATATGCGTTCCACGTCCTCACGGTTTAGTATATTGCTCACAATTTTGAATTGCTTCTCCACCGCCGGAATTACCTCGTACTTAAATTCGCGCGGTATAAAAGGCAGAGTCGCAAGGCTCCACCTTTTCAACGCCGGGTCATACTCTTCTGGATAGCTCATCGTCACCAGATGCCCCACGCACCAAGTGACGATGGCCTCCTCCGACTCCAGAAAGCCGTCCCCGCGTCTTGTTTTTAGCTTCAAAGCCTTGGCAAACTCCTGCGCCACGCTCGGCTTTTCCGCTATGTACACAAATTTCCCCATATAATCTTACTTCTCCATCTAGTTTTGTTAAACGGCCAATTAAGGAAGAGCTTTTCGCTAAGCTTGCTTTCGGCCGAACCGATACGCGGTCTGCGTGTGATACCGCTCACCAGCCCGGCAAATAGGGCTTTCAAACCGTTCATGATGAACCGCGTCCGGGAAATACTGCGTCTCATAACAAATGCCATGCCGACGGGTATAAACGGCTCCCTTCTTTCCCTGCTCGCTCACGATAAAATTACCACTGTAAAGCTGCATACCCGGTAAATCCGTGTACACCTCCATCTCAATTCCGCTCTTCGGCGCGCGCAGCCCCGCCACCTTGCGATACGTTCCGGCACCGTTTAGCGCCCAATTGTGGTCATACCCTTGTCCGAACCGAAGCGCCTCATAAGGCGTGTCAATCTCCTCGCCAATCACGCGCCAATCACGAAAATCCATCGGCGTTTTCGAAACCGGCACAAGTTCCCCCGTCGGAATCGACTCCGCGTCCGCCCGCGTAAAATAGTCCGCGTCAATCTGTGCTGCGTGGGCGAGAACGTCGCCGCCGTCATGCCCCTCCAAATTAAAATAACTGTGGTTCGTCAGATTAAGAATCGTGTCCGCGTCCGGCACCGCGTCATAAATACAGCGAACCTCGTGCTCCTCGGTCAATTCATATGTCACCATGAGCTCGACGTTTCCCGGATACCCCTGGTCGCCATCCTTGCTAAACAAGGAAAACGTGACGTGGTCGTCCGCTTTTTCCTTCACTTCCCACCGACGCAAATGGGTGAAATCCATCCCACTGTGCAAATTGTTGCCGTTGTCATTCTTATCCAACGTATACGTCACGCCGTTTATTTCAAATGCCGCCCCGCCTATCCGGTTCGCGCACCTTCCCACGACCGCGCCAAAAAACACGCCGCCCTTCTCGTAACCTGCCGCGTCGTCATAACCGAGCACGACGTCGCGCATATTTCCATCCTTGTCCGGAACGCGCAAGGCCACCAGCGTGGCTCCAAAATCCGTGACCGAGATAGACGCGCCATCCTCGCAAGTCAATGTATACAATTTCGTGCTCTCATACCAGGAAGTACTGCCAAACTCCCTCACCTCTAATTTTTTCATGATTTTTGTCCTCTCTTTCACCGTCTCCTGGAACGAACCGCTTCACCCTTTTTGTACACCCACTTGCGAAGCGACGTCAACAGCTTCTTCTTTTCCGGCTCCGGCTTTGGCCTTTCCGCCCGCATGGCGCGCTTCATGAACTCTTCCTGCG
Organism: uncultured Faecalicatena sp.; assembly: GCA_948468385.1. Classification (GTDB taxonomy): domain Bacteria; phylum Bacillota; class Clostridia; order Lachnospirales; family Lachnospiraceae; genus Schaedlerella. Next base: position 111,311 of record CAOKHZ010000005.1, on the reverse strand, counting down.
CACAAACCGCCTTCCCTTCCACCGCTATCTTGCAATACGTGCCGTCACTTTGCATCTGCCTGGCCTTCACGTTGTCCGCCAGCATGATTTGCAGGTCGCGTATCAACCGCGCCCGGACGGACGCGTCATAAATCGGGCAGGCGACCTCCACCCGCTTCTCGGTATTGCGTGTCATCATGTCGGCCGAACCGATGTACACTTTCGCGTCATTTCCCTCGCCAAAGACGAACACCCGCGGATGCTCCAAATACCTCCCCACGATGCTTCGCACCTTGAGGTTTTCCGTCTCGCCCGGCACGCCCGGCAGGATGCAGCAAATTCCCCGCACGATCAGGTCGATCTTCACGCCCGCCTTGGAGGCTTCCGCCACTTTGTGAATAAAGTCAATGTCCGTCACGGAATTCATTTTCATCAAAATCCGTCCTCCGGTGCCCTTGCGGATTTCCGCATCCATCAATGACAGCACCTTCTGCTTCAGGCTGGTCGGAGAAACGATCAAGTGCTGGTATACACCGTCCAGGTTGCCGATGGACATGTTTTTGAAAAATACGGCCGCGTCTTCGCCAATCGCCTGATTCGACGTAATCAGGCAATAATCGGTGTACATTTTCGCCGTCTTTTCGTTATAATTTCCCGTGCCCACCTGCGTGACATACTTGATTTCCCCGCGATTACGATACGTAATCAGGCAGACCTTGGAATGCACCTTGTAATCCTCGAACCCGTAAATCACCCGGCATCCCGCTTCCTCCATGCGCTCCGACCACTCGATATTGTTCTGTTCGTCAAAGCGCGCGCGTAATTCAATCAACGCCGTCACTTCTTTCCCGTTTTCCGCCGCGGCGCACAGATACTCCACGAGCCTCGTTTTTTTCGCCATCCGGTAAATGGTAATCTTAATCGTCATCACGCTCGGATCGTAAGCGGCTTCCTTGATCAACTGCAAAAACGGCTCCATGCTCTCATATGGGTAGGAAAGCAAAATGTCGCGCCGCTTGACCTGGGCCATCACGCTGCCCTCCGCCACGGAAGAAGACGGCTGCGGGGTAAACTGTTTGTCAACGAGGCTTCGCTTCATCGCGGCCGGAGCCTTGTCAATCACCTGGAAAATGTATCCCAGCTTCATCGGCATTTTCGTACGGAAAATGCACTTCTGTTCAATCTTGAACTTTTCGCAAAAATACTTTTCCATCTCCTTGCTTAACGGGCTGGCCACCTCCAGGCGCACCACCGCCATCTTTCTTCTCTTGTGCAAAGCTTTTTTCATCACGTAACGGAAGTCGGCGTTGTCCGCATGTGCTTCATCGTCCGGGGAAATGTCGGCGTTGCGCGTCACGCAAATATAGTTCTTATCCGACACCTGGTATTGCTCGAAAATCAACTCCAGATATTCCACGATAATTTTCTCCATACGAATATAACGGATGTCGCTCCCAGGCAAGTACAATACCTCCGGTAAAAACGTCGGCACCGGAACGATGCCCCACATCGAACGGTTCTCGTATTTCAAACATGCCACCGCGTAAATTTCCTTGTTCAACAAATGAGGAAACGGATGATTGGCATCCACGATTTGCGGGGACAATACCGGCAACACTTGTTCTTTGAAGTACTTTTTGACATATTTTTTCTCCTGCTGCTCCAAGTCCTTCATGCCGAGGCTGCTGATTCCGTACGGCACCAACTGTTTCTTGATGTCGCCATATACCTTGTCGCGGGCCTTGTAAAGCGGCGCGACCGCCTCGTAAATGGCGCCAAGCTGCTCGCTCGGAGTCATCCCCGACTTACTGTCCACCTTCTTGTCATCCACCGCCGCCAAATCAAAGAGGCTTCCCACTCGAATCATGAAAAATTCGTCCAGGTTACTGGTGAAAATTGACACGAATTTCAACCGCTCCAACAATGGCACGTTCTCGTCCTGCGCCTCCTCCAACACGCGCTGGTCAAAACGAAGCCACGACAACTCACGATTTTGCGTATAAGTGACATTTTCCTTATTCGTTCCCATTATTCACATTCCTTTTCTATTGATTTCCTTTTCTATTGATTTCCTCTTCTACTGATATTTTTATCCTAAACGGACACGCTTACTGCAAGTATTTCATCAAACGCTCGTACTCACGCTCCATCAAATGGTATCCATGATCATAAAACGCCAGAAGCGTGTCACGGTTTTGCTCCATCCGGGAAACCGGTTTCACCAAGGGGCGAAGCACGAAAATCCTTCCTTCCTGCTCCAGCCTGTCAATATGGTTCATGGTCCTGTTATAATAAAGGCTCCTCGTCACCGCCGTGCGGATAAAGTTAGGGTATGACTTGTACTGGTGACGGTACAATCGCTCTATGCCGCGCGGCAAAGGCTTTTTACGATATCCCTTGTTGCGAGTCAGTATGACCACGATTTTTTCATTTCCAATTTCTTCTGCCCTCCTTATCGGCACGGAATCGGCGATTCCCCCGTCCAGGTACGGCACGCCGTCCACGTTGACAATCGGGGTCAAAAGCGGCATGCTGCAGGATGCCCGGCAAATCTTCATCAACCTCCCTCGATTGGCGCGCTCGTCCAAAAACTCCGCCTTTCCCGTCAGGCAGTTCGTCGCCACGATGTCACACTTCATCTCGGATCCGAAATAAGTCTCATAGTCAAACGGATACAATTCGTTCGGATATTTGTCAAAAATCATGTCCATGTTCATCAGGCTTCTTTCCTTTATCAGTTTGCGAGGCCCATAAATGTACCCCGCGGCCCGGCTTTCCGGTATGCAACAGTCCCGCGTCCGCCCCGGCTGCCTTGACACGTAATCCGCCGCGTTGCATGAACCCATGGAAACGCCAATCACATGGGAAACGTACGTATCTCGCTCCATCAGATAATCTAATGCACCTGCCGTGAAAACGCCCCTGGTGGCTCCGCCCTCCAGCACCATCGTTGCCTTGTGCATTTGTCTCACTGTCCTTTCCATTCATTACTTTTCCAGTTACCGCCAAGCACGCCTGCACGCTCCAATTTAACCGTCAGCGCATCTCATACTTGCAATAACTCATTTTACCATTATAAACCGTTTTTCCCATTTCGAAAACCCCAAGTTTAAATTTTTTGCCAATTGAACATGGCTCAAATGTATGATATACTATTCGCCAAGGGCAAAGCCCGTAACATCTTGCAGAAACGGAGGAAAAAAACAATGAGCAAACAATCTGTAACTGCCGCTCAGGCACTGGAAAAATTAAAGGAAGGAAATCAACGTTACCTTGAGGCAACGACGAACTCGGGAGACATCTCCCCGGATTTGAGAAAGCAGACCTGCAAAGAGGGGCAATTCCCTTATGCGGTCGTCATAACCTGCTCTGATTCCAGAGTGATTCCGGAAGCCATCTTCACCGCGGGCATCGGAGAACTATTCGTAATCCGCGTGGCGGGAAACGTCATGGACCGTCACCAGTTGGGCAGCGTCGAGTATGCGACCGAGCACTTGGGAAGCCCCTTGGTAGTCGTACTCGGACATGACCACTGCGGCGCGGTGGGTGCGGCTTTGCACGACGAGCCAGGCGGCCACATCAAGTACTTAACCGACGAGATTCGCAAGGCCATCGGCGACGAGAAAGACGAGCTTAAAGCCTGCTGCCTGAACGTGAAAAGAAGCGTGTCCATTATAAAAGAAAGCCTTGACCTCGAAAACGGCACGGAAGTATGCGGAGCCATTTACCACATTGAGAGCGGCGAGGTAGAATTCTTGGATTAAAAACAAGTACTCTCTCGTGTTGCCATCTGTACACCGACGCTAAGGTGACGGATTTCAGAATGTTCGGGAATTTGCCGGGCATTCTTTTTTTGCGTACGATTTTCCTTGAAAAACGGCTTATTTTATGTATAATAGAGTAAGTGGCTTGAAGACGGCTCCAAAATGCTTGTATTCAAAAATACGAAAATATTCAGAAACAGAGGTTTTTAACATGATCAGTGCAAACAACATCACGCTGCGCCTCGGCAAAAAGGCGCTGTTTGAAGACGTAAACATCAAATTTATCGGCGGCAACTGCTACGGCATCATCGGTGCCAACGGCGCGGGAAAATCGACGTTCTTACGCATCTTGTCCGGTCAGCTCGAGCCGACAAGCGGGGAAATCGTCATCACGCCGGGCGAGCGTCTCTCTTTCTTACAGCAAGACCAATCCAAGTATGACGAGTATCCGGTGCTTGACGCGGTCATCATGGGCAACGCCCGCCTATACGAAATCATGAAGGAAAAGGAAGTCATCTACGCCAAGGAAGACTTCACGGACGAAGACGGGATACGCGCCAGCGAACTGGAAGCGGAATTCGCCACCATGAACGGCTGGGAGGCAGAGTCCGATGCGGCCAGCCTCTTAAACGGCCTTGGCATCGAGACGGAACTACATTATAAATATTTGAGGGAACTGACGGGTCCGGAAAAGGTCAAGGTGCTGCTCGCCCAGGCGCTGTTTGGCAATCCCGACATTCTTTTGCTTGACGAGCCGACCAACCACCTGGACTTGGATGCCATCTCCTGGTTGGAAGAGTTTTTGATTAACTTTGAAAACACGGTCATCGTCGTATCCCACGACCGCTATTTCCTGAACAAGGTCTGTACCCAGATCGCGGACATCGACTATGGCAAGATTCAGCTTTACGCCGGAAACTATGATTTCTGGTACGAATCCAGCCAATTGTTGATTCGCCAGATGAAAGAGGCGAACAAGAAAAAGGAGGAGAAAATCAAAGAGCTGCAGGAATTCATTTCCCGCTTTAGTGCCAACGCTTCCAAATCCAAGCAGGCGACTTCCAGAAAAAGAGCTTTGGAAAAAATCCAACTGGACGAAATCAAGCCGTCCAGCCGCAAGTATCCTTATATCGACTTTCGTCCCAACCGGGAGATTGGAAACGAGGTGCTTGCCGTGGAAGGGCTCTCCAAGACGATTGACGGGGTAAAGGTATTGGACGACATCACGTTCACGTTAGGGCATGATGACAAGGTAGCGTTTGTCGGCAGCAACGAGTTGGCCAAGACCGTGCTCTTCCAGATTCTGACCGGGGAGATGGAACCCGACGCAGGAACCTACAAATGGGGCATCACGACTTCGCAGGCTTATTTCCCGAAGGATTTCGGCGAGGAGTTCGACAGCGACTACACCATCACCGAATGGCTGACTCAATATTCGGAAATCAAGGACGCGACATATGTCCGTGGCTTTCTTGGACGGATGCTCTTTGGCGGCGAGGACGGGGTCAAACGCCTGAAAGTATTGTCCGGCGGCGAAAAGGTGCGTTGCCTGCTCTCCAAGATGATGATTTCCGGAGCGAACATCCTGATTTTTGACGAGCCGACCAACCATTTGGACATGGAATCCATCACCGCGCTCAACAACGGCATGATGAAGTTCCCGGGCGTGATACTGTTTTCCTCCCGCGACCATCAGATTGTCCAGACCACGGCCAACCGTATCATGGAAATCGTGCAGGGCGGCAGGCTGATTGACAAGATTACGACTTACGACGAATATCTGGAAAGCGACGAGATGGCAAGGAAACGCCAGACGTACACCGTACAGCGTGAAGAAGACGATTGACTTTATCAAAAACAAGCTTTCACCAAAGTGGACACGACAATAAACATCTATGATTGGGGCAAAATAATCACCGCATTCTCCTTGTTTCTAGTGGAGAATGCGGCTCGTTATTCTCCCACTTTCCACGCCCGCACCGGCTCCTTATAATACACCACGTTCTCGGCGACAATCGTCGCCTTTTCGTCCTCCACGTCCACGATCGTCACGGCACAATTGGGCGGCACTCCCTGCTTCCAGAAATCCGCCACCTCCGTCTTACCCTTGATATTGTTTAAAAGCCCCGTCATCGCCGCCCCGTGCGAGGAAACCAAAATCGTCTTGTCGCGAAGCTCCTGATCCTGATACAGTTCCTCCAAAAATTCCCGCGTGCGCCCCAACAATTCCTCTATCGACTCTGCGCCTTGTGCCGGGACGTAATGCGCGGTATCGGTAAAGAACTTGTTAAATTCTTCCGTCTCCGGTGCCTTGTGCTCCCCGCTGATGCAAATTCCCTCGTACGCTCCAAACCCCAATTCCTTGATTTTTTCATGCACGACAATGGGAACTTGTTTCCCATCCAAAATCAGCTCGGCCGTCTCCCGCGCACGCATAAGCGGACTCGTATACGCAAGGTCAAATCGCACGTCTGCAAGCCCAACGGCCGTCTCCCGCGCCAAATATTTTCCATACTCGTTTAGCAAAATGTCCGAATGCCCCTGCACCCGCCTTGCCTTGTTCCAGTCCGTTTCTCCATGTCTTACAAAATATAATCTCATAATTTGTCCCTTTCCTCATTTGTGATCTTGCATGCAACACACACCTTTTACAAGGGCTTATGCCTGGTTTGCGCCGGCATACGGATGACAAGCCACGTCGCCATCCATACGCCGACGCTTCCCACCGTGGGATTACCCCGCGTACTTTTCCAATATCGCGTTCATCTCCCCGCCCAGCAAAATCACGTACATGCACATATACAGCCAAATCATGACCAATATGATGGTCGTCATACTGCCATACATGCTACTGAATCCCCGGAAAATGTCCAGATAGATGGAAAACACCATCGATAACAGCAACCACCCGCAAGCGGTAAACAACGCTCCCGGCAATTGATGGCGCATCGTCGTCTTCGCGTCGTCCTTGCGGTTTGGCAAATATTTATAAATCGTCGCGCCAAATAAAATCAATACGACCAAGTTCAGATGCGTACGAATCTGGATTATGAAATCAATAAACGGGGCAACGACCGGAACATGTTTTTGTACAAGCAGCGCGATGGAATTACCAAAGCCGGAAAACACCAATGACAACACGATGGCCACGATGAACAACACCGTATATAACGAAGCCCGCAGCCGCAAGTACACGTAATTCCTCGTCTCCGTATTATCATAAATGCAGTTCAACCCCGAAGTAATGGACAACACGCCTTTCCCCGCCGACCAAATCACCATAACCACGCTCAGGGAAATGGTGGCCCCCGACTGACTATAAACCTCCATCACGATGGAACGAACCATGGCCTCCACGCTGGTCGGGAACACCTGCATTACCGCCTCGAGCACTTCCTCTTGTGAAACGTTGGTAAACTGCACCATCGTAATCAGCAAAATGATGATGGGAATCAACGACAGCATAAAAAAATATGCCGCCTGCGCCGCGTACGCACCAGTATGATGGGAATTAATGATTGCAGCAACCTTAAGAATTCTGTTTTTTACACGCTCGAACTTCTTCATAAATACTTCCTCGCCTTATGCCACGGCCGCATGCGCGCCCCGGCAGTTTCCATCAAAATGCACTTTATCATACCGCAAAACACCAGTAACTGTCAACATCCTTTTTTCCATCCACCCAAGTCCTTCGATTTTGCTTGGACTTGGAAAAAAGCAGCTACACTTTCATGTAGCTGCTACTCATCTTTTGTATAGCCCAAAATGCCGTTCCCTGTATTTTGACTCCTAGCCTGAAGCTAGGTGGGCAACCGCATCTGCTTTTCTGTCTTCCACTGCGTATCTCGGAGGCCTGACATATTACAGAAATGTAGGAATCCCGTTTAAAGTTTTGTAGGTTCAAAATGACAAGGCTGTCGAACATTCCAGGTCAATACCATTTTCATCGGCAGAGGGACTAGAGAAACGAATGCCTTCCTCGTCGCCTGACTCTGTCTTTCACGAGTATTATTATATCGCATTCCATTCCATTTTACAACTGGAATGAAATAGAAAATCAAATTTTGTAGAAAATGACGATTTTTGCGTCCATACGCCGATATTGCCCGTTTTCAAAATTCATTCCTCTATCAGGAGGTTGCAAACGGCATCCAAATCCTCCTTGGGAACCCCGATGTCCAAAAGGCAATTATAGATTTTTTCACTTTGCGACGCTCCCTCGTATTCGTTCACATACGAGACATAGCCTTTACTAATATTATCCATCGTTCGTTCTCCACCGATATTGGCAAAATTGGAATACAGATAATCCCTCTCCAAATCCTCCTCCGTCATTCCTAACAAGCCATGAATCAAATACGCCATCGCGCCCGTACGATCCGTTCCCACCACGCAGTGCATGTCAATGGGATAGTTCTCTTCATCTGCCAAAATATGGAAAATTTCGCAGATATCCTCGCTATAGTCCGAAATAAACGTCGCCTCGAGCTTCATCGGATAATGCACGTATGCAACGTCGGGCAATGGACTTTCCTTGATTTTCCCCGTACCAGAACGTAAATCCAATTCCGTCTTTATTTTAAGCACGTTCACCATCGTGTCCATTCCATTTTCCGTGATCGTGTTTTCAATCGCCTTTCCCGTGTTCATGTTTAACTGTCCGCTACGATAAATCATCCCTTGCCGAATCCGTTTCCCGTCCTCGTTGACCCAGCCGCCCAAGTCCCGGACGTTGCTCACGCCCTCCACATAAATCACCCTTGGCGCGACGTCCGTGGTAGAAAACGTCGATGTCGGCGAGCAATAAGTCTCACCGGACGCATCCGTCAACTGCACCCGCCAAAAATAATCCGAGGCAATATACAAATTGCGAACGTCCACCTGCGTATCCGCCGTCGCATAACTGACGGCATCGTCAAAATTTTCCGACAAGGAAATTTGCACCACGTAATTCCCCTGACTAACGCCGGTCACGTCCCATGAAAAGTTCACCGCCTTAGGTCCACCCAGTTCCTCCATGCCTGCCGCATACTCCAAAACCGCGCCACTGTCACCAGACAAGTATTGTAGTTGCAGGTCCGTATGTGTCTCCACTTCCGTTCCCATTTCCTTTAATACAAACGTATACGGAAAATCCGTTTTACAAAACTTACAATACATTCCCGTCTCATCCGCCACATGCCCGCAAAGCGGAATTTCCACACGTTCCTCCATCCCGCATTCCTTGCAACGCCTCATCTTCGTTCCCGGCTGGCTGCAAGTTGCCTCCACAATGTCCCACGCTTCAAAAACATGTCGGCACCCCTGCGGTTCTTCTGCATTTTCCGCTTGACCGCCTTTTGCGCCGTCTGCCGCATCTTCCATGTTCCTTTCCGAATCTTTTGCCGCGCCATCCGGCGTATGCCCGCATCCGACGCAAGCCGACACCGTTACCACCATCAACAATATAATCAAAATATACTCAAATGAAAACAACGCAAATTTTTGATTTTTCTTTCTCATCTCGCCCTTGCTCCTATCGGAAGCATCAATGTCACGACGAACACCTCGTTTTCACTATTAATCGTCATCTTTCCTCCATACTTCTCCACCGTATAGCGAATACTCGGCAAGCCAAATCCATGACGCTCCCTATTTTTTTTAGTCGTTTCAGGCACTCCTTGTTCCATGACGAGCGCCCCTGCAAAATAATTCCTGCTTTGTATGACGACAAAGCATCTGTTCTGCTTCACGGTGATGCTGATATGCCGCTTTGTCTCATCGGTAAGTCTCTGCACCGCCTCTATCGCGTTTGCGAACAAATTGTCAAACATGACATATACGTCCGTGTCCCTCATAAAGGAAAGGCTGCCGCCGTCAATGGTATATGTCAGGTCAATCCCGTGCTCCTTGCAATATAGGCCGTTTTCCGACACTACGACATCGATGACCTTGTTTCCAGTATTCGCCATGCTGTCATACTTGTCAACCGCCTCCTCGATTTCTTGCAAGGACGCGCTTTTATCTTCCCCCGAAGCCACTCGAAACGCATGCACCATTCGCTTCAAATCATGGCTTTTATGATTGATAATCCTTATATTTTCTCTAGAAATGGCATATTGCCTTTCCTTTTCTGACAAGATGAATTTTAAAACGTCCAAGTCGGAATTTAGTTTTTTAACCCATACTTCCCGCATCATGGACCACAAAAACAATAGCGGGATGACAAACAGCATGAAGTCAATTCCCCATGCATAGGTCTTGTCAAAAGCCATGCTCCGCAGGAGTAAAAGTTCAAACCGCAAATATATTAAAAGAAAGATTACCGCGCATAAAAAGAGGGTAAGTCCCTTCCCTTGGCCTACTGCCAGCCTGATTCCCCTTTTGTACGTTTTCCGAAACAATACATACACCCCACCATATACTATGAAAAAAATGATGCCGTTTATGCACACTCCGAGTGGCGACGTCATTCCATCTTCCACGATTTTGGCTTCCACAAAAAATTTGGAAAACCCATGTACCACGCATTCCAGCGCATACCCCAGCATGTACACAAACAAAAACGCATTGCCATTTCCCCGATAGCTAATAAAGACGATCAACAAAATCAACAGTGAGATTCCAACATAATGTGAGCCATAAATCACTTGGACCATTTGAAAAGGAAGGTGCAGGATTTTGTCACTCCAGAAAGCAAACGCCCCTCCTAGCACGAGCACGACGGCATTCGCTCCCATGCCGCAAAGGAAATATTTTCTCTTTTCCAACATGAAATGGGCTACAATGTTCATTCCGGCTAACAAACGTACTGTATAAAACATTTTTGCAATCACGAAAAATATCAGCTCAAGCATTTTTTCACCTTCTTTTTTAAAGCCAACGCCATTGTATGGATGGAAACGCCGACATCCGAGTTTGACATGATGCATCGTCGCCATCCGTACTCCGACGCTACACTTCACCCAAGTAATTTGTAAACTCCATAAGAAACGTTTCCTTATATGTCCTTCCAATCGGCAACCCCGTTTCATACCCTTCAATCAAGAGCATGCCGTCTTGTACCGCTTCGACACGCCCCATGTTTACCAAGAAAGAATTATTACATCGTGAAAAACCATAAAGCCGCAGTTCACGTTCCACTTCGCGCATCACGCCACGCACCCGGTATTCTTTCCCTTTTACATGGTATATCAGATAATGCCGCATCACTTCCACATAATCAATATTGGAAACCCAGGCCACGTACGCGCCCGACGTGCACTTTAACTCTATTTTCTTATCACTTTTTTGCCGGATGTTGACCATGACCTTCTGCATTTTCATGGAAAAATCATAATACTGTATCGGTTTTACCATAAAGTCCACGGCATCAACCTCGTACCCGTCCACGGCATACTGCACAAGGTTCGTGGTAAACACGATGGTCATACTTTTATCAAAACTTCTCAATTTTCGACAAGCATCCATACCGTTCATTCCCGGAAGTTCAATATCCATGAACAAAAGCTGATACCCAGACCGGCATCGCTCCAAAAAGTCTTCCGCGTTGGAAAAATGGACGACTTCCCATGACATTTCTTTCTTCGCCAGATACCGTCGCAAAAATTCTTCCAATTTTTTTGCTTCCTGACCCTCGTCTTCCACGATGGCTATCTTTAACATGTCGTTCCCTCCCGGCGATCATTCACTTATCCTTCATGATATCACGTTCACCGAATTTATGAAAGCCCTCCCAAACCATTTTTATTTTGCCATCCAACCGCCATATTTAAACAACCGTTAAGCTATGCGACTACCATTCATTCGTCAGTGAAAACGCGTTCGTATCTTCGATGAGGTAAATCGTCGCGTCCCCATACATTGCCTTGAAATCTTTTTCCTCCGTCATTTTGTTTCCTGGCATCTCTACCGGATAAACGGCATCCTCGGTGTCAATCGTGATGTTATAGCCGCCCAAATCGGAATAAGAATTATATATAATCCTGTCCGCCGTCAATTTGCAAGGAATCAAACCGTCCACTGCCTCGCCGTTTTCATAAGTACCCGTAGTCATAATTGTGGTAATGCCTAAAAGCATTTCATAACCATGCGCTCCCTCCGTCTTTACCAATTCATACCTGCCATCGGTAAACAACTTTAACTGATATAGGTCATAATCCTCGTCATCCATGTCATTTGGTACCGCCTCGCCATAAATATAAATGGACTCTAAGTCCGCCGCTCCCGCCTTCGCGGTATCTTTTGCATCTTTTCCGTCCCCGCTTTGTGCAGAGGATGGGGTGCATCCCGACAGACAACCTATCATTGCCACCACCAATAACGCCATCATACCCATGTTTCTTAATTTTTTCATATTGACCTCCTTTTGCCCGATAGGACTTTTATATTTTTGTTCACATCATACACAAGAAGTCCGATTTGCACAAGCCATCTGGCATACTTGTCGTGCCACATGGCATGGTTGGATTCACAAGCCGTGCGCATCCCCCCGGACGGGGTTTTGCTTTATAGAGAACGAAGTTCCTATAAAGCAAAAAAGGTTCAACATTAGCCGGATTTCTCCAACTAATATTGAACCTTCTACATGTTATTTATCTCTGTACCAATGTGCCGTGACGCCGATTAATTCAGCTCATCTACCACTTTCTTGATTGCCGCAAGCGCGTCATCCGGCAACTTGTCATAGCCTTCCTTGTTCACGCCAAATGCCTCAATCTCGTTGACACGGTCGTTCATACGAGCCTTCAGCTGCCCAACGTACTCCGAATCCTCCATGTTCGGGATAAATCCTTCCCAATCCATGATTTCGATGTCGGAGAACGGTCCCCACTTGTGGAAGTTTGCCCTCTTCTCCACGATGGCTTCCAAAATGCCAAGCGTGTCCTTCGGCTGTACTTTCTTGCCCATGAAGTCGCCCGTGTTGACGATGTAGCAATCCACGTTCTTCTCCTCTACCAGCTTTTTGAACTTCTCATAATCGTTCGCCAACGGATAGGTCCTGAACGGATTCGCGTATGGTACGACTACCAGCTTGTTCGGGTCAACGCCAGGAGCCAAACGCTCCGCGGAAGACCTCTTCGTGGCCAAAGTCGCTCCCATGACGGATGCCAAAGAAGCACCTTTCAATTTCACTACCGGTGGGATCGTCGGGTCTTTCATGATCCAGAAGATAGCGTTTACCGGGGCGTCAATCTTGTCCACGCGGTTCGGTGACCACAATTTGGACTTGATGGCACGGCCGTTACCGTTACGGATATCCTCTGTCACGAGCTGAATCTTGCCCTCGTCGTCAAGCGTCGCGGAGCAGTTCTGCGCGGTCAGGAGATACTTGTTGTCCTCGCATCCGGTCGGATAATCCGCCGTCTTGTCAAAGTACGTCGGCTCGATGGCGATGGACGCGCATGTGTCGGTGTTGATGATGAACGCGTCATCGTGCAATACCTTAATCTCATACTTGCCGCCATGCTTCGCGTGCGTCAGCGTGGACTTGCCGGATCCTGACAGTCCGTATACGGATGCAACGTACTTGCTGCCGTCCGGAAGAAGGTACTCTTTCTGTCCGCCATGGCAGGAAGCGTATCCGTTACGGTTCGCGATTGCCCATACCATCGTAAGCGTACCCTTCTTGTGCTCGCCAAAATATCTCATGCCAAGGATGCATGCGCAGTTCGTCTCGGTGTTGAAATAGCACAGCGTCTTCTTGGCCGGATCGCTTAAGCAGTCAAAGCTGACTCCCGGAGCCTCGACCGGTACCCACTGCGGGTCAGAGAAAATATAGATGTCCGGCTCTTTTCCGTCGCCAACCGGCTGGGAAGCCTTGTACATCTTTACATAATCATCGGACATATACTGGAAGTTCAGCATCCAGTTGTACATGATGTTCTCCTCGCCCTCCGGAATCAAAAGGTGGCACTTCACCATGAACTCCGGATCGAGTCCCGCATATACGGTCGCATGGTACATCGTCTTAAAACGAGAGGAATAAATCGCGTCCATGGCCACCTTGTCAAGTGCCTCGCAATCCACTCCCGGCTCGCCGGCGATGCGGCGCGCGGTAGCATAACGACCCGTGATGGCGCCATCGTTAAACAACAACACCTTCGCGTCCGCGTCCAAACCGAACTCCTCGCCCCTATATACCGGCATGTCGGTCACGACGGTTCCCGGAGAACCCGCTGCCAGGTTATACGCCTCCTTCAACGTGTTGACCGGAACGACGTTGTTCCCGTAAAATGCCGCCTCGATAATGGACCTCGTCTTGGAGAATCCAGGTTTGCCTTTGCCAATTTCACTAATTGGATAATATGCTTTTGTTGACATAGTATAGTAATTCCTCCTTTAAAATCAAAATTTGTTTTATTATCTCATGTTTGGAAATAAAAGTCAACAGTTTTAGCGGGACACTTTGCAACTTTGACAACTTTTTGACAACTCGTCATGCCATCCCCAAAATATCTTTTACCGTCTCCCTCATCTCTTTCGCTCCGCACTCCCGCGTATGCATAACCTCCGCGTTTCGGATTTCCTTGACCGCGTCCGGCACTTCCACGCCGGAAACCTTTTCAAGCGCATCCACCAACGCAAACTCATCCGTCCCTTCGCACGCTGCGCCCGTCTCTTTGTCCACGGCGGCCAACGCCGTCATCACGCTACGGGAAAACTTGTACGGGCTCGCGGTGGAGATGACCAGCATCTTCCTATCATCCCCGCTCTTTTCTCGGTAGGCATGACTTACACAAGCCGCCACCGCCGTGTGGGGATCCATGACGTAGCCCGTGGACTTATAAGTCTCCCCTATCGTCCGCGCGGTATCCGCTTCCGTCGCAAAACCACCATAAAAATCGGCAAGCTTCTCCTTCATTTCCCCACTGATTTCATAAGTGCCGTTCTCTTTCAGGCTTTCCATCAGTTCACTGTTTTTCCTTGCATCCTGACCGGCAATCGCATAAATCAACCGCTCTAAGTTACTGGAAATCAAAATGTCCATCGACGGCGAGGAAGTCAGCACGAACTCCCTGTTTTTATCATAAGTTCCCGTCTGGAAGAAATCAAACAACACCTTGTTTTCGTTGGAGGCACATACCAGCCTGGCAATCGGAACCCCCATCTGCTTCGCATAATAACCCGCCAAAATATTTCCAAAGTTACCGGTCGGAACCGTCACGTCAATTTCCTCTCCCAACTCGATTTCCCCATACTTCAATAGTTTGGCATAAGCGTATACATAATATACGATTTGCGGAACCAAACGTCCGATATTAATGGAATTGGCAGATGAAAATTGGAATCCCGCCCCGGACAATTCCTTTTCCAGTTCCTTGTCCTCAAACAACTCCTTCACGCCGCTCTGCGCATTGTCAAAATTGCCATGGATGGCCACGACCGCCGTGTTATCCCCTTTTTGCGTCACCATCTGTAGCTCCTGCACTTTACTTACGCCGCCCTTTGGGTAAAACACGATAATCCGCGTCCCCGGCACGCCCGCAAAACCTGCCAAAGCCGCCTTTCCGGTATCGCCGGAGGTCGCCGTCAAAATCACGATTTCCTTTTCTACCTGGTTTTTCTTCGCCGCCGTTATCAATAGGTGCGGCAGGATGGACAACGCCATGTCCTTGAACGCGATGGTCCGCCCGTGGAACAACTCCAAATGGAACGTGTCGCCTACCTTCACAAGCGGCGCGATCACTTCCGTGTCAAATTTTTCATCATATGCCTGATTGATGCAATTCTTTAATTCTTCTTCCGTGAAGTCCGTCAAAAATTGCTTCATGACGGCGTAAGCGGTCTCCTGATAAGACATGTCCTTCAGTTCGTCAAGGCTTACGTCAAGCTTCGGAATCTCCACCGGCACGAACAAGCCGCCATCCTCTGCCAGGCCTCTTAATATGGCCTCGGAAGCGGTCACGGTTCGCTCTGCGTTTCTTGTGCTCTTGTATAATAAATTCATCTTCCTACCCTCTTTATCATTTCACCTACACGTTTCAACGTCATGCCGTCTTGTCCTTTTTATTATTTGTGTAATTCACCAGGCCGCCCGCGCTGATTAATTCCTGCATGAATTCCGGGAACGGCTGTCCCTTAAACTGCGTGCCCTTCGTGCGGTTGTAAATCATGCCGCTGTCAAAGTCGACCTCGACCTCGTCCCCCGCCTCAATTCCTCTGGCGGCCTCCACGCACTCGATAATCGGCAGACCGATGTTAATCGCGTTACGGTAGAAAATACGGGCAAACGTCTCCGCGATCACGCAGCTTACGCCCGCTTCCTTCAAGCATAACGGCGCGTGCTCCCGCGATGACCCACAGCCAAAGTTCTTATTCGCCACGATTAAGTCCCCCGGTTGCACCTTCGTCGCAAATTCCGGATCAATGTCCACCATGGCGTGGCTTGCCAGTTCCTTTGCGTCAAACGAGTTCAGATATCTTGCCGGAATGATGACGTCCGTGTCTACGTTGTCTCCATATTTAAATACATGTCCAAGTGCTTTCATTATTTGTCACCTACTTTCTCAGGATTCGCGATGCAGCCCGCAATCGCGCTCGCCGCGGCCACCTCCGGGGATGCCAGGTAAATCAAGGAATCCACGTGTCCCATACGGCCGACAAAGTTACGGTTCGTCGTGGACACGCACTTTTCTCCGGCCGCCATCACGCCCATGTGTCCGCCCATGCACGGTCCGCAGCTCGGCGTATTTACCGCGCAGCCCGCGTCCACGAAAATGTCCAATAACCCTTCCGCGATACATTGCTTGTAAATCTTCTGCGTCGCCGGCACCACCATCACGCGCACGTCCGGATGCACGGTATGTCCTTTCAAAATTGCCGCCGCCTTGCGCAAATCCTCCATCCGTCCGTTCGTACATGACCCGATTACGACCTGGTCGATTTTAATCGGATCCATCGCCTCGATTTCGTCAATCGTCTTCGCATTGCCCGGAAGGTGCGGGAACGCCACCGTCGGACGAACCTCGGACAAATTGATTTCAATCACCTCGTCGTACTTGGCATCCTCGTCGGCCTCATAAATCGTGTACGGCTTTTTCGTGTGCTCTTTCAAGTACTCCTCCACCTTCTCGTCCACCGGGAAGATGCCGTTCTTGGCTCCGGCCTCAATCGCCATGTTCGCCATCGTGAATCTGTCGTCCATGGAAAGATTGGCAATGCCGTCGCCCACGAACTCCATGGACTTGTAAAGTGCCCCGTCCACGCCGATTTTTCCGATAATGTGGATAATGATATCTTTGCCGCTCACATAAGGGCTTGGCTTGCCCGTCAGCACAAATTTAATGGCAGACGGCACCTTGAACCAGATTTCGCCGGTCGCCATGCCCGTCGCCACGTCCGTCGTCCCCATGCCGGTGGAAAACGCGCCCAACGCGCCATAAGTACAAGTGTGGGAGTCCGCGCCGATGATGCACTCCCCTGCGGCCACCACTCCCGCCTCCGGCAAAATGGCATGTTCCACTCCGGACTTGCCCTGCTCAAAATACCAAGTAAGTCCCTGCTCTTTCGCGTACTCGCGAATCGCCTTGGAGTTCTCCGCCGACTTGATGTCCTTGTTCGGCGTAAAATGGTCCGGTACAAAGACTACCTTGTCCTTGTCAAATACCTTGTCGGACATCTGCTTGATAATCGGCAGTGCCATCGGGCCGGTAATGTCGTTTGCCATCACCACGTCCAGTTTTGCCATAATCAACTGTCCCGCTTCTACAGAATCCAATCCCGCATGTGCCGCCAGGATTTTCTGCGTCATTGTCATTCCCATGGAAAGATTCCTCGCTTTCTTTCTGTTTCTATGAATAAATATATTTTTTCGTGCCATCGTTCGTCTTCTCCTCTTCGCAACCTCCGTCTGGAAAGAAAAACACGACACTTTTCGTCCTCGTTTTTTATGCGTCATTTATTTCGCACTGATATATCCTTTCGCCGTCAACGCCTCCGCGCACAAGACGGCTCCGCCCGCCGCGCCGCGCACGGTGTTGTGGGACAGGCCGATGAACTTGTAGTCAAACATGCCATCCTCGCGCAACCGGCCAATGGACACGCCCATGCCATTTTCATAATCCACGTCCATGGACACCTGCGGACGATTGTCCTCCTCCAAATACTGGATAAACTGCTTCGGCGCGCTCGGCAGGTTCGCCTCCTGCGGAAATCCCTTGAAGTTCACCAGTTTTTCAATCAACTCTTCCTTTGTCGGTTTCTTTTCAAAATTGATAAACACGGCGGCCGTATGTCCGTTTAACACCGGAACCCTCACGCACTGGCAAGTAATCTTCGGCAGCGCGGCCTTGACAATCTGCCCGTTTTCCACTTTTCCAAGCACCCGAAGCGGCTCCTGCTCACTCTTCTCTTCCTCGCCGCCGATGTACGGGATAATGTTTCCCTCCATCTCCGGCCAATCCTTAAACGTCTTTCCGGCCCCTGAAATCGCCTGATAAGTCGTCGCCACGACTTCCTTCGGGCCAAACTCCTTCCAGGCCGCCAGACACGGCGCATAACTTTGAATCGAGCAATTCGGCTTCACGGCGATAAAGCCGCGGGTCGTGCCAAGACGTTTCTTCTGATCCGCAATCACGTCAAAATGCTCCGCGTTAATCTCCGGCACCACCATCGGCACGTCCGGCGTCCAACGGTGCGCGCTGTTATTTGACACGACCGGGGTCTCGGTCTTCGCATATTCCTCCTCGATGGCCTTGATTTCCTCCTTGGACATGTCCACGGCGCTGAACACGAAATCCACGGTGGAAGCCACCTTCTCCACCTCGTTTACGTTCATGACCATCAGTTTTCCGACAGCCTCCGGCATCGGGGTATCCATCTTCCAACGCCCCTCCACCGCCTCCGCGTAAGTTTTTCCCGCGGAGCGCGGACTTGCCGCCACGGTCACCACCTCGAACCATGGGTGATTTTCCAACAACGCGATAAACCTCTGTCCGACCATTCCGGTCGCTCCCAAAATTCCGACTCTTAATTTCTTATCCATCTCTACTCACATCCTCCTTGTAAATATGCCTCTTCCAATTCTATGACTTTCTCCATCGCCGTGCGTCCCGGCGCGCCGATGGTATTTCGCATCTCCACACAGTTCTTCATGCTGATTGCCTCATATATGTCCGCTTCAAACACCGGGGAAATCCCCTTAAATTCTGCCAAACTCATGTCATCTAAAGCAATCCCCTTTTCAATACAATGCAACACCAGTTGTCCGACGATTCCATGCGCGTCCCTAAAAGGCACGCCGTGGTTTACAAGATAATCCGCAGCATCCGTCGCATTGGTAAATCCATGCCTCGCACTGGCTTCCATCTGTTCCTTTCGAAACTTCATCGTCCGCAGCATGCCGG
Organism: uncultured Faecalicatena sp.; assembly: GCA_948468385.1. Classification (GTDB taxonomy): domain Bacteria; phylum Bacillota; class Clostridia; order Lachnospirales; family Lachnospiraceae; genus Schaedlerella. The sequence goes on along the minus strand of CAOKHZ010000005.1, from coordinate 92,242 downwards.
TAAATAACACGACACACCCCTTCGTGGTGTCAATCGCGTCAAAGACGACTTCCTTGTCCTCCTGCATGTCCTTGTTGTACGCCAGCGGAATGCCCTTCATGGTCGTAAGAAGCGACATGAGTGCCCCATACACCCGTCCCGTCTTTCCGCGCACGAGCTCCGCGATATCCGGGTTCTTCTTCTGCGGCATGATGCTGCTGCCCGTGCTGTACGCGTCATCCAACTCCACGAATTTATATTCATTGGAGTTCCAGATGATCACTTCCTCCGAAAAACGGCTCAAGTGCATCATCACCGTGGACATCGCCGACAAAAACTCAATCAGATAATCCCTGTCGGCCACCGAGTCGATGCTGTTAAGCGTCGGCCCGTCAAATCCAAGGAGGCTCGCCGTATATTCCCGGTCAAGCGGATACGTCGTCCCGGCCAACGCCCCCGCCCCCAGCGGGCACAAATTCATTCTATGGTAAATATCCTGCATCCGCCCACGGTCGCGCTTAAACATTTCAAAATACGCGCCAAGGTGGTGCGCCAGGGTAATCGGCTGCGCTTTTTGCAAATGCGTGAATCCCGGCATGTACGTCTCGACATGCTCCTTCATCAACCGCAACAACACTTCCAACAATTCCTTTAAAAGCCCGTCAAGCTCCACCACCTCGTCCCGAACATAGAGCTTCATATCCAGCGCGACCTGGTCGTTGCGGCTGCGCCCCGTGTGGAGTTTCTTTCCGGCCTCGCCGATCCGCTCCGTCAATATCGCCTCTACGAAACTGTGAATATCCTCGTATTCGGACGTGATTTCAAGCCGGCCGCTTTCCAAGTCTGCCAAAATCCCCTCAAGCCCTTCGGTAATCCGCGTCTTTTCCTCCTCCGTCAAGATTCCCCTCGCCGCGAGCATCGTCACGTGCGCGATACTGCCACGAATATCTTGTCGGTACAACCTCTTGTCAAACATGATGGAAGCATTAAAATCATATACCAGTTGGTCGGTTTCCTTCGTAAACCGGCCGCCCCATAGCTGTGCCATGTACAGATTCACCCTTTCTTTTACGCCGATTGCATCGGCGTCCTTCTCTTTTCATTCGAAAAATAGTTTTTGATTATTGCATGTTCATGACTTTCATATTTACAATTCATATGTCTTCACGTTTCAAAAACACGCTTTAGTTTATCACAGTATATGGCCGCTTGTAAATAAGGAAGTGAAATTTTTGAAAAATATGACTGTAAGGGTGTCAATGATTGGCCGAGAGGGTACACATAACTTCTTGCCGCCAAACTCAAATTTTGCTATACTCTTTTACAAAAAGACCGTGTCGGCGTACGGATGGATGCCGACACAAGCACATGACCAACAACATACCCATGCGAGGAGGATTTGACATGAAAAAAGAAGAAATCGTGATGATTCACGGAACTGATTATGTCCAAATGACGCTCAAACTTTTAGAAGCGATTCATTTAGATGAAATCATCGGGGACAAGACGAAACGCATCGCGCTGAAGCCCAACCTGTTATTGGACGATGACGCGTCGAACGGCGCAATCACCCATCCCGAACTGGTAGAGGGCGTGTTACTTTATTTAAAAAAGCATGAATTTTCCAACGTGAAGGTCATGGAAGGTTCCTGGGTCGGATCCAGGACTTCCCGAGCCGTTAAAGCCTCCGGGATTGCTTCTGTATGCGAGAACTACCATGTTCCGTTTTACGACATGCAGAAAGATTCCTCTTACCCTTGTGACGCCGCAGGCATGCCCCTACATTTGTGCAGCGAATTAAAAACGACGGATTTTCTGATAAACATGCCGGTTTTAAAGGGACACTGCCAGACACTTATCACTTGTGCGCTAAAAAATGCCAAGGGAGTGATTCCCGACAGCGAAAAACGCAGGTTTCATACGATGGGCCTGCACAAGCCCATCGCCCATTTAAATACCGTGATTCCTCACGGCCTGATTCTGGTTGACAACATCTGTGGGGACTTGAATTTTGAAGAAGGGGGAAATCCCGTCGTCATGAACCGGATTTTCGCATGTCTCGACCCGGTTCTCTGCGACGCGTACGTATGTGAAAGCATTGGATATTCTGTCGATGACGTTCCTTACATCCGCATCGCGGAACGACTAAACGTCGGGTGCGCGGACACGTCCAAGGCGAAAGTCACCATGCTGAACCAGCCGATGAACGATCAAACGAACTCGCACGCGACTGGCCGCGTCCGCAAATTGGAAAAATACACCGATGCCCGCGATGCCTGCAGTGCATGCTATGGTTCCCTGATTTACGCGTTGGAGCGTCTTGATGACCAGGGAACCACCCGGGGAAAGCGAGAACATGTCTGCATAGGCCAGGGATGGAAGGACACTGCCGGTGAAATCGGAGTCGGTTCCTGCACGAAGAACTGCTCCCGCCATTTGCTTGGATGCCCGCCGAAAGCTTTAGACATCATCCGTTTTTTAGAAGAATACTGGCAATGACAATGTCCATTATCCCGAGAGAACCGCCCCGCGACAAGCCGCAAGGCGGTTCTCTCACTCGTTCTATTTCCCCGTTTCCCGCTCATTCCTCTCCCGCCATGAAAATTCACATCCACAATAATCCTGGCGGTATAGCCCATACTCCTTGGACAATTCCACCGAGCGGCGATAACCGTCCTTCTTCTTGAAATCCGAAGCCAGGTAGGCAACCTCATACTCTTTCGCCAACCGTTCTCCGATTTCATTCAATTTTCGGGCATTTTTCAGCGGGCTGATGCTCAACGTCGTGGTAAAATAGTCAAATCCACGCTCCCTCGCCAGCCTTGCCGTCTCGCGAAGCCGCAACTCATAACAGCGAAAACATCGCTCGCCACCCTCTCGCGCGTCTTCCACCCCTGCCGCCATCCGGTAAAATTTTTCCTTTTCAAACGTTCCTTCCATAAAGGAAACCGGATGCCGAACTTCCATTTCTCCAATCAACCTTTGCTGCTCCCTGGAACGTTTGGCAAACTCCGTATCCGGGTAAAGGTTCGGATTGTAATAAAGTACCGTGATTTCAAAGTACTGCGACAAATACTCCAACACATAGCTGCTGCACGGCGCACAACAACTGTGGAGCAGAAGACGCGGCACGAGATTTTCCTCGCGAAGCCGCTGTAACGTCTTGTCCAGTTCCTTTTGATAATTCACATTTTGATTTTGCATCGCCATACTAGACCACCCTTGTCCAAATCGGACTCCGTATACATCTTCTCACCATTTATTGCCATTTCGGCCAAAAAAGTCTCATACAACTGGATTTCAAATATTCTATTTGCAACGGCAACAATTCCTTGATTCTCTTTTAAAAATCCGAAAGTCACTCCCAGATCAATCAGCGGAGTTTCCCGTTTAAACGGGAATCCGACTCCCCCAAAAAGAATGCTTTGTATCATTTCCTTTAACCCGGGATAATCCAATAGTTTTTTTGTCATATCATCGAACAACGTGTTTGGCTCTTTTAACAACCATTTGACTGCCAATAGCATTCCTTCTTTTGTCCAGGCTTTTGCCCTCGACTCAAGCATTTCACCGCCTACAATCCTTTCATCGGTAATCTGGCATATCCTTGACACAAGATAAGGATACCCCGACGTATAATCATATAACAACCGACTGATAGCTGCAACATCCATTCCCGTATGATAATCCGCCTCGTATTCCTTTAGCATTGCTTCAATCTCTTTTGCCGAAAAACTCATATCGATATCAAAATCCGCCGCAACATTCCACGGACTATTGTACTTCGTCTCCTCCTGCGGATGCAATTTTATTCTCAATGTTTTTATATCATACACTCCTGCAAGAATGACTGACTGAAACGTCACATCTTTTCCCTGCTGCCACTTCAAGTACTTTTCCCGCAGCAATCCCAAAAATGACAAAAAAATTTGATTATCCGAACTTTTATCCACCTCGTCTATCATGAGAACAATCTTTTTGTCACAAGAACGGCACAAAGTACTGATTTTCATTCCCAATGATTTCATGGGAAATTTTTCGGAAACCGGCTCACACCATGTAGCCACGATATCATTATCCACGTTCTGGGCACGCAGGCACTTGGCAATGTCCATGACCAACCCTTCCGCCAGACTGGCCATAGATTGAAAATACTCGTCCGTCGCTTCAAAACTCAGGCTTAATACAACATAATTCTCCCGCAACGCCCGTTCAAGCAAAAACAACGTGGTCGTTTTCCCGTACTGCCTTGCCCGGTTCATGGTAAAATACTGCCCACGCTGGATATATCGTTCTATAATTTGTCCGATTCTGTCACTGATATCTATCATATAGTTTTTTTCCGGAATACAAGTCCCCGTAACACAAAAACACTTCGCCATGACATTCTCCTTTTCGGTCAATTTCCATGCTGTCATTATAACGAAAATAATACTTCATGTAAAGCCTCGTTTCGTGATAGCGGGGGGAAATGGGGCTTTTCCGTCATAAAGTCCGTGTACCACTCCACATTTCAATCCACGCTCCCGCGAGGGGAGCGACACGAGTATCCGCCGGTGCGCGAATATCGTAAGTTATTTCAATCCACGCTCCCGCGAGGGGAGCGACCGTCTCCATGGTACACGCAAGACTTCGCCCCGGCAATATTTCAATCCACGCTCCCGCGAGGGGAGCGACACCACGACCCAGATGCCATCCTGATGCACAAGACATTTCAATCCACGCTCCCGCGAGGGGAGCGACGAATGCGATCCAAAATGTTACACAAAACGCAATTATTTCAATCCACGCTCCCGCGAGGGGAGCGACCCGCGTGATATCCATCCAATTTATCAGCATTGGTCATTTCAATCCACGCTCCCGCGAGGGGAGCGACACCAGGCGGGCAATTTGAGCCTGCAGACATTGGGATTTCAATCCACGCTCCCGCGAGGGGAGCGACGTCCTTGCGCCATGTTGACGGCTTTTCGATTCCATTTCAATCCACGCTCCCGCGAGGGGAGCGACAAACTCGGTAATTAATGCATGGAACTGGATTGTCGATTTCAATCCACGCTCCCGCGAGGGGAGCGACGAAGTGCCCGGTTGAATACGTTCCCTTTCTAGGGTTATTTCAATCCACGCTCCCGCGAGGGGAGCGACTCCCGCGGATTTTAAACACGCGCCCCTGCCACGAGATTTCAATCCACGCTCCCGCGAGGGGAGCGACTAAGTCGGTAAACGTCGCCCTCTGGTATGACCTATTTCAATCCACGCTCCCGCGAGGGGAGCGACGCCCCCTTTTTGCCCCCATTTCCATTTTAAGTAATTTCAATCCACGCTCCCGCGAGGGGAGCGACCCAATGACCGCCGGTCTGTGACCATTGAGGTTGCATTTCAATCCACGCTCCCGCGAGGGGAGCGACAAAATAGAGTATAAAAATAACATCCCTCGACCAATTTCAATCCACGCTCCCGCGAGGGGAGCGACCGTGTTTTATGCAATTATGGTAATGTTTCACGTGATTTCAATCCACGCTCCCGCGAGGGGAGCGACTGAATTCTGTGCCATTCCAGTGTCAATCTTGCTATTTCAATCCACGCTCCCGCGAGGGGAGCGACTGTCTGGCGTATGCGGTTATGTACGCACCGACTGATTTCAATCCACGCTCCCGCGAGGGGAGCGACACGCCAGACATCACACGATTACAAACGCCCAAAAATTTCAATCCACGCTCCCGCGAGGGGAGCGACCACAAACTGGAGGAGGTGCCGGGCGAAGGAAACAATTTCAATCCACGCTCCCGCGAGGGGAGCGACGGACATTAATGTACCAGAGGTTTTGTACACGGTATTTCAATCCACGCTCCCGCGAGGGGAGCGACATAATCCAGCCATTCATCCCAGGCATACTGCGGATTTCAATCCACGCTCCCGCGAGGGGAGCGACTGTGGAGTCGAACACCAAGTGCGCGGTCGGCTTATTTCAATCCACGCTCCCGCGAGGGGAGCGACTATAATGGGACTTTGGATGTCGACAAATCAGGAATTTCAATCCACGCTCCCGCGAGGGGAGCGACGGAATTATTACAAATCCCTCATGGCGTATGTACTATTTCAATCCACGCTCCCGCGAGGGGAGCGACATTGAGGTTGGGACTTGGACTGGACAACAAGGGAATTTCAATCCACGCTCCCGCGAGGGGAGCGACTGTTATGCCAAACGGGGTAATACAAATAGGGTCAATTTCAATCCACGCTCCCGCGAGGGGAGCGACTCTGGCAATATGTTTCCATCATGCTCATAAAACGATTTCAATCCACGCTCCCGCGAGGGGAGCGACACAGTCATGTCCGCCCATGCGTTTATAATTCTTATTTCAATCCACGCTCCCGCGAGGGGAGCGACAATACGCCAACGGGTTCTCATAAATTTTCGAGCATTTCAATCCACGCTCCCGCGAGGGGAGCGACATAATCGCTCATTTTCAAGCAACGATGTCTGCAAATTTCAATCCACGCTCCCGCGAGGGGAGCGACACGGCCTAGTTCTTGTTCTATGTTTCGTAGAGCTATTTCAATCCACGCTCCCGCGAGGGGAGCGACACGGCCTAGTTCTTGTTCTATGTTTCGTAGAGCTATTTCAATCCACGCTCCCGCGAGGGGAGCGACACGGCCTAGTTCTTGTTCTATGTTTCGTAGAGCTATTTCAATCCACGCTCCCGCGAGGGGAGCGACGTATACGTGTATGTGTTTGACACATACGCATTTTATTTCAATCCACGCTCCCGCGAGGGGAGCGACTATGCGGGGACGGTCTTGAGGATTCCTACGGCGTATTTCAATCCACGCTCCCGCGAGGGGAGCGACCACTTCGTGTTTCTGCTTGTGTTTGCCAATGCCGATTTCAATCCACGCTCCCGCGAGGGGAGCGACAGCCAAAGCTCATTTCCGTTCTTTTTTATAAACATTTCAATCCACGCTCCCGCGAGGGGAGCGACATAACGGAGGACGGGCTGGAATGTCTGGAACGTGATTTCAATCCACGCTCCCGCGAGGGGAGCGACAGAATGCCACGTAGGTTTGCCCACCGTCCGCAAGATTTCAATCCACGCTCCCGCGAGGGGAGCGACGATGGAGAAGAAACGTGAACCCTTATTTTTAATCAATTTCAATCCACGCTCCCGCGAGGGGAGCGACCACACTCACTGCCCCGTTGTCATTGGCGTTTATGATTTCAATCCACGCTCCCGCGAGGGGAGCGACCCGCCCGCAATGTCGGCGTGATTATCACAGAGGGATTTCAATCCACGCTCCCGCGAGGGGAGCGACCTCTCCATCTTCAAAAACTCCCTTGCCCAGACAACATTTCAATCCACGCTCCCGCGAGGGGAGCGACGGCAGGATACTTGTTGCCGCCGTTTGCAGTGTTATTTCAATCCACGCTCCCGCGAGGGGAGCGACGCAGCTGATAACGGCAGTATTGCCAGTGATAACAATTTCAATCCACGCTCCCGCGAGGGGAGCGACAAAAGCCGTCTATCATGGTCGGTATTCCGAAAATATTTCAATCCACGCTCCCGCGAGGGGAGCGACGTGATAAACGTGGGGCAGATTATCAGAATACCCGATTTCAATCCACGCTCCCGCGAGGGGAGCGACAGCGGAGCGGAAGCCAACACCGTAGCTGACGTGGATTTCAATCCACGCTCCCGCGAGGGGAGCGACTCCATGCGGCGGCATTGGCAGATGGGGTGATGGGATTTCAATCCACGCTCCCGCGAGGGGAGCGACATGACCGGGCAGAATTGGCAATGCCAAAAGGGATATTTCAATCCACGCTCCCGCGAGGGGAGCGACGTTGAAATCAATGTTGGCAAAATCTGTTGAAGCGTTATTTCAATCCACGCTCCCGCGAGGGGAGCGACGACAAAATTGCACAATTTTTCTTTATACAATCAAATGCAATTCAACAATTTTATCAAACAAATCAAACATTCTTTTCAAACCACACAGTTTTTTCATCATAAACCACTTTAAAAATATGGGTTTTAGGTGCGAATCTCCCAGTATCATTATGTACGCTTACCATTCGCACCAATCCATTATAAAATTAACACATCGTCGACCGCTTTTCCTCTCTCGACCCCAATACTCTCCACTTTTGTTTGATACTTGTTTCCCAAATAGTAGAACCTTAAACTATCCACCTCCTCATCAATAATGTCTACCAACAGCGCTTTCAATCGCACACACTGTGCATTATCCACAATACATTCAAACACGGAGTTTTGCACTCGCCTTCCATAATTCACGCATTGTTTTGCCACTTTTCTCAATCTGGCCTTTCCTGCCGCCGTTTCCGTATTTACATCATATGTAATCAACACAAGCATAAAACACCTCATTTCCATAAAAATGGCGGATATGAGTCTAAATCGCCACGCAAATACCTCGCCAACAGCATCGCTTGCACGTAAGGAACCATCCCCCACTCCATTTTTTCCTTCAAAAAAGGATGGGTAAGCGTTTCCTTTTTCTTATTCTGCCATTCAACCAACACATTCTTTCTGGTTTCATCATCCATCAAGACTGCGCCATTCTCCTTTTGTTTAAATCCCTTTTTTGTAATCATTTTCTTATTTATTAAGGACAAGACAAAACGATCGGCCAAAACCGGACGCAATTCCTCAATTAAATCTAACGACAACGACACTCGCCCTGGACGTTCTGTATGAAGAACGCCTACATAGGGATCCAACCCCACCGTTTCCAATGCAGACGTAATCATATTTGTCAACAACGTGTACGAAAATGAAAGTAATGCGTTGACATTGTCCAACGGCGGCCTCCTATTTCTTTCGTGAAACGAAAAGTCCTTTTTCTGTTGGAGAATCAACTCATCAAATACTGTGAAATAAATCCGGGCTGCCTCGCCCTCAAGCCCACGCAATGTTTCCTTATTTTGGCAACCTTGTATCTGTTCTATTGATTTTTTCAACTTTTCTGATGAAACCTTCAACTTTTCAACATCCACTTGAAGAGCATGATCCCTCGTTGCCCTTTCCAATACCCATCTGGCATTATGAACCTTTCCGATAATACAGTTTTTCGCCACGTCCACACTTTCCCCATCGTCCATAAAGCACTTATACTGCCGCTCCCTCAAAATTACATTTCCTTTTACTTTTCCGCTCACCCTTGCCAAAAACTTTCCTTGTGGTGACAGATAACATAAAGAAATGTTTTTTTCCGCACATGCTCCCATCAATGCCGGGCTTGTCCCCCGATAACCAAAGGAGACAATGCCTTCCAAATTGTGCAATGGAAGCCTCCCAATCTCCTGGCCATTTTCCGACACGACGACATTTTCCCCATCAAGGGATAAATATCCGCTTTCCGATGTCACGTACAATGTATTCAATAATTTTTTCATGACAAATCCCCCAACGCCTGGCTGATATATCCCCTAACTGATGGTGCTTTGCTCATTTTCGGCATGCATATATCCTTTAGCGAACAAGCATTACAATGTTTTCCATACTTTACTTGCGGAGTATGTTTTCTTTCATAATATTGATGCATTTCCTTTACCATGTCTACCACTTGTTGCCTCAATTCTTTCGAAATTCCGACCGCTTCACGCCTCCTTGTTTCCCCATAAAAAAGTGCCCCTTCCAAAATCTCCGTCGAAAACATCTCCTCCAGACACATGGCCTGCGCCACCAACTGCAAAATATCTTCCTTTGATTGCTTTGGCTTTCCTTTCTTATATTCCACCGGATAGACTTTGTAAAGACCTCTGCGCCCATACAATTTTATGCCTTCGTCTTCTTTATGAAATTCAACAACGTCACACTCCCCACTGATTCCAAGCATGCGAGAGGACACTGGAAGTGCCCTCGCTATGAGCACTTCCTTCCTCTTCTCTGTCAAATATGGATCATGCGCCTTTTTATGCATCAACTCACCCACGACCGTATGCTCATTTTCCGCCCATTGCTGTTCTATATGAATCAATGCCCACTGCCTCCTACAAAATTCAAAGTGTTGAATTCCTGAAAGCATTAAATATTCATCTTCTCTATATTCCATTATATTTTCCTTATCACTTCTACTGTTTCCGGAATTTTTTCTTCCTGAATATCTACAATATAATCTTGGTACTTTCTCGGATACGCGATTTCCGCCTTCTTTTTCACGTCCACGGAATCGAACAATTTATATGCCGGGCAATCCCCCAACTCTTTACTATGCTTGAACACAATCAGCTCCCTGACGGCCATTTTCCCTCGCGCGGCGGAATGGTCATGTTCGAACATATTGATAATCGCCTCCCACAAGAGTTCCAAGTCATCCTCTGAAAATCCCGTCACCCTTCGCGCAAGATTTGCCGAAACATAACCTTCCGCACGATATAACGCATATGGGACTATGTTTTTTCTTCCCATTTCCGTATTTTTATTCTCCGCGTCCTTCTCCGTAGTAATGGCCACCCTCGTTATCGTCACTTCCTGACTAATAATCGGGTCAATGCTTCGCGCGAATCCAAGCTGTACCGGCCCTCTGACTTGTCCACAATTTAAGGATGCCTTTACAAACGTCGTCATGACCGCCCCGAACGTCCGTATATCATAGAAATTCTCGCACATGAAATCCCTGATTTTTATATCCGCATCTGGATCTTTCTTTTTCAATTCCTTCACGCCTTTTTCATTGGTTTCAAGATGCTCATAAGCCCTATTGTCGCTCCGATTGAGCGGAACGTCTTCCCTAATGTAAATCTCATACCCCTTCGCGTCCTCTTTTACTGTTTCTACATAATTTCTAATTTTACGTTTCAGGCAAACGTCCGTAACTAGGCCATATCCCGTTTCCGGGTCAATCCTAGGCATGTTTCCCGCATCCGGATCTCCGTTCGGATTTCCATTTTCCACATCAAACAAAATCACAAATTCATATCTGTTTTTAATCACTTCACTCACTTACTTTTCCTCCTTCAAATCTTTTCTGAACCTGGTGATAATATCCCAAGATAAAGCGTCCTTGCTCTTCCAACGTCAGCCTTTTGGGAAACTCCACGATTTTGCCCAGCAATTCCGTTAATGTTTCTTCGAAAAATCTCTTTTTCCATTCCTTCTGTCTTTCAATTTTTCGGATATGACTATTTTTCAACCTCAGCAAAATAGGAAATACGGATGCCGGGTTCGCGCAAGCCGAAATAAAATACCTATCCTTTATCGTCGCATTGATATTGGGATTTGCCTCCTCTTGAATGTTTTCAAGTACTGCAAAAATTCGTCCCAAAACATATGGCATGTCATTCGTTTCCTGATTCAGTTCCACAAATTCATCCCCCTTTTCCAATTGGTGATTTCGAATTAAATAGGCCTTTATAATGGATGCCCTTCCCCACGTAATCCTTCCTTGTTCCGCGCGTATCCGTATCATGAGGTTACTGTATAAATTTTCTGGATACCTTGCATTTTCCAAGATTGCCTTTAACACCATTCCTGAAAGGTTTGGCACCGGACTCTTGTCTTTCGACTTCTGATTAACAGTCTCATGCAACATGCCGCCAACCCCCAAATATTCCCTCTCCTCCCAAGACGGCCTTTTTATATCCATTCTGACGTAATGTTTCTGAATGTTTTTCAGAACATTTCCAAAACTACTTCTATGGAAGAACCGAACTGACAGCCTCGCCGCGTTCGGTGCCAATCCCAGTATGAAAAATTCCTGGTTCTCATCCAACTCAATTCCGTCAACGTCGATCGCCCTTTGTGCCTTCAAGTTTTGAAAAACGCTCCTTATCGTTTCCTGATTGTCTTTCGGCGGCTCAAGCGACCAGCTAAAAACGTCCTGGTAAACGTCCTTCCCGTTTTTCGCCCAAAACACGATTGTCGTATCCCCATAGCGAAAAACATAGTCCCTCTGCGTCAAAAGAAAATTCAGCGCAGTAGTATAGGCAAATGCCGCATAAGTTCCCACCGGAGCATTATAACTCTGTTCTTTCTCATAAGATTCAAAAGCCGGCGCATTAAACGATACCAACGCCGCCCCGCTAGACTGCGCCCCTTGCACTCCCTTGATTGCCGAATGAATTCTTGTAATTTCCGCATCCTTTCCAGTCACAAGACAGATTCCCCTTATCGTACTCTTTTCCTCTTCCAAGGACTTTTCCCAAGCCCTGCGAATCTCTTCATCCGTCTGTGCCTCGTGAGCATCCATCGTAAAAATCAAATTGCTCCCATCCGTAACCTCATCCCATATTTCTTGTAACTTGTCATTTTCCTTCGCCTTTTGCGGATTCCATGACGTAAAAAAGGATTTTATTGCACCTGCCATTTCGCCATTTGCGGACTCCAAAATCCTTAAATGCTTTTCCTTGGCCGCCTCAAAACACTCCTGAACCCGTTTTCCACTTCCCGTCGCGTCAACACCCAAAATGTACTTGGAATTGTCACAAAGAAAATTCGCCTTCACCCCCGACGAGCGCGACTCCATCCGGGGAACTTTCCTATACGACGATGTCCAGACCTTCTTTTTACCGACTTCCTTTTCCTCTTTCAGGGAAATGATTCCCTTCAAACCACCATCCGCATCCAGATTCAGGGCAAAGGCCGTTTTCGCCTGACACCACCCCGGTTCCGCGACTTTTCCGTCTTCCAGCAACGCCTCATAATACTCGGTCAAAGCCTGCAAAATCATCGAACCACCTCGCAATCTTGCAAATCAATAATGCCCCTTCTCATGATTGCCCTAAAAAACATTGGCTGAATGTCGGGAAGATTTGAGTAATCCAAGTCGTACAACATGAAGCCCAAATCATGTTCCTCTTCCTCCGAATATGCCGTAGAAATCTCCTCATCCTCGCATAGGGAAAATCTCGCCGGGAATTCACGGCAACCCATGTATGGATTGTGAAAGCACTCCCCGCGCCTCAGTCTGCGCATGACAATGTCCTTGAACTTTCCCGGATTGTCACTGGAATTCGCCTTGTCCGTGAGTTCAAAATGCGCCTCAATCACGTACTCCACGTCCCTAAGCAATAAGGACGCCCTCTGCACGATTTCCGCCTTACTGCTCAAATAAAGCCTTTTAGAACTCCCATTGTATACCGGCAACACGTTGCTGGCAGAAATCTTGCTTTTCACCTCGTTCCTCCGAACGCTGGTGAACTGTATCGGTTTCTTCACGTAAATCCGATCCACAATCCACCGCATGCCAGGATGCCAGTATATGGCCTCCAGAATTCCCCTGGCCGCAGACGGTGTCATGATGTCATAAGAACACCTTTCCACCTTCATCTCGGGTCTGCAGAATAACGCGTAGTCACCCCATACTCTTACCCTTACGCCTTTTGACACGTTTTCACCACCTCCTTGGTTTTTACATGAATCATTTATAGACTTCATTTATGGTTAATCTAAATATAGAATACCACATTTTGTAAAAAAGTCAATACCCCTTTTACTTTTTTTCATTTCATGGTATATTAACAATGTCTTTTGGAGATTTCCAATTGTGGATTGAAACATTTAAGGTTATTCTTTCAAAAAGCGGGGAGACATATGTCTCCCCCTTTCCCGTTCAGAATATCACCGCCTCCCCGAACCCGACATCCAACGTCAAACCCATTTCATCCGTATATTTTTCGGAATCCCTCAGCACAAAATAGTCTTCCTTCAAATCCGCCTCCATTGCCTCCAGAGCTCCCGCCGCAAGTAATTTTTGAAACACGTTTTCCCGCACGTTCACGCAATAGCGCCCCATTTTCCTCATCAGGCTCTTGGTAAACCCTTTTATTCTCACTTGTTCCAGAATTTCCCTTGCCTCCTCTTCCTTCGCAATCAAAATCGTTTTCGAGTCATCCTCAATCAGCCGAACTTCTTTAGCAACTCTGGAGAATTGGAAGTTCCCCCTATCGAATTTTTTCAATATGTCCTTTTTATCCAAACTCTCCCCTCGAAAATGATAAAGCATCTCAAAATATGCCTTTATCGTTTCCAGTCCTTCCAAATCCCTGCCATCTGAAAGTAAGCTCTCCGTAACGCCAATTTGTTGCCGTTGCCCGGCCATGTACTCTTTTTCTTCCAGGCTAAAAACATAAGTAAAGCAATCGGAAAGCGGCCTTTTTCCTTCCCGGTTGCACCTGCCCTCCGCCTGGATAATAGAATCCACTCCGGCCAGCTGCCTATACACTGCTTTAAAATCTAAATCCACGCCCGCCTCGACAAGGCTGGTTGAAATCACAATGCATCTTTCTTGTTTTTGCAATCTCTCCCGAATCTCTCGCAACACACCCTGCCTATGGACCGGGTACATGGATGTCGACAAATGATAAACCCCTTCGCCTTTTACCCCCTGATAAACCGCTTGCGCCCGTTTCCTCGTATTCAATATACAAAGGGCTTGTTGCTCCGCCCCAACCCTTTCAACCAACTCTTGTTCGGATATACGATTTAAATTTCGTATGGATGCACGCTTGAAAAAAGCAAACTGCTCTTCCATACGAGGACATAATTCCGTAACCATGATATCATCCGACAACAAATCCTTTAACGCCGGTTGTGTTGCCGTACATAAAACAATACTACTTCGATAATACCGCAATAATTGTTCCATCGCGCCAACGCAAGGTTTCAGGTAGTTATTCGGCAGCATCTGCGCCTCGTCAAAAATAATGACACTATTTGCCATATTATGTAATTTCCTACATTTTGAAGGTTTATTTGAAAAGAGAGATTCGAAAAATTGCACGTTCGTAGTGACAACAATCGGTTTATCCCAATTTTCCGTAGCGAGCTGCATCGGCTTCAATTCTTCACTCGACTCATAATCAATATTACAATGATTTTCCAACACGTTGCCCCTCCCCAAAATATCGGCAAACACTTTTGCATTTTGCTCGATAATACTCGTATAGGGTATCACGTAAATAATTCGCTCCATCCGATGTTCTTGTGCATGTTTCAATGCAAATGCAAGCGAAGAAACCGTTTTTCCACCGCCCGTTGGAACCGTCAGTCTAAATAGTCCCCTTTCTTTCTCCCCCATCTTCAGGCAATGCCGCAAAATCTCCGTCCTCCTCCCGTTAATCGTGTCCAAGTCATCATTTTCAAGCCACCCCCCTATATGTGCCATCAATTTCCCGTATAACGTTCCCATTCCCTCTCCATCTTCCCTTTCACTTTTCCCATTCATAAATAATTCTGTATCCAGAAAATCCGCGTCTACAAGACAAGAATAAAGCATTCGAATCAACATGCTCGCAAAAAATCCTTGATTTTCTGCCTTTACGGGTTGGAACGGCGGCCCGCTCAACGTCGGTATCCCAATTTCCTCCGCATACGCACCGTAATCTTCCAGCTTCTTTTTCAACCTTCCCAACATCGTCCCGCTTGCACTTGTATCAGCCGCCCCTCCCGTATCCGGCAACCCGGCATGGTGACCGGCGATACAATAACTCAAGAACGAATACATGCCTTTTTTATCCCAGCATAATTTTGCCCCTGCCGTAGAATGATCCACTCTTTCCATACTTCCCCTTATCCTTCTTTGGAATTTTTGCGAATACTTTCCCACATCATGTAACAAGCCACAACAATAGCCCCAGTCACGCGCGCCAAATGCGTCCGCGTACGTCCCGCAGCATTCGGCCACGTTTTCTAAATGTTGTTTCAAAGATTGTTCTTCGTTTTTATCGTTTTTATGAGCTAAATATTTCATACTGTTCCCTCCCGTTTCAAATTTGTATCTTATATCTATCATACCATGCCCCGGCCATCATCAGCAACATGAAGGTCAATATCGGACTTTGCTTGGTCGGCGTGATTATCGGTGAGTTCTTGTCCACACGCAACGGACTGGGATATTTGATTATCTATTCCTCGCATTTTCAAAACATAAAAATATAGCTATATATTATTATTTTTTCTTGGTATCTCGTATGACCTGGTTCACGCCCACTTCGTCAAGGTTCGTGCATACCGCATAGTAGCCATCATATTTTCCTTCTTCGGCGATCATGTCCATGTTAAGATAAGGAACTTCTTTGGACTACTTTCGGATTACGTATTAAGGATGATTCATCCCAGGCAAGCCGCCCGGTATTCTCCGGGCGTGACTCCATTCTTGTTTCGAAAATGACGAATAAAGTTGGCCTCGCTGGGAAATCCGACCATCATGCCGATTTTATAACTGGGGAATTTCGTATCCCTCAGCAGCATTTCCGCTTGTAAAATCCGTAAGTGGTTCACATACTCTTTTGGGGAAAATCCGGTATACTGCTTAAACTTGCGGCAAAGGTGATACTTACTCATATTGGCAAAGGACGACATTTCCTCCAAACTCATCTCCTTCTGAAAATGACGCTCCATGTAGCTTGTCAATAAACGAATGTTTTCCGGCATCTCCTTCTCGTCCCGCGAATCCCTCACATCCCAGGCAACCTGCAGCAAAAAACGTTCTAATTCGCTGGAAAACAAAAAATCCCGCCGCACGGAAGAACCCGTATGAATCAAAAGAAGCCCTTCCAACTGTTTCTGAAAATTCGCGGGTTGCCGCATATGAAACACCGGCGTCCGCCCCATGAAATTTTCCTGGTACAAATATTGGGAAATCCCGCCAAAGAAATGCAAATCCGCATGATTCCACAACTCCCCGTCCGTCTGATACGCGTGCGGCTTTCTACAGTCAATCAAAAAAGCGTCATTCTCATTCAGGGAATAAGTCTTGCCTTCATAAGTAAGACGTCCCCTCCCCTGATACGTGTACAAAAGCAAGAAAGAGTCGTAGTCACTTCGTCTCGTATAATATTTCTCACCGCTTTTCATATAGCAAAAGGCTTGCAAATACATCAGCCATTCCTTTCGCTCCCTCGTCATTGGACGTGAAAATAAAAACTTGGAATTTCCGTCAATTCGATAATCTTCCTTCTCAATATGCTTTAACTTTTCCTCTTCGACCAACTTTCCATACCCCTCACTTATTTGCACGTCGGCAGAAGAATAGTTCCCCTCATAAGAAAAAAATGAAATCTTCTCAAACATTCGTCTCCTCCTCACAAATGCTAATGGCAAGAATGAATAGTATAAAAGCAAGAACCGCTAATTTTTATGTGCATTTTTATTCTATAATAAAGCAAAATCAAAAAGGAGACAAGACCATGACTGTAAAAAATTTAAAAACGCTTCACATGACGCGACCACTTGGCATCGACGTAAACCCTTACTTTTCCTGGATGTTGGAAAATGCAGAACCAAACACATGCCAAAAAAGCTACCATTTGACGGTAACGGATGAATCCGGCAACCTTTGTATGGATACCGGCATACAAGAAGATGACAAGAGTACATACCATCCTTATCAGGGGGCTCCGCTGAAAAGCCGCACCCGCTATTCCTTAAATATCACCGTCACGGACAACCACGGCGGGCAGGCGAGCGCCTCTTCCTGGTTTGAAACCGCGTTGCTCTCAGAGGAAGACTGGAGTGCAGATTGGGCAAAATCCCCGTTGAAAACCAAAAAAAGGAAACCCGGGTTTGGGAAACAATCTCCCGCCACCATGTTCCGTCAAAATTTCGGACTCAGGGAGAAACCGATAAAGGCCCGCCTCTATGTTACCTGCCATGGAACATACCAGTTATATGTAAACGGGACGCGGCCGGACGAACGATATTTTGCCCCGGAACACACCGTATACGAGAAATATCTCTGCTATCAGACCTATGACGTGACCGCCCTTTGCCAGGAAGAGGAAAACACGCTTTCCATGTATGTGGGCGACGGCTGGTACATGTGCCCCCAAACCTTGCCTAACATGAAAAAGAATGACCAGACCCATGCCGTATTATTTCAGTTGGAGGCGACCTACTCCGACGGGAGTCAGGATACCATCTGCTCCGGCACGAACACCAAAGCTTCCTACGGCCCCGTCCTCTCTTCCGATTTGTTCGCGGGAGAACAATATGACGCCACAAAGGAACTTGACGGCTGGACAAAGAGCACGTTCGACGACAGTGCCTGGACGCCTTGTAAAATAGGAAACTATGGGTTCCAAAACCTGAAAGCCCAGCTGGGGGAACCCGTAATTGCCGCCAAAGAATTACCCGTTGTAAACGTCCTTCACAGTCCCAAGGGCGAAACGATTCTGGACTTCGGGCAAAACATGGCCGGGCACGTCCGCATGAACGTCAGCGCGCCCCGCGGAACCGTCATCACGCTGGAACACTGCGAAGTCCTGGACAAGGAGGGGAATTATTTTAACAATATCATGGCCGCCGGAGGCGTCGGCAAAGGCTGCGACCAAAAAGACGAATATACAAGCAATGGAACTCCTTCCGTTTACGAACCTCATTTTACCTACCATGGGTTCCGCTACGTGCGCGTAATGGGCGTTGACGTAAGGCCGGAGGATTTCACCGCCATCGTGCTGACCAGCCAAAAGGAAGATTTGGGAACCTTTGTCACCTCGGATCCGCGATTAAACCGACTTTACGAAAACATCCGCTGGTCGCAGACCTCCAACACGCTCTCCATCCCGACGGACTGCCCGCAGCGCGAGAAAGCAGGCTGGACCGGCGACATGCTGGTGTACGCCAAGACCGCCATGTTAAATGAAGACTGTACCGCCTTTTTCAGCCGCTGGCTCTATAATGTAAGCGCGGACCAGGACAGCTACGGCATCATTCCCATGGTGGTTCCCCAGGTTGGCAATTATCCCGCCACCGGAAAACTAATGCAGATGATGTACGGCGCGAAAGGCAGCGGCACTTCATCCGGTTGGGGAGACGCGGCCGTGGTCGTTCCCTATTCCATGTACCAGGTAACCGGTAATACCGACGTGTTACGGCAACAATACTATTGCATGCGCCGCTGGGTTGACTATATCATCGCAGAAGCGGCTTCCAAAAAACCAAAGGGTTCCAAACTGCCCGACGAAATCGAAAACTACCTTTGGGATACCGGGTATCACTATGGGGAATGGCTCATCCCAAGCCAGAACAAAGACGGTCTGGACATGAAGAACCTAAAGCAAATCATGGGAATGAGCTCATGTTATACCGCCCCCATCTTTGGCTGGAATTCCGTACAGACTTTTGCAGACATCGCCGGAATCCTCGCCAAGGACTCTTTGGAAAACGCGTTATACGAGACAGATCAGAAACAATATCAGGAAATCGCGGACAAAATGAAAACCGCCATCCAAAAGGGCGTGATTCGCCCGGACGGTTCCATGCCCTCCGAATTGATGGGAGCCTACGTCCTGCCCATTTATTTCGACCTGGTGCCAAAGGAGCACAAAGAAAGCTTTGCAAACCGTCTGATACATTGTCTGGAGCAAAACGACATGCGCATGGATACCGGCTTCCTGGCCTCTCCTTATCTTTTGGACGCCTTGTGCAAAATCGGACGGGAAGACCTGGCTTCCACCCTGCTGTGGCAAGACAAGACACCATCCTGGCTGTCCGAGGTGGACGCGGGCGGAACCACGATTTGGGAAAACACGTTCGGCTATGACAAAGACGGCAATCCCGGGCACTTGAGCTTTAACCATTACGCATTTGGCTGTGTCGCGGACTGGATGTACCGGAAGCTTTCCGGCATCGACACAAAAACGGCCGGTTTCAAGGAGCTTGTCATCGCCCCCAGGCCGCTTGGCGGATTGACGTCCTGCTCCCGCTCTTACCAGACCGAATATGGAACGGTAACAAGCAATTGGAAACTCACAAAAACAAACGGAAACACAAGATTCCAGCTACACGTCGCCATTCCCTGCAACACGACGGCGACCGTAATATTGCCGAACGGACAGACCGAATCTGTTGGAAGTGGAGAGTATGATTACGAAATCAATTTATCCATATAACACATCGTACAATCGAAACCGCTTATTCCCGGTGCCGCATGCTTCTAGTGCGGCACCGGGCAAATCTTGAGACCGTCTTGAGAATCATTCACCTTATTCTCTTTTTTTCATAAAGTAAGGTATACTTTGAAAATACAAGGAGCGTCTGCATGGAATCGATATTGGAATTTCATCATATCAATTATGCTTACCATACCTTAGAGGGAGAAACCAAGGCACTTTCAGACATCACGTTTTCCGTGGCAGACGGGGAATTTGTTGCCATCGTCGGACCCTCCGGATGTGGAAAATCCACTCTCCTGTCCTTGATTTGCGGACTGCTTGAGCCGGAGAGCGGATGGATTCACCTAAACGGAAAACCTTTAAACGACAATCCCACCTGCATCGGCTACATGCTGCAGCACGACCACCTCTTTGAGTGGCGCACGGTATATCACAACGTGCTTCTGGGATTGGAGATTCAACATAAGCTTTCCAATAAAACAAGGCAAAAAGCAAGGGACTTGCTCGACACCTACGGACTGGGGGCGTTTTCCGACTCCCGACCCTCACAACTTTCGGGGGGCATGCGCCAACGGGCGGCACTGGTCCGCACCCTGGTCTTGGATCCGGACATCTTGCTTTTAGACGAACCGTTTTCCGCGCTGGATTACCAGACCCGCCTGACGGTCGGGGACGACATCGGGCAAATTCTGCGCAATGAAAAGAAGACCGCGATTCTGGTCACGCACGATTTGTCCGAGGCCGTCAGCCTCGCAGACCGTATTTTCGTGCTCACAAAAAGACCCGCCACCCTGCAAACATGCGTCCCAGTCACGTTCGACCTCGCCGAGGATACGCCGATGAACCGCCGCAACGCGCCGGAATTCAAGCATTATTTCAATCTATTATGGAAGGAGCTTAATCACGATGAATAAAAACATGGTTTCCACCGCCCAGCAAAATTATTTGAATCGCCTTCGTGCACATCGATTCATCGTTTGGTTTTTGCGCGTCGCCATCCTGGCGGGATTTTTACTTTTATGGGAATATACGGCGGCAAAGGGCATCATCGACTCCTTCATTTTCTGCTGCCCTTCCCGCATCGCGAACTGCTTCATGGAAATGACGCGCGACGGCAGTATTTTCCTGCATATTGGCATCACGCTTTACGAAACGGTCGTAAGCTTCCTCCTCGTCACCCTGACCGGGATTTTAGCCGCCGTCCTTCTGTGGTGCAGCCGCAAATGCTCGGAAGTTTTAGACCCCTACCTGGTGGTGCTAAACAGCCTTCCCAAGTCTGCACTGGCACCGCTGCTTATCGTCTGGCTGGGCGCAAATCGCACCACGATCATCGTGGCCGGGATGTCCGTGGCCATCTTCGGCAGTATCCTAAGCCTTTACACCAGCTTCACGACCGTGGACGAGGAAAAAATCAAGCTCATTTATACTTTGCACGGCGGACGTTTTCACGCATTGACCAAAGTGGTGCTGCCAAGCTCGGTTCCGTCCATTATCAGCAACATGAAGGTAAATATCGGGCTCTGCCTTGTCGGCGTGATCATCGGCGAGTTCTTGGCCGCCCGCAACGGTCTTGGATATTTGATTATCTATTCTTCACAAGTATTTAAAATGGATTGGCTCTTGATGTCCATCGTCTTGCTTTGCATCATGGCGATGGCGCTCTACGCCCTGATCGGCGGACTGGAAAAATTATATTTGAAAAAATACTCCGCGAATTACGTGAAAGAATAAGCACGTCACTTTTCAAATCCCGGCCAATCGCTTAAGCTGATTGGCCGGAAGGATGCACAATAAGGTTTTCACCTTCAATCCGTATCCATGCCGCCCTGCTCCCTTATCACCCCGCAGGCAATCTTCGCGCCGCTGTTTCCCGACGGCTGTGTCTGGAAATCGTCGCTTTCGTTATGGATGACCACGGTCCTGCCAACCACGTCGTCCGGATGGAACCGCCCCGTATACACCGCGTACCAAGCCGTTCCATTCACGGACAAGAGTGGCGGCAAATCGCCCGCATGAAATGGATGCTGCATCCCGTTTGGATTATAATGCTCCCCAGTCTCGCTAAGCGGCGGCCTCTCCCCGGCGCAGCGGCCACCCTCGTGAATATGGAACCCGAAGAACCTTCCCACGTCCTTCCACTCATCGTCCGGCAACCCATAAATCTCCGCCATCACGATGGTTCCGCCATACACCTCGAAAAAGTACACCATCCCTTGAATTTCCGGGTATTCCTTCGTCCCTGAAATCCTGGCCGCCGCTTCCGGCATTCCGTTCAGTTTTTCAATCATATGAAAACTCCTCAAAAAAATATACCACGTCGCTCCATTATATGACGCGCCATGCAAAACTATGATGATCCGCCTCCTGTTTCAGACATTCACGCGCCCTTGAACCATGATTTGAATTTAGATTTCTCACTCCCGCTCCAACATCAGCCAATTCGCCCGAAACGGCTTCATCAGGTTCCAATATCCCACTCCATGCAGCCCATAATCCGCCGCCAGGTCAAGCTTTGCCTCGATGCTTCGAACGTCCTCGAACCATACCTCATGCCGCGTCCCACCTTTCTCGTAAGTAAAAAACGGGCTCTGGGCGATTTCCGCGAACTGAATCTGGGCGTTATTGTCCACCGCCAGCCGTACCGCTTCCACGTTTCCAATCGTCTGTGCCTTTGAAACGCCCCTCTCATACGGCAACGTCCAATTATACCCGTAATTTGGAATTCCCATCAAGATCTTTTCCCGCGGAATTTCCGTCAATGCGTACTCCACAATCTGGCGCACCTTGTTCAGCGGTGCCACGGCCATCGGCGGGCTGTATGTGTATCCCCACTCGTATGTCATGAGGAACACGAAGTTCGCCGCCTCCCCGAGCAATGCATAATCCATGCCCTCGTACAAAAGCCCGGGCTGGTCCGCCCTCTCTTTCGGTGCCAACGCGACGGAAACCTGGTAGCCACTGGCATTTAACGTTTCCCGCATGCGCCCCACGAATTGCGCGTAACCCACGCGGTCTTCCGGCAAAATGTATTCGAAGTCAATGTCCACACCGGCAAACCCCCGCTCCTCCATCGTTTCCAGCACGTTTGCAATCAGGCGCTCCTGCACGTCCTCGTTCTCCGACACGGCCCGCACCAACTGATTGTTAAACGCCCCTTCCGTAAAGGGGGTCAGCACCATCATCGGCCGCGTGCCATTTTCCCAGGCCTGCTCGATCATCCAGAGGTCATCACGCCACGGGGGCACCAATTCCCCCTCAAACGTAAACCCATACGAAAAAACCAACAGCTCATTGAGCGCGGGCAATGCTTGTTCCAATATGTGCGGCTCAATAAAGGGATATGCATAACCCGTGACATGCATACCCCTTCGATAGCTTCCTTCTTCTCCCGGCTGCAAGATTAACAGTGCCTGCCCTACCGCCAGCCGCTCCGTGTTCAATATTTGGTTGTCAAACGCGATTTTCCACACCGGCACCCCGGTCCGGTTCGCAATCGTGTACAACGAATCCCCCTGCCTCACGACATAAATCATAAGCGAAAATCCCCTCTTCCATGTCCATCCATTCCACAAACCGATTGTCAAATGCGGCTTTAAAACTCCCGCCTCATTTTTTGCATTTCAAAACAACCGCTCCGATTTGTGACGATATCACACTAAGATATGCAAAGGAATGCCGCCTTATGACATACTTCAAAGGTCCGTCTGAAAATCGGAAATCTCATCACTGATAGAGAGCAATTATCTCGTCCCACGATTTCCTTCATTCCCACGCCATCGCGTGCCGGTTGTTTCCCCGGTACAAGACCACTGTCGCCAGAATCAGCACGACACACACGCTTCCCCTTAACACGTTCGAATATTCTTCCGGAATCACCAAGGCTGCCACCATGCACAGAATCGCCAGGACAAAACCTCCTATCCCCCCCAACACGGCCGACGCGCTCTGTTTCACCACGGCAACTTCCGATTCCCAATTCAACACCGGGAAATGCAAATTAACGGTAATGCCGTACACGCAGGAGAACACGATCATCACCGCCGGAATCAAAAACATCCACACGGCTTCCAAAATCCCCGGCCGGATTGCCAAAACGAGCATTCCCTCCGACAACAAATAAAACGGCAACATCAATAGCAAATTCATCAGAATCTTGGCATCGAAAATATGTTTCGCCGACAACGGCAGGCTCCTTGCAATCCACCAGTTTTTCCCCTCCATGGAAATCGAGGTGGACGTGACCGTCATCATGCAAAAGACCCCGGCCAATAAAAAGGGAACGAGCAAGCCTACGTCACCCGGAATCAGAAAATATGCTTCCAACGAATCCATCCCCAAAAACAACAGCATTCCCGAAAGGAGGCATCCCATGATTGGCCCGATAATCGTGTTCGTCACATAAATACTGGAAGCAAAATACCGCCGAAATTCCCGCCCGCACAAAGAAACCAGAACGGATTTTCTTTTCAGCCCGCCCAGCTCTTCCTTCTTATAATCGTGCCTGGCAAAACCGCCATAAAGGTTTCGGCAAATTTGATGAAAGCAGACGCAAGAACCTACCGCCACCGCCGCAAAGATTGCCAGGGAAAGCCCCACGCACATCAGGCAACGCAGAAAGTCACCGTAAATGACAGCCTTTCCCAGCCAGACGGCCGGCGCGTACAATTTCTCCAACATCGCAAAGACAAAGGCCGAAACATTTTTCAGCATTTCCAAATTAAGATTCCCTTCCATGGCGGACAACCTCGACGATAACAACAAGATACCAAGCACCACCAAAATCGAGAGTCCCGCCGCCACCAGGCTTTTATGGCGCATCCGGGAGGAAACGCCGGTCACGAACACGCCAATTAACACGGCACCGGCCATGGGAATCATCGGCACCGACAACGTTCCAAGCAAAAGCGTCAGATAAAACGACGCTCCAGGACGTACGATCCACGCGTACACGATGGTTCCCGGCAACAGCACGACCAACGAAAGTCCAAGATTCTCCACGTACATTCTAAGAACCCGGGCTAACACCACCGCCGCCGTCGGCACGGGCAACGCACACAGCATGTCGTATCCTTCCCGACGAAACAAGACGTTGCCTGCCTTCAATATTCCAAACACGAAAATCACCACGCTGCAAATGGCAATCAAATACGCAAAAACCACTTCGCCCATGCTAAGAGAAATCAGCCCATAGGACAAGCCACCCACATAAAACGCCATCGCGGCCAAAAGAAAAACATATAGGCATAACAACCCCAACGACTTTTTTTTCGCCCTCGAATCCCTGGTATGGCGAAATACGTTGAGCCCGAAAATATTGCACAATTCCATCCGTACCATCGCCCGAAATTGCTCCATCGTCTTAGATTTTTCCATCTCCCCGGGTTGTTCCATCATCCCGGATTGCCCCATCGCCCCGGATTGCCCCATCGCCCCGGATTTCCTTGTATTGTCATTCTCCCGCATCTTCCACCACCTCCATAAAGATATCCTCCAACGACTGGCCGGATTTCACGATTTCCTCCATCTCGCCGGAAGCAATCAACGTCCCGTCCTTAATAATCGCCACGCGATTGCACAATTTTTCCGCCACGTCCAATACGTGCGTGGAAAAGAAAATCGCGCCGCCCTCCTCGCAAATCCGACGCATGGCATTCTTTAAAATAACGGCCGCCTTCGGATCCAGTCCCACGAACGGTTCGTCCAAAATCAACAATTTCGGCCGATGCACCAACGCGGAAATCAACGCCAGCTTTTGCTTCATCCCATGCGAATAGGTCGAAACCAAGTCGCCCAACGAGGCCGTGATTTCAAATTCGTCCGCATATTTTTTAATACGTTCCTGCCGCTCTCTTGCACCTACCGCGAACACGTCGGCAATGAATTCCAAATACTGGATACCTGTAAGGTATTCGTAAATGTCCGGATTATCCGGAATGTAGGCAAACTGCCGCTTGCAAGCGAGCGGATCCTTGCGGATGTCGATTCCGTCAATCAAAATCGTCCCCTCGTCAAACTCCAGAATCCCGGCAACGCACTTCAGGGTCGTCGTCTTTCCCGCTCCATTGTGCCCGATAAACGCGTAAATGTCCCCTGGCGCGATGTGCAGGCTCAAGTCAGTGACGCCCTTGCTGCTTCCCTTGTAATGTTTCGTTAAATGTTCAATCGTAAGCATGATGTTCTCCCTTCCGTAAATGCGCTCCGCACTTTGGCGAGGTTCCTTCAATCCTAGTCATGCGAAGCTTCCACTGCTTTCTCGTCTCTGTTATACAACTTCCATAAGGGGGAATGTCAAGGGCTCACGCCCATTTTATCCTTTTTTTCGGTGAAATACCTTTGCAAAACATATTCGCGGTGGTATACTATGATTACCAAAATTCGATTGGATAATTCTCACTTAATTATATGAGAAAACAGAGTGCTTGAATAGTTGGAGTTCATCATCAAAATCCAAACCTTCAAGCACTCTGTTGTACTATAGAAATACGGAAAGGAGTGTCCGCACGTCCAACGGATGCAAGCCAATCGTCGGCTCGTCAAAGAAAAACACGGAATCGGACTGCACCTTTCCCATCTCGCTCGCCAGTTTCAACCGCTGCGCCTCGCCGCCGGAAAGACTCGGTGCCCGCGCCGCGCACTTTTATTCCCGTGGGCAACGAGCCAAGCGGCCATGCTTGCATGGACATTTGGCGACTGTCGCGAAGGTGAAATCCCCCGCAACTTGCTGCGGAGGATTTCACTTCAGCCGGCATGCAAATCCTCCTCCGCTTTTTGAATGTGTTTCCTTATCTCCACCTCGTGTTCCTTACAATAAGCATAACTGTTCTTCATAAAATGCTCAATGGCCTGGTTCTTATACATGTCATCCAACGTGTCAAGAATCAAGGCTCCGTCCACTTCCATATCGAAAAAATAAGGATAAACACAACCGCCTTGTTCTCTTGGAAAATATGGATTAATAGAACTAAGCCTATAATCCTTCATCACAGGCTCGACCACCATTTCACTAAGTATCCATTTCAACGACGGAGTCTCATATTCTTCATAATTATCGCCAAATAAGCGATTCCACACATAAAACCAGACGAAATGGATGATTTCATGGATGGCCTCGCCAATGGCACCTTTTTCACTATTCAGATAAAAAATGTCAAAACACCGCTCTTTTAAATACCGCGGCTCGATGGGATTCATGCTGACATTACAACGCAAATCATTGAATTCCTTGGTACAATCCACGTCAAACGCATCCGACAACGCGGCAATGATTTGTTTTTTGCACGCCACCCAATGTCTGGAATATGCTTCCACTTTTTCGTCAATCGTGCTTTCCAACTCAACATAGGCAGAATGCAAGACACGCTCGATATAGACCTTTCTCTCGGGAAACGGCAAGCCCGCCGCATAAGTTTTATCCAGTTGCGGATAAAATTGATATAAAGGTTCGGACCAGAAGGCCGTCGTATCCTCGGTTTGAAATCCCATGATTTGCCCAAGCATATAATCCACTCCGGGATTTACAAAAGTTACATCCATACACTACACCTCCTGCCTCGCAAAATAATGCTCCATGGCATATGCAAAATGTTCCTCAAAATTTTTTGCCGCCTGTTTGCTGACTTTCAAAAACGGAAGCAACATGTCGAACGCATGAAATAGCCCCGGATAAATATCCAGCTCCGCCTCCACGCCCGCCTCTTTCAAACGATTGACATAGCCAATCGTCTCGGCAAAAAACGGTTCCTCTGTACAGACGAACGTGTACGCCGGCGGAAGTCCCGCGTAATCCTCCCGCCGCGCCGGTGCCGCATAAGCCGGAACCGCCCTATCTCCTATATTTTTCAAATATTGCTTCCATCCATAATGATTTCGCCTCGTGTTCCAGACCGGGGCATGGTTGTCCCGCGAGGTTTCCGTATCCTCGTTGTCAATCATCGGATACAACGGCATCTGATAGGCGATTCGCACCTTGCCCTTGTCTTTCGCATACATGCACACCGCCGCGGCCAGACCTCCCCCGGCACTCTCGCCACCGACCATGATCTGGTCGTCGCGCACGCCAAGTTCCCTCGCATGCTTTTTCAAATAAAGCAACGCACGATAACAATCCTTGAGCGCCGCCGGATACGGTTCCCGGCCAGACAGCCGATACTCTGGAGAAACGACCGTCACGCCATACTTTTTCACCAGGTTCAAGGCTCGCGACATATAAACCATGCCTGCCATCCCGGTGATGTACCCGCCGCCGTGAATCCACAAAACGCCCGGCGAGAGCTTGTCCGTTTCCCGCTTACCTGGCCTTAAAATCAATAGTTTCAATTTATAATCATCTGATTTGATAAATACTTTTGTTGTCTTAAAATACATAATGTTTATAGTACCTTTCCCCTCCTATTTTTTGGATGTCTTCCTCTGACAATTCCCGGACTTTTTGGAACTTGCAAGTTCACAATTACAGCCATTGCGGTTTTTCCCGTTTTAGAATTCGTAAGTTCCAAATTGCCGGACACATTTTCTCTTCAAATCCAATATTCGTAGTTCCCGTTGCTATCATTTTCCTCCTATCAGCACCTTTTTTCCCTCGAACGCGAACCCGTATTTTTTTATCCGTTCCGGTGCAATCTTTGCCGCAATAAAGCTCGCCGCGTAATTCTTCTCCTCTATCTGCTCCAATGCTTCCTTGACAGCCTCCTCAAGCGTCTGTTTCTTCGCGCTTCTGCGGACCTTGAACTCAATGATGATGGCATCGTCCCTCTCCTTTAGCGGTTCGAGCATCACGTCATACCTGCCGAAGCCGCTCTCGCGGTTGGAGGTGATTTTATACCGCCCCGCCAGATTCACTATCAGCCCGAGCACGAAGCCATGGTAAAAGCGTTCTGGTTCCGGCTCCTCCGAAGAACCGTTTCCCGTATCAAAGTAACTAAATGTCGTAAAGACAATCTTGTTCATATACGCATTCATGGCCTCCACGTCCCCCAGAAGCAACGCCCTGATAAACGCGTTGTATGCTGATATGGAATCGTCAAACCAACTACCTATCATCTTTTCAAACATAACGGAAACTTCCTTGTTCGTAAGCTTTAATTCATACTCCCGATGCCCTCTTTCATCCGACTCACACATTTCCACGCGTAAGTAACCACTTGCCAGCAACAAGCTCCAAATTGCGTTTTCATTTCCGTTCAATTGGTTGTACACGATTTGTTCGTCAATCCGCGCGTGAAGCGTTCCACCCGCCAGCAAATCCTCCATGGTGACTTTCAATTCCGCGCTTCCCTCACGAACCAACTTTCCCACCAAGCTGTTGCCGCTCGTGTTCGCCCAGTATGCGGCAAACTTTCGTTCCTTCAAGTAATTAATGATGGACCATGGGTTGTAAATGTCGCGTTTACTGCCAAAAGTAAATCCATCATACCACGTCCTTACATTCTCCCTCTCCTCATATAAGCCATACTCCTTCAGTGACTCCCAAACTTCCTCCTGCGTGAAACCAAAAGCATCCTCATAACGTTTGGAAGTCGTAGTCACCACCGTTGCATTGTTAAAATCCGAAAAGATGGATTCCCTGCTTGTCCTCGTAATCCCCATCATCAGAGCCCTTTCCAGATAAGGATTCGTCTTAAACGTGGAGTTAAACAAATTCCTCGTAAAAGCGACCGCCTCGTCCCAATATCCGCCCACGTAAGCCTCCTGCATCGGCGTGTCATACTCGTCAAGCAGAATAATGACTCTTTTCCCATA
Source organism: uncultured Faecalicatena sp. (assembly GCA_948468385.1). Lineage (GTDB taxonomy): Bacteria > Bacillota > Clostridia > Lachnospirales > Lachnospiraceae > Schaedlerella. The sequence goes on along the minus strand of CAOKHZ010000005.1, from coordinate 62,670 downwards.
ATGACGCATCAGATAATCCGACAATCGGTTTAATGAATCCGCCGCCAAAGAATCCGTCATGTCCGGGGATATTTCCTGATAAGCAGCCTTTTCTTTCTCGTTCAACACTTCTCCGTCAAGCAAGAAGTCATATTGGTTATACAAATCCATAATGAGCAGGCAAATTTTTTTCCGCATGTTTTGAAATGACGTTTCCTTCACCTTTGCGAAGCTCAAGAAAATCACCGGGTACGTCCCTTGCAGTTCACGATATTCTTCTTGATTCCAAATATATAAATTTTCAAACAAATCGCCCCTGCCCGCGTACTTGACGGAAAAAAACTTTTCCACCATGCTAAGATTCAACGTCTTCCCAAACCGCCTGGGACGGGTAATCAAGGTCACCTCATCCTTGTTTTCCCACCACTCTTGAATAAATTTCGTCTTGTCCACGTAGAAAATGTCTTCCGTTATCACCTTTTCAAAATCCTGATGGCCGATTCCTACCGTTCTCGCCATGTCCCATACCTCGCATTCTGTTATTTCTTATACTCACGGCCGATGAAATCTGCCGTGAGTATCGCGCCAGACGCAGCCGCAAAGCGGCATATTTCCTTATGCGGCTGTGCGCATCCTTGTGTACTGCGTGACAAATATTTTTGCCACGCAGTATATTACATTTCATTCTATCTGCTCACCTATCGCTCCCAATTTTCCTCCGTACTTTCTTCCGTCTTTTCATTCATTATACACAAAACGTCTAAAAACCTCAATATATTCTCGTTAAGCGGCCGGATTTCCTGATATAAAAATCCGATTTCACGCGGCGGGACGGGATTTGATAAAACCACTTCGACAAGGTCGCCCGCTTCCAGCTCCCGCTCCACGAATTGTTTCACAACGCAGGACACGCCTATGCCCATTTTGGCAAATTCAATCAGCATGTCCATCTCGTTTACTTCGAGAATGCGCAGTGGAATGATATTATTTTTTGCATAATACGCATTAACGTGTTTGCGGGACACGTTGTCCTTATCAAGAAGCATGATGTTCGCATAATCAAAGATTTCATCATTCCCGCAATGCAATTTTTCCCGGTAGGCGGGCGTGCAAACAAAAATGTATTCAATTTTTCCCAAAGAACGATAAACCGATGTTCCAAGGTTTTGGGGCTTTACGACCAATGCCAGGTCAATCGTACCTTCCTCCAGCATCGCATAGGCCTCCACCGAGGACGTGCACGTAATGGACAAATCCGTATGCGGATATAAACGTGAAAATTCTTTCAGATAAGGCATGAGAAAATGTTTGCACAAAACGTTGCTAGACGCCATGCGCAAATATCCGGTTTTTGCCGGGAATCGAAGGCTTTTTTCGGCATTCGAAAGCATAAGAAATGCTTTTTTCGCACTGTCATACAAAAATTTCCCTTTCTCCGTCAACTCCACACCCTTCGATTTTCTGATAAAGAGCGTGGTACTTAAGTTCTCCTCCAGCTTCCTTATCGCCATGCTCACCGCCGGTTGGGAAATGTAAAGCGACGCGGCTGCCTTGGATATGCTCTTATTTTCCGCGACAGAAAGAAAAATTTTATACCTTGCAAGATTATCAAACGTATCCATGCATTCTCCTCTCCATAATTTGTTACTATTCACGGCCTGCGGCCGCGATAGTAACGGCATTCGGCCATTTAAAATCGCCTACGGCGATGGCCGAAATGCCCAATCGGTACCATCACGTTATCGGACGGAGGCCGTGCGGCAAGGCGCACAGCCCCGTAAATAGTAACCATAACTTTGATTTATGTGTTTCATAAAAATCATGTATTTGAATTATATCATTGCGAGGCGTATACTTCAACTACATTCACACGTAAGTACCTAAAAAACAAGTGCTCATGGAGGGTTATTATGAATACATTTGAATTTGACGGCAAAAAGTACAAGTCAGCATCCAGGCATCAAAAAGAATGGGGGAACGATTTAATTTCACAATTATCGCTTAGCGGAAATGAAGCCATACTGGACTTGGGATGCGGCGACGGGATCTTGACAAAACGCTTATCACTGCTTGTACCGCATGGGAACGTGTTGGGAATTGACGCTTCCGCCAATATGGTGAAAACCGCAAAAACACTTTGCGGAAACAATCTTGAATTTGCACGAATGGACATGAATGAAATGAATTTTGAACATGCATTTGACCTTATTTTTTCCAATGCGGCCTTACATTGGGTGAAAAATCATAAGCGTCTTTTGACAAATGCCCACAAAGCGTTAAAAATCCATGGGGAAATCCTATGGGATTTTGGAGGTGCCGGTAATTGTGCCAACTTCCTCGAAGTCATGCATGGAAAAATATCCGAGACCAAGTATGCAAAATACTTTCAGAACTTTGCATGGCCCTGGTTCATGCCCTCAAAATCGCAGTATGTGGAATTGATTTCTACGATTGGTTTCTCTTCCTACGAAATCGCGGAAATAAACAGAGACCGATATTTTTCCGATGCTTCCGAAATGATTAAATGGATAGACCAACCTAGCATCGTACCATTTATAAAGCAAATTCCAGAAGAACTTAAAGAATCATTTCGTCAGGAAGTAATCGAAGAAATGCTACAAAAGACACGGCAACCGAATGGCACTCATTTTGAAACATTTCGCAGAATTCGGGTACACGCGCAAAAATAATCTGGAGGAAATGACATGCAAAAGATTGATTTAACAAGCTGGAATCGGACATTACACTATCAAATTTTCAGGAACTGCGTCCAACCGCAATATTGCGTCACGTTCGAATTGGATGTCACGCATTTCTTGGAAATGACACGGAGACAAAACTACTCCTTTACATTTTCACTCGTGTTCGCAGTCTCCGAATGCGCCAATCAAATCGAGGAATTCCGCTATCGTTTCGTGGAAGGAGAGCCGGTAATATTTGACAGAATCAATACGGCGTTTACTTACCTGGACAAGGACACGGAATTATTCAAGGTCGTCAATGTGGAAATGACAGACACGCTGGAAGAATACGTCGCCCTGGCAACCGAAAAGGTACGGGCTCAAAAAGAATATTTTACCGGCCCGTTGGGGAACGACGTGTTCCAGTTTTCCGCCTTCCCATGGGTGACTTACACCCATATCTCTCATACGGACTCCGGCAACAAGGATAACGCCACCCCGTTATTTGATTGGGGAAAATATTATGAAAAGGACGGAAAAACGATGTTACCATTTTCCGTCCAGGTTCACCATTCTTTTGTGGACGGAATCCATATCGGCAAACTGGCGCATAAATTGCAACAAAGTCTAGATTGTTCCCACGAATTATGATAAAATGCCATTAGCATCGGAACGTTCAAAATAGGAGGCCTCGAACATGTATCAGCTCATGAACAAGGATGTCATCGTCGCATCCATCGTAAAGGAAAACGACACATGGAAACTGTCACGAAGTGACGGAGTGCTTCCTCTTTCAGGCGGTAGTTTTTCCATTGGCGACTGGCTGGAAGACCGAAAGGCCTTCAAACACAACCATCACCTGCGTCGGCTCATGACGGATTGCGGATGCGGCACGACGGAAGGGTTCATCCGTATCACGCACGCGGCCTCCATCAATGACTCCTATTGGGTCAAGAAGTGCGATGAGGACGTGTCATGGAACGACATATCCTTCTATCGGAATGCATTTGACGACACCATTTCCAAGCTGGCATTTGAAGGACTGGGCTTATATGGAAGCCAAATGAGCAGCACGTCACCAGAATTTACCACGGACGGCTCATTTCGCAAATGCTGGCGGAAGGAAGATGAAAAAATCCACCTATACAAAAGGGGCAAATCCGGGGCTTCCAATGCGGGTCTGGAGCCATATTGTGAAGTATTGGCCTCCGAACTCATTCAAAAAGCAGATCCCGAATGCGTCCACTACTCCATCGTCAAACTGCACAAGGAAACGGCATCACGTTGCCAATCTTTCACGGACGAAGAGGTTGGTTTCGTACCCATGCGCAAACTAATGAGCCGTAATGTCACGCCGGAAAAACTGCTTCATTTTTTTGACGGACTTGGATGCCAAGAATCATTTCGGCGCATGCTCGTCCTGGACGCGGTTACGTTTAACGTGGACAGACACCTTGGCAACATGGGTGTTCTCGTATGCAATGACACGCAAAAGATCCTGGGCATGGCTCCCAATTTTTATTTCAACTTGACATTGCTTCCCTACGTGACCAGAGAAGAATTCAAAGACATTGGCACGAAATTGCTGGACTATGGGCCACAGATGGGAAACGACTTCACACGAATCGGACAGAAAATGCTCACGTCCGAGATTCGAAAAGAATTAATTCAGTTACAAGATTTTCAATTTTCGTTTCGCGGCAACAAGGAATTCGAACCGTGGCGGGTCAATACCATGGAAGAATTGGTAAATCGTCAGATAACGGCGATTCTCAAAAACGAAACGCTCCACACGAAGGACGTATTTGTTCCACAAATAATCATATCGGAAACGCAACGTTTTGACAATGCCAAGGAACATAAAAGGGCTGTTGCCTTCATGGACAAATTAAACGCGCTGAACGAATTTTCCTCCATCATGGAGCAAATCGAGGAGGACGACCATATATCCGTCCTCGCGACCATCCATGAAAACGAAGATTTTTTTGACATCATCATCCACATGGACGACATGGGGATTACCTGCGAGAAAAACGGCATCGAAATGCACGTAGATGAAATTGGCACGACACCAGCGGAAGCTGATGCGACAACGTCTGAAACTGGCGCAAGATTACCTGGAATCGGCGTGAAAGCGTCTGAAAAAAGCAGTGCCATCACACGGTTTATTCGCCTTTACGAATACGTCCGCGCGATGACACTGACTTTCTGCGCCAATGGTTCCTCAACCCTCCCGTGACAGTTTCCCCAAGAATTCCTGCATTCTCGGGCTATCCGAGGCGAACACGTCATCCGGCGTCCCTTCCACGGCAATCACGCCCTTGTCCATGAAAATGATTTTGTCAGCCACGTTTCTGGCAAAATTCATCTCGTGCGTGACAATCACCATCGTCATGTGCTCTGCCGCCAAGTCCTTGATAACCTTCAAAACCTCGCCCGTAAGTTCCGGGTCGAGCGCGCTGGTCGGCTCGTCAAAAAAGAGGATTTTCGGATTGAGTGCCAATGCCCTGGCGATGGCCACGCGTTGACACTGTCCGCCGGAAAGCTGACAAGGATAGGCATCTTCTTTGTCCGACAATCCCATCTTGGCAAGCAGTCCCCTCGCCTCCTCGTAAACCTCTTCCTTTTTCCTTTTTTGGACGTGAATCGGCGCGTCCGTGATATTTTTCATCACGGAATAATGCGGAAATAAATTGAAATTTTGAAACACCAATCCAAAATACGACTGGATTTCCTTGCGCTCCTCCCTCTTCGGGAACGCCGCCTTGCCGTCCTCCACCCAGCCGGCTCGTTTTCCAAGGTAGAAAATTTCCCCGCCGTCAATTGTCTCCAACATCGTCGCGCAACGCAGGAGCGTGGACTTTCCCGACCCGGACGGGCCGATGATAGCCACGATTTCCCCCTCCTTCACGGAAAGGGAAATATCATGCAGTACTTCCGTATCGTCAAACGCCTTTTTGATATGTTTCATTTCCAGCAAATTCATTCTTTCCGCCTCCCAAGCAGCCTATCTTTCTTCACGGTTCCTAACGATAGTAATCCAATTTTTTCTCAATCCGCTCCATCACCCATGCCACGACAAGGCAGGCCACATAATAAAACGCCCCTGCCACGAAAAACGGAACCACCGTGGTCTGCGCCGCCGCAATCTGTTTTGCCTTGGCAAACATTTCGATGAAGGAAATCGAGTACACCAACGACGTGTCCTTGACGAGGGTGATAATCTCATTCGTCACGGACGGCAGCACGATTTTCACCACCTGGGGCAAAATGATTTTCAAAAACGTCTGATGCCCTGAATACCCTAAAAGCCTGGCCGCCTCGTACTGCCCGACCGGAATCGACTCAATGCCGGAACGGTAAATTTCCGCAAAATAAGCGGCATAATTGAAGGAGAATCCCAAAATGATGGCCACCAATTTGTACCCTCCGCCAATATTCATCTTCCACAAATAAAACGGCCCGAAATACCAAATCAAAAGCTGGAGCATGAGCGGCGTTCCGCGCATGATGGAAATATAGAACTTGACAAAGACGCTCAACGGCTTAAACCGGCTCGCCCGCCCAAAATATACAATCATGCCAAGCGGAAGCGAAAATACCAGCGTCAGAGCAAAAATCATCATCGTCTGGCCAAATCCAAGTGCCAGCTCCCTCAAAATCACATCAAAACTCATCGGACTCTCCCTTCGTTATGAGCATTTAGTGCCTGTGTTTTAGGCACTTACGTGCGATACATGCCGTCGCCGTTAGCGAGGTTTTCCCCGAGCTTACCAGACGGCTCGTTATGAGTAAAAGCCCCTCGGAAAATTTCCGGGGAGCCTTTTTTCTAAGTCCCACTATGTATACATTCTTCTTAATCCAAGCGTTTTACTCCGCCGTCAGCGTGACCATGTCGGCAATCTCATATTTCTCTGCCAGCTTTGCCACGGTACCGTCATTTGCCAGCTTCTGCAAATCCGCATTCACAATGTCGCACAGCTCGGTATTTCCCTTTTTAAAACCGATGGCATACTGTTCCTTGCTCAAATCCTCTTCCAGGATGATGTATCCCTCTCCTCGGGAATCAATCTGGTACTTGGCAACGCCGATGTCGATGGCCAACGCGTCCAACGCTCCCGCCTGAAGCTCCACGAACGCCGTGTTATAATCGGCAAACTGGTTGAGTGCCGCAAACGTGTCTGCCAACTCCTTCTGCCCCTCTTCATCCTCCAAAAGCTCCAGCGCCGCACTTGCCGCCTGCACGCCGACCGTCTTTCCATTCAAATCGGCAAGCGTCTTGATGCCAGAGTTCTCCGCAACGACGATTACCTGCGTGTTGTCCACGTACGGAACAGAAAATGTATAGTCGTCCTCACGTCCGTTCATCGTGAAACCATTCCAAATACAATCAATGGAACCCGAGTTGAGCTCGTGATCCTTGGAATCCCAGTTAATCGGCTTCTTTACCAGCTCCCAGCCTTCCAGCTCGCACACTGCCTCGGCCAGTTCCAGGTCAAAACCGGTATACTCGCCGTTGTCATCCATATACCCATACGGCGGATACTCTGCGTCGAATCCTACCGTGAACGTCTTTTTCTCGTCCTGATCATCGGCCTTGCCTGCGTCATCGCCGGCGTTGTCTTCCTGCTTTACGTCGTTATCCTTGCTTGCATCCCCGTTTCCGCCGCAGCCGGTCATGGCCAGAACGGCTACCATGGAAACCGCCAATAATACTGCCAATTTCTTTTTCATACTGTTCTTGTCCTCCTTTTTTATGCCAATCGCCCTCTTTCCCATGCCGCCTTTCACGCTTACGCAAGCTTTTTCGCATCATCCAATTAGCAATTGACCACTTTACCATGTTAAACCACCTAGGTATAGTAACATACTTCGAGGACTCTGTCAAACGGTAAATTCACCAAGACACAAAAAAGGATTCGTTACGTTCAGTTTAAGCCTCAATCATTGATATCGGTTGTTTCCGCTCTCAACTCTGCCATCTTCTTTTCCGGATAGAACTGAATGAAAATAATATAAAGGATGGTTGCTACCAGCGGGACTAAGAAACGCACGGAATTAATACCAATCAACACCGCCTCCGGTTCCTCTCCGATTGCATTTGCAACGTATCCGGTAACTGCCAGAACCCCGGCAAGGAGCGCATTGGAAATCGCGGTACCACACTTATAAGCAAAACCGTTGATAGCGGAAATGGTTCCGTTTAACTGCTCCCCGGCTGACAAGAATACATAATCTGTCATACCCACGGCGGTCATCATTCTGAAAGCATTTGTCATGGAGGAGAACAAACATGCTATAAAGGTGAGTACATATAACACAACCATGGATTTACCGCCCACAAAAAACAAAATGAGGTAACATACCGCTGCAACAGACTGTGTATAAGTAACGGCCTTTCTCATGCTGCCTTTTAACACACGGAGGAGAATCGGCATAATTCCAACAATTCCTACCAGGCCGCCGATAGAAATAATGACCATATAAATCGGAATTACTGCCGGATTCATCAAATAATAAGTACAATAGTATACCGAGGATGTCATAATGATCTGGAACAAAATACATCCTACACACCAGAATGCAATCATTGGATACATTTCTTTCACCTGAATCAACTTATTCAGGCTCGTTATAATTGGTTCGCTTTCTTTTTCAACAACATATTTTTCTTTACATTTGATAAATGCACCCCATGTGGTGATACACATAAGAACTGCACCGATACCGGTCAATATCATATATCCCTTAGAAAGATCGCCACCGCCTAACATATTCACCAGAGGACTGGTAAGGGATGTGGAAACCATGATTATAAGGGAGGCTACAAAAGTGCTTGCCGTAATGGTATCATTTTTCTCCATTTCGTTCTTGGACATCGTGGGAAGCACTGCATTAAACGGAATCTCAATAGCGGTAACCAGCATACCATAGCAGATATAAAGGAAAGCCGCATATGCAATCTTTCCCGGTGTTGAAAGTTCCGGTGCCGCAAACAAAAGAACGGCCACAATAGAAAGTGGTATGGGGACAAATAACAGATAAGGTCTGTATTTTCCCCAACGCGTACGAGTGCGGTCTGCCAGAGAACCCAAAATCGGATCGTTGATTGCATCCCATATGGTCGCGCAAGTCATAATGGCACCTGCGGCGGCTACGGGCACCCCATAAACGTCAGTCAGGAAGACCAATACATAGGTAGATACTAATGCCGTGATAAATTGTCGGCCGGATGAATTTCCCAATGCGTACCATAGTTTTTGACTAAAAGTAATCTCTTTTTTCATGTTTTATCTCCTCTTTTCTTTTTACATTTCTATCTTTTTCTTGTCCTTTTTATATATCCGCTTTTTCCAGTTCTACATCAATCAAATCCATCACTTCCACGGGCAGTGGACATAATGGAGAGCCCACCAGGCACAACTGGTTGCTTCTTACCCCTTTCACCACACGTTTACCCGCTTGCCGCGCATCTCCAAGCCGGAAGTGTCCACGGTTTTCTCCACGTCATCCGGCACCTCGGTTTCAAGCAGGATTTCTTCCTCCCCTTCCTTCACGTGCACCTTAATCTCACCCCGCACCGACCGGTAGGAGCAGGTGAATTCTGTCATTCCATCCGGCAGGTACGGTGTAATCGCCACTTTTCCAAATCCTGGCTCCCGCGCTTGAATTCCTGCGATTCCATTGTAATACCATTCAATAATATGCCCCATCATATCATGGCAGTGGCTGCGCGGGTTCTCCTCCCAGTATTCGCCGAGGGTCGTCAGTCCTTTCAGGATAAATGCATAGTAACTCGGATGTTCGGTGCGAGTGACAAACCGTGCAATTAAATCGTTCATCCCGTGCTTCCGCGCGGTCTGAATGATATAAGGAAGCCCCACCTCTCCGCTGACGAACGCGCCCTCACGCTCCAACGTATGGCGGAAAGCCTTTACAATGTCCGCTTCCTTGTCCTCTGGCACAAGTCCCCAGAACAGCGGCAATGCCTCGCATGCCTGCGTCAAATGAACCTCGTCCGAATGATCCCACGCCTGGTAGCACCAGTACCCGTTTTCCGGATGCCGCACAAGGAGTTTTTCATTGTAATTGTTCTTAATCTCCCGCGCATATGTTTCCAGTTCTGCTTTTTCTTCCGCTTTTCCAAGTATTTCCGCAAATTTCGCCAGCGTCACGGTATCCGCATATAGGAAAACAGTCTCCACGTTCTCCTGCGCCAGTTCATTTCTCGGATTCCCCCAGTCACCCAGACCGTGATTTATGAATCCGTCTTCCGTCACTTTTGATTTCAGATGATTCAGGTAGCGCATGCCCGCCTCATAATTCTCCTCTATGATTTGCTTGTCACCATAGAACTGATAATGCCAATACGCCCCCAGTATACACGTGCTTCCCCACGGAATAATGTCATAAAAGCTTCCCATCCCCGGCATCGGCAGGACGTTGGGGATATAACACGGGCACTGGGCCGGCATCAGGCCGTCGCCCGGATAGAACTTATTCCCCGCAAAATCATAAAAATAATCTTCCGCCGTATGCTGTTGCGCCCGCATATCCAATAGGAATTTCTCCCACAGCTTCTTTCCGTCCTTCATATAGAAAATGGACGGCGCCATCAGATGATTCGGCTCCTGCCAGGCAAATCGCTCGATTGTCGGACAGTCCGTGTGGACGCTCACCATATTTGCCTCCACGGTCTTCTCAATCATGTCGTAAATTTTGTTGTATCGCTCATCGTCACTGATAAAGGAACCGTCCGTCTTCCATGCGCTGCTGATTGCATGTGCGCAAAATCCGCGAATCTGCATTCTGGATGCGTCTTCACCGTCCACCGAAATCCTCTCCACGCCGACATAGCGCCCCGCGAAATAAGAAAATTTCATGCGGAAGTGTTCCCACTCACCATCCCTTCCAAGGATGCAGGTAATACAAGAGTCTACTTCCACCCAGCCCTTTGCAAGCTGATCCACGTCGCCGTCCGCTCCAAGCTTTTCCGCTGGGTACAGCTTGAACGCATCGCCCGCCTTTCCACAAGCTTCAAGCTCCAAAATGCCGGACATGTTCTGCCCAAAATCATAGATGTCCCGATTTCCCACACGTCCCATGTGTTTTCCGTCATAGCTTCGAATCACCTTGATTGCCGGCTGGAACTGCCCAATCAGTTCTCCCTGCGGGGCATCCGCCTCCGGCACGACTGCCGCCGCTTTCCATCCCGACGCGTCAAACCCTGCCGTACACCAACCCTCCTGCTCCAGACGCGCGTCCGTCGTTTCGGAGCCATATACATTGCTCATTACAGTCGGGTGCTCTTTCACGGCAAACGTCTCATCCGCCCCGATTCTCTCCTCCGTGCCATCGGTATAAACAACGGTCAACTCCAACGCCAGCACCAAACTTTTTCCATACGGTTTATACGGGTTCGGATTCGGCGGTATCGGTGCTGGAAATGCAAATGTATAATGTTCATCCGTCTTGATAAACCATCCGTTTCCAACTTCTGCTCCGAGCACGTTCTCTCCTTTTTCCAGGTAATCCGTCACATCAAACGTCACATACTGGATAAGCTTGTCGTAATTTGTCCACCCCGGATCCAGTTCATGGTCTCCCACTTTCTTCCCGTTCATGCTGAAAATGAACTGTCCCAATCCGCAGATGTTCGCCTCTGCCTTTTTTATCTCCTTTGAGATGAAAAACTGTTTCCGCGCGTAAAACGGAGCCGTGGTTCCATTCGTAATCCATTTTTCAAATATTGTGCCCATTTCTTTCCCTCCTTGTTGCTCTTTCAATTATTATAATAAAATCTTTCCGCCCGTCCCAGAACAAAATCGGACATGCCACGGTGGCTTTTCCGACATTGTTACAATTTATGGCCTAACCGGCCGCAAATTGTAACGGTGATAACTCCACTCATGCCGACATGGGACGGATTGTTCTTCCTTTTTTTCTATACATTTCGCAAAATTCATGCTAAAATACCTGATATACAATCGGATGCGGAGGTCGTCACAAATGAAAATGCTGCCTATTTCAAATACTTTTTATCAGCCCTTTACCAAATATGAATCAGAAAAAATGCAGTTGGAACATATTCTTCAGGAATATCACCGTAAGAATCCAAACCTGCGCCTCTCCACCCCGCAACACTACCGGGCAGACGACCCCTTGTTTCACTATATGACCCACAGATTTCCCACATTTCAGGGTTTCTCCCATAAACAGCTGGAGGAAAGTACCACCATCATGGATGGCATGGACATTGCCATATTCCGGCATATCCGCTATCTTCCCGCGCTGCTTCACACACATGAATTTTTTGAAATGGTGTATATCATTGACGGAAAATGCATGAATCACATCGGAAACCGCAAATTTTTTATGCAGCCGGGGGACGTATGCATCATCGCCCCGGGCACAGAACACAGTATTGCCGCTTTTGACGACGACTGCATCATCCTGAATTTTTTAATCCGCACCAGTACTTTTGACTCTACTTTCATGAACATTTTTTCTGACATGGAAATTATTTCTGATTTTTTCATGAAAACTTTATATGGAAATTACAACGACTTTTATCTGTTATTCCACACCGGAAATGATAAAGAAATGTTGGAAACGATTTACCAACTTCTCTGCGAATACCATGAGTTCCGCCGCCATAAGCAGAAATTCACAAATCTGCACATTGCCATGCTGTTTCTTTTGCTGATTCGGAATCATGAGCAGGATGTATTTATCTCCAACCCAAGAAACACAAAGTCGGAGGGAAACTTCATCTACATCCTGCACTACCTGCAAGCCAACTATCTGACGCTTACCCTGGGGGAATTGTCTTCCTTTTTCAGCTACAGCGAACGCCAGATGAGCCGAATTCTCCATGATTACACCGGCATGAGCTTTTCTGAAAATATTCAGAAGCTTCGTATGGAACATGCCGCACGCCTGCTTCGCAGTACGCCCCTCCCCATCTCGGAAGTTGCCGTCGAATCCGGGTACACAAACACGACACATTTTCGGCAGATTTTTAAAAAATGCTATGGTGTAGGCCCTTCCGAATTCAGAAATTCAAACAAGTGAAATACTCCGGGATGTTCCTAATTGACAGAGCCATCCCGGAGTATTTTTGGTTTATTCATACAAAGTAACACTGATTACTTTAAAATCTTCCGCCGCCGTAAACTTTAATACCATCTCCTGTTCTTTCCCGCCTTTTTGTCGATTGGAGAAATGCATTTCATGTTTCCCGTCCTCCTGAATCTTTACACTTCCTAAAACCTCGCCGTCAAGAGAAAGTTCAACCTCGGCCTCTCCCAACGTCCGCAGTACGGCCTTGGAAAATCCTTTCTCACTTTTCACGTAGCGAAATACGGCTTCATCGCCATCCGCTATATTGCAGAGGTACTCGCTTCCCTCCCCGTCAATCCCGATAAATGCCTTTCCGTGCACCTCGCACGCTTGATACCCATATATCGTCTCTCCGTCTCCAAAGGGCTTGCCCGGTCCCCGGGAAGTCATCTTTACCTCCGGAATCGACCCGTCAGGCAATATGCTAATCGGCTCGATGCAGAGTCTGCGATACAATTCCCGCCCCCTGCTACAGCGGTGGTAAAAAACATACCACTGCCCGTCCACGCACTCGATGGAACCGTGATTATTCCAACTCGCGGGGTCACAAGGCGCATTGTCAATAATCACGCCCCGATAGGTAAACGGCCCCAGGGGCGACTTGCTTGTAGAATATCCCAAGGAGGTCGGTTTTCCATGCTCGATATTGGCATAGACATAATAATAGGTATCACCGATTTTTCGCATGGACGACCCTTCATGGAAACAGTGTTCCTCCTCCGTAATGATATTGTGAACGATATTTTCTTCCTCAAAGGATATCATGTCAGAATTTAGCTTTACGGCATGGGCAAACAACTGCCCCCAATAATAGTACGCTTGTCCGTCATCGTCAATGAAAATTGCGGGATCAATTCCGCCGCAGGGAAGCTGTAGCGGATTTTTAAATGGCCCTACCGGGGACTCTGACACGGCAACTCCCTCGCTGTCATCCGACATGCAGAAATACAGATAGTATTTACCGTCCTTGTAAATGCAGTCCGGAGCAAACAGAAGTGCCGGCTTGTTTTTCTCTTCCTGCTGCTCAAATTGCTCCATCATGGAATCGGTATTTGCATTTTCCATCATTTTCAAGATGAACGGGGTCGGATGACTCCAGTCAATCCCAGGATATTTTGGCACGTCGGGATTGTTAAACCACGGGATTTCCCCCCCTTTCAACGCGGTTTCATGAACCGTCCAATTTTCCATGTCGGGCGTAGACACTACGTGGTACTCCTCGCTGCAATATACATCATCCCGATTATCATAGCTTCCATAAATATAGAGCTTTCCATCCGGCATCACATGCGCCTCGCCGTCCGGGACATGATGCTCCAACGGCAAAATTGGATTATGCGTATTTTTAAATTCTGTTTTCAATTGTTTCTCCTCCTTTTAAATCGCTTACTGACAAACCTGACTTGCACCTGATAGATGGCAAATCAACTTTTAACTCTGGCATCATGCATTGATTATAAAAATAAAGATCCTCCATTACGAGTACAAAAACAGACATTCAGGCATTCAATATCGGACATTTTGCCATAGACGAGACAATCGAGTAGGGGAGATTTTCCCCCTACTCGTCGCGCCGGGACAGGCTGCGTTAGCAGCCATTTTCCTTAGGCGCGAAGTGCGCATCCCCCGGAGGGTTTTGTGTCATAGGGAACGAAGTTTCCTATGACACAAAAAATGAGGCCGAAAACGCTTCGACCTCAAAGTATAATTCTAAATATGGCTTCTCCGATACTGCCGTTTCCAATTATCCATCATCGCGTCGCTGTCGCTATACTCAATCTGGGCTCTTTGCCGTAACGCGTTTACTTCCTCGCGCATCTGCGCGTTCACTTCCACATAATCCTCGTTCTTCGTCAACAAAATATGGTATTCCTCCAACGACATGTATTTCGAAGAAGAATAAAGGTAAGGCTTTAAGAGCGCCTTGTCCTCGCAAATCTGATAGGCGCGGTCATACATCTTGGCCGATTCCTGATATAGGAACAATTTCCCATAGGCGGCCCCAAGTCCGGCGTAAATGCGCCCATAAAACTTCGCGTCCACGGTCTCGTCCTTGTCCTGGTTCAAGATACCCTGATATACCAGTACCGCCTCCTCGATTTCGCCGCTCTCCAACAAGTTGTCCCCCTTGTACTTCTGCCGCTCGATGTCCTTCTGGCTCTTCAAACGCTCCAACACGTTCTGAATGCGAATCATCTCCGGCTCCCGGTAAATGCGCGACGACTTCAATATCGTCAGCACGAACTTTTCCACCGAACCGTGCGTACGGATGACGTCACGAAGCTGCCCGGCAAGGGCTTCCATGTTCAGTTCCTCCCCCAGCCAGCCGCACAACTGCTCGTTCATGATGGTATAATCAATCAAATATAAATTGTTACAGAGGTAATAACACAATTCTTCTATCGTAAAAATCTTACAGTGTATGCGCGAAATCTCATACGGGTGCGATGCGTGCTTCTCATGACAAAGAACTAAATTTCCCATCATTGCCTCCTAATTGTATAATCTTCTCCTCGTGAAAGTCCGTGGGCGGGAAGAATTCGCCAAATCCCATGTCACGCACGGTAATCTTGCAGGTCTTTTCATCCAAAAACAACGTCTCGATACTTAAGCGCATAGAATATTCCGCCCTTTTGGGAAATTTCTCCATGGAAATCACCTCGGTCTTGACGGAGCCTTGCACCAGGGACTCGATGTGCAGTTCCAAATCTTCCACCTTTTCCAAAAGGACCTCCCACTGGTTGTTGCTCTCGTACCACTGCGCGCCCCAGGAAACGATGGGAAACCACATCTCTTGTCCATCCACCCGCAGATTCATGGTAATCTGGTCCGTCAGCTTGTTCTCCGACAAATAGACCGGATCCTCGATATGCATGAACATCTTGCGGTAAATGGTATAACATGCGCCCTTGCTGTACAAATTGTTCCCGATAAACGCCCTTCTGCCATTGCACAACACCCGCAGCGAACGCGGAAACCAGTTATTTTCAAATCCCTCTCCAGTCAAAAAGACCGACGAGACGATTCGTTTGTCAAACACGCTCTCGATAAACTTGCAAAACCGCGCGTCCGCGTCCCGTGCCTTGTCCTCAATCAGAACCGGATAGACCGCGGCCAATTCCTTCATGTGCGCGCTCGCCACCTCGTCCACGGTCACGAACGTGGTCTTGCCGCCGCCAAGGCCGGGCCTCAGCCTGCGTAACATGTATGCCTTGATTTCATTGCGGTCACAACAAAACAGCGCCGACTCATACTGCCACAACTCCTTTGGCTGGTAAAACAAGTAATTACAAAAGCTTTCCTTGTAATCCTGAATAAAAATATGCTGCTTGTCAATATTCATCCTCACGGCGATTCCCCGCAAAAGCTGCGCGATTTCCTCCGTAAGCTCGGCCACGCTGAACACGATGCCGTCTATCTGCGTAAACGACTGCAAGGACATCTGAACAAACTTCGACAAAAGCCATACCGCGTCATAAGTCTCCTCGCCGAAATCAATTCGTTCCCCGGCAAGGCTCCGCTCCAAAAGGCGTGTCACGGTAAAGCCCTCCTTGATGGTGACCAGGCGCTTCGCCTCCTTGCCATATGCCCAGGTGTCGCGAAGCTTCCCCACGATCAGCGGAATCTGGTAGTTGTCCGTATCCACCTCCAACGTTTCCGGCTCCAACTGCTCCTCGTTATAATAACTAATCTGACAAGTCTTTTCATTGATCTCGTACCCGATTATATTTCCCTGGGACATGCCAGAACCCTCCTTTAGTACTGTTCAAACATATGCGCCGCGATTAAGTCTTCTTGCGCATACTCCCGCATCTTCTTCTCCTTTTGCTCCTTGTCCGAAAGCAAAATGTCATTGAGCCGGCCATAACGCCCGTTCTCTCCCGTGCGCACGTCCTTGACGCAAATCTCTTTCTCACTGCGATAGGTATTGCCGTCTATCGTCTCCTTGAAATAATAACGCAACGTCTCATTGGCAAAAAGCACAAACTTTTTGACATAGATATTTTCATACATCGGGGTCAGCACCTCCGTGGAATAATCCACGCTCTCCGCGTCGTCCCCTTTCTGGAGCTGGTAATAGAGCATGATGCGGCTCCCTTTCTGCCCCCTATATTCAATCAGGGTCTTGTCCCACAACTGCTGCTCAATCAGCCACTCTTTCTCATATTGGAGGAAAAACGGAAAATATATCTGCTTTCCGCACAAGTCTTGCAAAAGTTTTTTCAACGTCTTGCGGGTGGCCGGGCTATAGTCCCGCCCCGCATAATACTTCAGCACCGCGATCTTGCAGATGTCAATGGTCTCTTCCCCTTTTTCATACTCCTTGCAAATAATATCAATCACGCTCTTGGCAATCTTCCTGTCCTCCGTCACGTAGGATCGCGACATATAGGCAAGATACGCCTGCTGCAGCCGGAAATATGCTCCTTCGGCATAGTAATCCTCGAACACTCCAACCTCGCCGAACACCGCCTCCGCAAACAGCATCTGGGTCAAAATCCGCTCCGCCAGCTTGTGCGTGTGAACCTCGTACTCCCGCGCCTCCCGCCAGAGCCGCTTCATGTCCACGGTCGTCCCACAGTAGTACGTGGCAAGATACGTCAAAATTGCCCTGTCATACTGCTTCCGCTTGAACAATTCATAACACACGTAAGTCAGGAAATCATCGTTTTCAAAATTATTTTCCCGGATGTTGCGGCTGCACAAGGCCATGATTTCGCTGTCCACATAATGTTCCATGCCGACCTTCTTCACCACCTCCAGGGTAAGCTCCTCGGCCTCCTCCTGCTGGCTTAATTTCAGGCTGTTGATATACTTCTTGCACAAATCCATGTAACGCAGCTCATAGAACAAACGACGGCTTTCATATGGCACCGTGTCGGTGTAATGTCTCCCGTCCTTTCCTTCCCACACGAGACGATCCGTCTTGGAATACAAAAATACCTGCGCCCCACTCTCCGTATAGGCGGCTTTCTGCGTAATCTCCCCATCCTCCGAAACAACGTGAATGAACTTCATGTCCGGTACCTTCGTCGTAATCTCGTACGAATGGCACACGTCATACAAAGCTTTGATACGGTCAGGATTCATCGCCCGTTCCACCACGAACCGCTTATAAATGACACGCAAATGTTCGTTGATATGGCGACGGTCAAGCTGGTTCCAGGCAAACGCTTCCATCTCGTCCCGGTAATGCGCGTAAATCTCACTGGAATCATCCTCGTAAGTAATCAGATTGGCATACAAAAATGCCTTTTTCAAATAATTAAGCGTGTTTCCATGCATGAAATACAAATAAACCGAACGAGGCAGAGGCTTTTTAAAACGCTTCTCGTTCAACGTCTCGATATAATACTCATACAACTGGGCAATCTTCATCTCCGATTCCACGGCCATCTCAAACCAAACGAAGTAACGGTTGTCCACGCAACCGCCTTTAATCAGCAACGTGCAGATGGCGGTCAAAATCATCGGCTCGGAATACATCTTGTAACAAAGTACCAATGCCTGGTAAAGATGCCGGTCAAAATCCTTGAGCTGGCTGGCAAGGTTCGCGGTATAAAGCGCCAATTCCTTCGTCATCAGCTTGTACCTGGCAGCGAACAACAGCACCCGCACCTCGAACATGCCAAGCTTTTTCAAAGAAGAACTCTTCTCGCGGAAACACCGAAACGCTTCCATATAGAATATGAGGCTGCCCGTCCTCTCCTCGTAAAACAACTTTTCCAGCACGCGGAGCCGCTCGCTCAAAATCTTGTACTCCGCGTCCACGTTTACCAACATGCAAAGAATCATCCAGCTTTCCGGATGCTTCATATACGAACGGGACAACTCCTCCGCCACCCTGCGCTGCCCGATGGAATCATTGCTAAGGAGCGTCGTCAAGTACAAATAATAAGAACTTAGTTCCACGTCCTTTCCAATCGCGAAGCGGTTGTAATTATAAGACTCCAATAGCCACTTCGCCTCTTCCATCCGCTTTCCAATCAGGCAAATGTGAGCGTGCACGAGCAGATACAGTTCATTTTTCTCGTCCCGGTCACGCAGCTTGGAAATCTTTTTTAACGTTTCCTCCGTCCACGTATTGACGTCCACCCTGCCCGCCTCGTATTCCAGATAAGATTTCAAAATGGAGGCGAACAAAAGCGTCCCTTCCCGGTGCTCCTCGTCATAATCCGACTCTTTCTCAACGATGACCTCATAACGCAAAACCTCATACGGCGTCTCAAGGATGATTTGCCCGAAATTATTCCCCTTATGCAAATGCTCCTGGCTGATAAAGTACTCCAGCCTGCACGAATTACCAATGAACTCGTCCGAAATGAGACGGGAACGATCCACGCGCAGGAAATCTCCCTCCACCCGCACGTCGATGGAAAGGTAGCCCCACGTATTCTTCTTAATTGTCAAAATCTCTTTTCGCATCTCCGGAAGGGAAGAAAATGCCCTGCTCTCCTCGTCAAGTGTAAGAAAAATCTTTTCCTTCTGTTTGCAGCCGACCAGGAATTCTTCCATCGCCTGCTGGTCCAGCTCCCACTTGCGCATGTTGTCATAAAGAGCCTGAATCCGCTTGTCCTCGTACTTCAAAATCGTATAAAAGTCCCGCGAGCGGAACAACTTCTCCGCCTCCATCGAGTCGCGATACGTCAGTTTCTTAAAATCCTCCAGGCTCTGCACTTTTCCATAACGGGTCATGACGTAAGGCTTCTCGATGATCGCCGTAAACGAAACGTCATATTCCCCCCCGTTACATACAATCGTGAACTTCCCCTGCTCGACATGCCCCGGAACCAGCCCGGTTCCGTCATATGTATAAGAAATGTTCACCGGATTGCCGTCAAACCCCTGCTCGTCACAATGCACACGAAAAGAAGAGGGATAAACAAGCCCCCGAATCGTACCCTCTGATTCATTTTGTAAGGAAAAGTTCCCCTGATACTTCTCTCCCTCACCGACACGCATGATGATGTGCGTCTCCGGAAAAATGATGTCCGGCTGGGAAGCGTGGAAATCTCCATTCGCAAAACGCTTAATCTTGTTCTTCAAATCCGTCACCTACTTAATAATCATTCACACTCGATTACATGATTATAACACTATTCTACTCCGTCTTGCAATGGGGAAACTAAGAAAATATCGACATCTTACGCAGAAATTGTATACATGTATTTTCCCGGACGACAATTCTCAGGTGACAATGTCTACAAACATCTGCAAAAGAACGCGTGAAAGTGCCGCGCGAAACCATATTCGCGCGGCGCATCCATTTCACAAAGACACTTTATCAAACTTTTTTCAATCTATATTTCAGCCATTTGTCAACGGACAATCCGATAATATTCTCTTGAGGTAAGGAAAAACACCCCAATATAGAACAAGGTAAATACGGCTGCCGTCCCGGCCGTGCAGTAAAATTCCAGCATCGTGTTAGATAGCGAGAACGCCTTAAGCACCTGGCCAAACATCCGAAAGGCGAACGCGATATGCAAAATCGCCATGCCGAGCGGCAAAAAGAATAGTGTCAGCACCTGGCTGTGAATCGTACTTTTGATTTCCCGGCGGTTCATTCCCACCTTCTTCATAATCTGGTAACGCGCCTTGTCATCATACCCTTCCGAAATCTGCTTGTAATAAATAATCAAAACCATTCCCACCAGAAATAAAGTTCCCACGAACACTCCCACAAACAAATATCCGCCATTACTGATATAGTAGCTTTCCCTGCGCTCTTCCTGCCAATAGGAACTTACGTTTCCCAATTCCCCGGAAAGCCTTTGGCTAATGGACTGCCATGCACTTTCACGGGCTTTCGCATCCCCTACAAGGTCAAACGTGTCCTTGTAAAAGAAACTGTCACTCCACAATCTGCCGTATTGCGCAGCGAGACTTGCAATCGTGTCCTTGCTGTCCATGACCAGCCAAATCATTTTCAGACCCATTCCCTCGCTCATCTTTTCCAATGAAAACGTCTCAAGCTTTTCCTTTACCTTCCATTCTGTCTCTCCAATCCAAAGTGTTTCCTGCGAAAAAGACCCCTCTGGCAAATATAGCAACACCTCGTCCGTTTCCAAAGACTCACTTTTTCCCTCCGCCTTATTATAATCCTCTATCGGAATCACGTAAACGCCATATATGCTATCCAAATTGGGCTGCGAATCATCCAATTCGCCTAATAAATGATTTTCATCACGCAACGTCGTGATGCTTCCAATATGACAAGATACGCGATTTGCAATCTCGACTCCCGCTCGTTCTGCCTCCTCTTTGACAATCTGTTGTTCTAGCTCCACCCGCTCCTCCTCCGCCTGATAGACATATCCCGTATAGTCTCTCGGATATCTCGTCTGCAAAATGTCCTCCGCGCCCAAATATAAAGACAATGTGACAGAAATCAGCGACAGCACGGCGCAGCTCATGATACAGATATTGGCCAGTCCCACAGCATTTTGCTTCATACGATACAACATTCCCGCCACGTTCGTAAAGTGTTTGGTCTGGTAATAGTAATTCTTCCATTTTTTCAAACATTTCAACAAGGCGATGCTGCCCGCCATGAAAATGGCATAAGTGCCGATAATCACCAATATGACCGCAAAAAATACGTTTGATACGGCTGACAGCGGATTGTCCGTAACTTGCGCGATATAATAACCAAATCCCAACGTCAATATGCCGATTGCCGTCGCCAATAGCTTGGTTTTTGGCTCCCGCTCCCCTTCCTGGCTCCCGTGCAGCAGCTCAATGGGATTCGTCCGCCCCACCTGCCATACGTTCCACAAAAAAGATAGGAAGAAAATACCGACAAACAACTCCACGCTCTCCACGACGGCACTCATTTCAATCGAAAATGCAAGCGGCACCGGGATTTGAATCATTTTTAAAAGAACCAGAAACATCAGTTTTCCCAGCACGATGCCTCCCAGTATCCCGGCGACCAGGCTCACCACGGCCGTATATACGCTTTCCCACGCCAGCATGCGTGCCAAATTTCCTTTGTCGAGCCCCAGCACATGGTACAGTCCCAATTCTTTTTTTCGTTGCTTGATCAGGATGCTATTTGTATACAACAGAAAAATAGTCGCAAAAATTCCCGTTATGATCATGGCAACTTGCATGACGGAGCGCATCGTTTCGGCCCCCCGCATTTCTTGTAAGCCTTCATTCCTTGCAATCGCGCCCATCACGTAATACATCAAAATCGTGAAAATGCAGGTGAGCAAATACGGAATATATGCCTTGCCATTTTTGTATAGGTTCGTGGCAGCCAATTTCATATAAAAGCCTAGGTTGAAACGATGTGCGTGCATATTATATTCCTCGCCCGGCCGGCCGCTTTTTGCATCTATATTCTCCTCAAATTCCATCCTCATCTACTGCTCACCTCCCGTCATCAAAACGGTCAGTGACGCAGAAATCTTCTGATACATTTCCTCGTCACTTTGATTTCCCCGATAAATCTGGTGAAAGACCTCTCCGTCCTTGATAAACAACACGCGCCCGGCATGACTGGCCGCCTTGACACTGTGTGTCACCATCAAAATCGTCTGTCCCTCCTGGTTGATTTGGCCGAAAATGCGCATGAGTTCATCGGATGCCTTGGAATCAAGTGCCCCGGTCGGCTCGTCGGCGAGGATGATTTGCGGCTTCGTAATCAATGCCCTCGCCACCGCCGCCCGCTGCTTCTGTCCTCCAGACACCTCGTACGGATACTTTTTCAAAAGTGAAGTAATGCCAAGTTCTTGCGCAATCGGCCAGAGCCGCTTGGCCATCACAACGTGCTTCTGCCCCGCCAGCACAAGCGGCAGATAAATATTATCCTCCAAAGAAAATGTATCCAATAGATTGAAATCCTGAAAGACAAACCCCAGATTTTCCCGGCGAAACGCCGCCATCTCCTTGTCCTTCACCTGGGACAAGTCCTGCCCGTTAAGGCGCACCCTGCCTCCGGTCGGCTTATCCAACGCCGCCAAGATATTGAGCAAGGTCGTCTTGCCCGAACCGGACTCCCCCATGATGGCCACGAACTCCCCCGTCTCCACCGAAAAATTCACATCTTTCAGTGCCTCTACCTGATTGCCGCCATTTCTGGTCGTATAAATCTTTTTCACATTCTGTACTTCCAATACCGTCATATTTCCTTGCCGCCTTTCTTTTGATGACTTCGAACGATTCCCCCCATCCTCCGCGCGACCTGCCGCCGCATAGGAGGACAATGTGTTTTCATTTTCCATCGTTCGTGTCTTCATTATAATACCACAAACAAGCATATTTCCATCGACTTGGCTTACAGAATCCTTACAAAAATGTAAGAACAAAGAGTCCGGCTTGCCGGACTCTCGCGCTGGAGCGCGGCTGCGTCAGCAGCCATTTTCCTTAAGCGCGAAGTGCGCATCCCTCGGAGGGTTTTGTTTTATAGGAAACGAAGTTTCCTATAAAACAAAAAAGAGCGAGGATTTTCTCCTCGCTCGCTTTCTCTACCTATGCCGATTTTTCTTCCAGCTTTTCCACTCGTTTTGTCAAGTCATTCACTTGCTTTTGAACCATGGCAAGATTTTCATTTTCCAGTTTCACCGCTTGATAATATTGTTTTATCTCATCCACGCTCTTTTCAACTCTTCCTATCCGTCTTTCCAAAATGTCCCTCGTACGGTCAATCTCCTCTAAGACGAAGTTTTCCGACTGCTCCAAACGATTATTCATCTTGTTTTCCAGACATTCCAAACGCTCATCCATCTTGGCTTCCAGACGTTCCACGCGCTCATCCATCTTGGCTTCCAGACGTTCCATGCGCTCATCCACAACGGATGCCACCATGTCCTTCAGCACAATAAAATCATTTTTCTCCAACATGCAAATCCTCCCCTTTCATGGCTCCAAGACCTATCAACTGCAGCAAATTATCGGTTTCTACATACTATTGTAATAGAAGCCTCCTGCCTTGTAAAGTCTGTTCTTCTGGACTTTTCACGGCTCGCTCACAAAAATATACGCAGGTTCCCGTCCCTTCTTTTGATTCCACGACAAGGACATGTCCCAGCTTATCACAGACCTTCTTGCAAAGATAAAGGCCGATTCCCGTCGACTTTTTATCCTGCCGGCCATTAAAGCCCGTAAATCCTTTTTCAAAGATGCGTGGCAAGTCTTCTGCCGAAATTCCAATCCCATTATCCTGAATAACCAGACGCCTTTCTCCCTCGCCCTCCTGGTAAATCACAATCTTCCCGCCCCTGGGTGTGTATTTCAATGCGTTTGACAATACTTGTTCCAACACGAAGAGCAGCCACTTTTCGTCCGTCAGTACCTGGCTTCGACATTCCCGGTAATCCAGATGAATCTGTTTCGAAATAAACAGCGAGGAGTACTTTTTTACCGCCTGCTTTATGATAGAATCCAGCGAATATTCCTTCAAAAGCAAGTCATGCCCCATCCCTTCGGCCCGCAAATAGGAAAGCACCATCTCCACATACCGCTCCGTCTTAAATAACTCCATTTTCATCTCGCGAAAAAGCTTTTCCGATTCTTCCGCCACTTGCTCTCTGACAAAAGCCTCTTTCTCCAATTCCCCGTTTCCCACAAGCAATATCGTCTCTTCCAATGACTGCGTCAATACGTGCATCGCCGCAATCGGCGTTTTGATTTGATGCACCCAGAGACCGTAGTAATCCATCATCTCCTGCCGACTGATGCGTGTTTCATTTTCCATCTGCCCGATCAGAACGGAAAGCTGTTTTAATTTTTCCTCGTACATTCGCTCCAAATCGGTCGACGCGGTTGGAAATTCTTTGAATTCATTCGGCAATGCCTCCAAGGCCTGCCTCGCCTTTTGTACGTGCCCGGCATGTCTGAAAAAGCAAATGGCAAACACAAGCAACATGAAACACCCCGACAAACCCGCGGCATACAAAATTGCATCCTCCAGCACGCCATACAAATAAAGAACCAATGTAAAAATGCCGACAATGCAACCATATAATGCAAGATGCCAGACGGCTCCCTTCAGCCAAATCGCATGTCTCATCTGAATCGTTTTCAAATATGGCGTTTGCTTTTTTTTATTCAAAAGTTCCTCACTCATGACAGCAAATACCCGATTCCCTTCTTTGTTTTGATTCGGTCGCACGCGCCGATTTCCTCCAGTTTCCGGCGCAGGCGAGTCATATTTACCGTCAACGTGTTATCATCCACGAACTCGTCGCTTTCCCACAGCCGTTCCATAATCTGTTCCCGCTTCACGATTCTGCCCTCTTGCTCCATCAACATCTGCAGGATTTTAAACTCATTTTTCGTCAGGTCGATCCTTTTCCCCTCATGCTCCACGGTAGCATCATCCAAATGCAAGATCACGCCCCGACACGCCTGGCTATTTCTGCCTCCCGAAAATTCATAGCTCCTGCGCAAAAGTGCCTGTATCTTTGCCGTCAAAACGTTCAAATCAAACGGTTTCTCCACAAAATCATCCCCACCCATGTTCACCGCCATCACGATGTTCATGTTGTCACAAGCGGAGGATAAAAACAGAATCGGCACGTCGTGCTCCTTTCGAATCTGCGTGCACCAGTAAAATCCATTATAATAGGGAAGGAGGATGTCCAGAATCACCAGGTGCGGCCGATACGTTGTAAATGTTTCCAGCACGCACTTAAAATTCTCCACACAAGCAACCTCGTAATCCCACTGCTGCAAATGCCTTTGCACCTGCGTCGCAATCACCGGGTCATCCTCCACCAATAAAATCTTATACATTACGTTCTCCCTCTTCTGCCATATGTCACAATCGTTATCATTTTTTCCATAACGCCCTCTTGACAAATCACAAATTCATGTTTCATGACCTTAGTATAACGAATTCCTTTTAAAATTACAATCCCACACGAAGCAAATTCGAACCGTAAACATTGACAAGGAAAGATTGCCTATGGTAAAATTTTTGACATAGACAACTATCAAACACTATATTTTTTACAAAAGAAGGAGGTTATTATGGCTATTTTATTTTTCTTCATCATGCTTGTCTTTAATGTAATCGTCGCTCCAAAATTTGCTTCCATCGCCGTGGAAAAAGGTTATACCGGTTATTTCTGGTGGTGCTTCTTTTTAGGAATCGTTGGTTGGATGATGGTCATCGCTTTGCCAGACCGAGGTGAGAAAGGCCTGAATGAAACACAATTAAAAGAACTGGCTGAACAGCTAACAAAGAACTCCGTTTCCAATGGAAATGCTTCCAACGCAAGTTCTTCCGATGTGAACGGTACATTGCCAAATTTGTAAGGGGGTAAAACTATTATGAACGAAAGATTTACACATCTTTATTTTTTACCTACGTATCTTTATCAGAGTGGTTCCCCGATTTTGATTGCCGCCGGTGCTTTGCTAAAAGACAATCAAAACGATAGCGTATTAGTTCAATTAAAGCTTCGCAATTTAAAAAAAGACACTCTCATTGCCTGCAAGGTTTCCATTAAAGCCTTTGACCCTAGCGGAGCGGAACTAAAGGGTATAGCTGATTTTTCCTATCTTGATTTAAACATGGAGACCGGAAAAGATTTTGGCACGCAGACTGCTATCCCACTGGAAGATAAGACCACTAGGAAAATCCTGGTTTCAGTCACGCAAGCGGTATTTGCCAACGGCGTAATCTGGGAAAATAAAAATGAACAAGAGTGGGAACCTTTACCAATAGAGAAGCGAAAGGAATTAAAAACGGTTTTCCCAGACGAAGAATTACAAAAGCAGTATTCCATCGAAGTGGGCGGCAACTGTACCTATGTTCCAGAAATCATTGAACCATTCTTCTATTGCACTTGCGGGGCAATCAATTTAGTGGAAAACGGAGCTTGTTACAACTGTAAGAGAGAATATTCCCCTCTTGCCAAAGCGTTAAATGTGGAAATATTGACCCAAAAGAAAAACCTGCGCCTGCAAGAAGAGAAATATCAGCAAGCTCTCGCCCTGCAAAATAAAGGCACGGAAAACGCCCTTGAAAAGGCGATAGCCCTTTTTACAGAACTTGGATACTTTCGAGACAGTACCGAAAGAATTGTCGCATGTCAGAATCGCATCGTGCAAGAAAAAGCTTTTGAAAAAGAAACTGCCCAAAAGAAAAAGCGATACAAAATACTTGGCATTTTTATAGGGACAGCGGCGGCATTGGTGATAGTTATCGCACTTTTGGCAACCCAGGTAATTATTCCGGAAATACAAAATCGCGATGCCTACCAAAATGCCGAGGCTCTATTTGAAAATGGTCAGTATGATGACGCGATAGACGCTTTTACACTTCTTGGGGAATACAAGGATGCCAGCGACCGTGCCGAAAAAGCCCGGAATGCCAAACGTGAAATGCAATATGCGGAGGCCTTGGAGCTTGCAAAGAATGGTGATTATCTAAAAGCCTTGGCTACTTTTCGTGATTTGGAGGATTATGGCGATGCAAAAACACAAATTACAAACTTATGGGAAAAAATTGCAAATAGAGAAATAATTTATGCAGGTTCATGGCATACACTCGGTCTAAAAACGGATGGCACAGTCATTGCTATGGGCAACGATGATCGTGGTCAATGTAATGTATCCGAATGGAATGATATCGTTGCCGTTTCTGCCGGCATTGGACATTCTGTCGGATTAAAAAAAGATGGTACAGTCATTGCTGTCGGCAATAATAACGACAAACAATGTGCTGTGTCTGATTGGAATAATATTGTTGCTATTTCCGCTAAAAACTTTTTCACTATCGGACTAAAAAAAGACGGTACGGTTGTTGCCACTGGTGGCGATAGCTACGGTCAATGTAATGTGTCCGAATGGAATGATATTGTTGCCATCTCTGCTGGTGGCGAGCATACTGTCGGATTAAAAGATGACGGTACGGTCATTGCTATCGGTAGCAATGACTATGGTCAATGTAATGTATCCGAATGGAATGATATTATTGCTATTTCTGCCGGAGGCTTTTATACTGTCGGGTTGAAAAAGGATGGTACCATCGTTGCCACGGGTAACAATCGCTATGGTGAATGTGATGTGACTGAATGGAACGATATCGTTGCCGTTTCTGCCGGATTTTCCCATACTATCGGCTTAAAAAAAGACGGTACTGTTATTGCCACGGGCGACAATAAATATGGTGAATGCAATGTATCCGAATGGAATGATATCGTTGCTATTTCTGCTGGCAGTTTTTATACTATCGGATTAAAAGACGACGGCACAATCATTGCCATAGGTAACAACGAATATGGCAAATGTAACGTATCTGATTGGAGCAATATCAAATTACCTGAAAAGTAAATCATATAAATCCAACTGTAAATCACCAAGCGGAGGCCGCCCATGTTACTTCTTTTAAAAGACGAACCAATTTTACAAATACAAGATACCGGGACTTGTCAGATACTTGATTTTGACCGGCTCCCTTTCGGACTCCGCAAGGAACGCTTGACCTTCGTTGATTTTATTGAATGGGCATCAAACCGCACCCTATCCATCGGGCGCAGTTATGCCAAGGAAATTTTAAATTCGCTGCGGCTTTCCCAAACGAACCGCTACGAGGTATGCAAGGCTTGTCGAGGGTTAAGTTTGGAGGACGGTTATTGGATTAAGCAAGAACAAGATAAAGCGCGCTGGGACAACGTGAATTTGTTCCACAATCCCTTGTCTTTCTTTGTTGCAGAGCTTTCCTTGTCCGGTCAAAACATTCATTTCCGTCAAGAAACGAATGTTCATGATGCGAATTGGCATGAAAAAATACGTACCCCGGAGCTTACAACGATGGGGGCAAGTGCCAAAGGCTGGATTCGAAAAAATGACAACCTTTATCTCCACAAAGTTGGAAAATACGAAATTCCTGCCTCGCAAATATTAGATGCACTGCGAATTCCCCATATTGCGTATTTCATTTCCACGGAGGAAGAAACGGATGCCTATCTAAGCCCGGAACGGAAAGAATGGCTGCAAGGTGTCGGGGAATGCATCGTAAATTCCAAACTATTTACCTCCGAGGAAACCGCGCTGGTCACGTTCGAAGAATTCACCCTATTTTGTAGCCATTATGGGCTTAATCCTTATGAAGAGGCGATAAAACTTGACCATAAATTTTATCTTCAAATGCAGATAGCCGACTACCTATTAAACAACAATGACCGTCACGAACAAAACTGGGGCTTTTTGATGGAGCATGCTTCCGGCAGGATTACCGGATTTTGTCCGCTGTTTGACCATGACCACGCATTTTCAAGTTACGAAAACGTCATGTCGCAGACAAGCGAGGAGCCAATGTCTCTATTTGACGCCGCTGGAAAGGCACAAGCGGAATTTAAAATGGATTTACAGCCGCTCCTACAGATGGAACGCCCTGCAATGCTCTCAGACACGCAATGGAAGCAGGTCAAGGAGCGGGCACGAAGATTGGAGTAACAACATGTTACGAGTCGCAATTGTGGAAGATAACGCGGAAGACCAGACTTTATTGGAGAACTTGTTAAACCGCTATGCTTCCGAAAATAAGGAACAATTTCAAATTTCATTCTATGCCAGACCGTATGATTTTCTAGAACATTACTCGGACGGTTTCGACCTCGTATTCATGGACATCGAGATGCCGGGGATGAACGGCATGGAGACGGCGGCAGACTTACGAAATCTGGACGCGGACGTGCCCTTGATTTTCGTGACCAACATGGCACAATATGCCCTCAACGGTTATAATGTGGGAGCATTGGATTATATTTTAAAACCACTCAGCTACTACCCTTTTGCCATGAAGCTCAAAAAAGCACTCCGCCACGTCCAACGTTTTTGTGACACGATGCTAACACTGAAGATTGGAGACGGACT
Source organism: uncultured Faecalicatena sp. (assembly GCA_948468385.1). Lineage (GTDB taxonomy): Bacteria > Bacillota > Clostridia > Lachnospirales > Lachnospiraceae > Schaedlerella. Next base: position 33,052 of record CAOKHZ010000005.1, on the reverse strand, counting down.
TGTACGGGTGGCCGTCTCCAAAATACGCTACATCGAAGTACACGGACACCAGATGACATGGCATACCGAAGAGGGTGCCTATGTCACGCGGGCCACGATGAACACCGTAGAAAAACAGCTTGCACCTTATCATTTCATGCGCTGCAATAACTGTTATCTCATCAATCCAAGGCATGTCACTTCCGTACAAGATTACACGGTCGTGATTGGTGATACGCCTCTGCAAATCAGCCGTGCCAGACGAGCGGGATTTATGCGGGAACTAACCAATTTTCTGGCATAGTACTCATAAGCGTCCAAAACATGGACTCTAAGTACTCATAACAAGAGGGGATTTTTATGTTGGAATGGATACAATCTGACGCGTTCTTATATTCCCAGGCAAAGTTTCTCTGGGAAATTTTGGCGGCGGAATGGATTTTCGTTTACTGGTTGCCAAAGAAAAGCCACTGGACCTCACGTTTGTCTTTGACATTCGCGCTTTTATTTTTCGTGGCTTATTTCTGGTCGCCAACTTCAGGCGGACTAACGGAAATGATAAAATATTTCCTCTTATTTTCCCTTTCCGTTGCCGGAATTTCTTTCGTGTTCAAATGTTCCCCGCAAGAGGCCCTCTACCGCGGAGCGGCGGCATATGCCACGCAGCATATTGCAAACAGCATCGCCTCTCTAATCATGTTTTACCTGCCCGGCCTATGGTTTCTCTTTTTTTCCAACCATTCACTTAATGATTTCCCTCTTGGCGGCGGAACAGATTCACATGCCGCTCTTTTTACAAGCACTTGCCATCTTCCAGTCTATCTCGCTGCTTATATCGGAGTCTACCTCCTGATACACCTGCTCTTTGGGAAACACATGAAAAAAGAAGGACTTTATGGCGTGGATAACCGTTTTCTCGTGTTCTTTATCGTAATCATGATGATTTTGGTGGTGGTACTCAATTATTGCGTAGCCTATTTCGTACCGATGGAAAATAATATTTTGGCACACGTGCTATTTTCGTTCTATGCAATCATTGGCTGCATATTTTCCCTTTTTATCCAGACCGGGCTCCATCAGCAGTCACGGCTTGCCCAATCTCTGGAAATCACTCGGCAATTGATCCATAATCAGGAAAAGCACCGACGCATTTCCGAAGAAACCATCAATACAATCAATTTGAAATGTCACGATTTAAAGCACCAGGTGGCCGCCCTCAGACGCAATATCCATGACCCGAATTCTCAATCCGCCCTAAAGGAAATCGAATCGGCCGTACTCATTTACGATGCGGTGGCTAAAACCGGAAATCCCGTGCTCGACACCATTCTAACAGAGAAGAGTCTCTATTGCGAAAATCACCAAATCCAACTGACCTACATGGCAGACGGCACGCGGCTCTCCTTTATCAGTGACACGGATTTGTATGCGATGCTCGGAAACCTTCTTGATAATGCAATCGAAAGCGTGTTAGAACTGGACGAGCCAGAAAAAAGAAGCATCGGGTTGACCATATCCATGGCAGGAAACATGCTCATCATCCATACGGAAAATTATTACCATCATCCAGTAACAATGGAAAACGGACTTCCCGTCACGACCAAAAAAGATACCCACTACCATGGTTTTGGCATGAAAAGCCTACAACTTTTGGCAACACGCTATGGCGGCACCCTGGCCGTGGATGCGGATGATGAAATTTTCAACGTCAACATCATGCTGCCTCTGCCACCGGTTTAGGACATGACAACTACCGTTTAGGACAAATTCCGTAATTTCATCCTCTTTCTGCTAAAGTAAGTGCATAAAACACAAGCACAAAGTGCTTATAAAGGAGGATGAAACGTTATGATTCAAATTAACATGTCTGATGTCATGAATGTCATCAACAATTGCAAACCGTATTTGATTGCCCTGGCGGTTCTTCTCATCGCCGCAATCCTCGTCATCATTGCCGTGAGGCGGTTGGCCGTGCCACGGCGCAAATTGGTTCGTGCCCAGAGCCTTATCGCGATGTTGCTTGCCGTGGTAGTCGTCGTCAACCTAATATGCTTCGGCCCGATGTCAACCATGCTGACACTGGCCACGACCAAAAATGCTTCCGGCGAAAACGAGGGGCATGTACTTGCCGAAGAAACCGTGTCAAACGCCAAAGACTTATGCGAACGCATAGAAGAGGAAGGCATCGTCCTTCTAAAAAATGAAGAAAATACTTTGCCGCTTACCAATACGAAGAAATTAAACGTCTTTGGCTGGTCTTCCACCAACCCCATCTATGCCGGTATCGGCAGTGGTGCCTTAAGTGACGTATATCCAAAAGTCACCTTGTTAGACGGCCTTACAAATGCCGGATTTGAACTCAATACCGAGTTAAGTGATTTTTATACGGCATTCCGCGACGCGCGTCCAAGCGTCAATGCGGTGTGTCCGGACTGGTCCCTGCCAGAACCGACAACGGACAGCTATGACGAGGAGATGCTTGACAATGCCAAAGCATTTTCCGATACCGCATTGATCGTCTTATCCCGTGACGGCGGCGAGGGCGTGGATCTGCCCTACGACATGACCAGCTTTTTCGACGGCAGCCGCACGCAGGAAAACATGATGGCCGGCACTTGTGACATTCCCGGCTATTATCTCAACAATTCCATGGAATATAACGATTTCAATCCGGGAGAACACTATTTGCAACTAAGCCAGACCGAGGAAAAAATGGTCGACATGGTCTGCGACCAATTTGAAACCGTCATAGTCATTTACAATGGCTCTAACACGCTGGAACTGGGCTGGGTCGATGAACATCCACAAATCAAAGGAGTTCTCTGGTGCCCGGGAGCCGGACAATGCGGCTTCGATGCCTTGGGAAATATATTAAACGGAACCGTCAACCCGTCCGCCAAGACGACGGATACCTTTGTTTACGATTTGAAGGCGGCTCCTTCTTACAATAATTTTGGTTCGTTTGTTTATGACAATATGTCTGAACACAACAATGCCTACTATTATTATGGAACCTTTGTCAATGCCACCCGGGCATCCTTCGTCAATTACGTCGAAGGCATTTACGTCGGCTACCGCTATTATGAGACAGCCGCCGCAGAAGGCTTCATTGATTATGACGCGACCGTACAATATCCTTTCGGTTATGGCTTGTCCTATACGACATTCTCGCAGGAAATGGGCGAAATACATGAGGCAGATGACACTTTGTCGTTCGACGTCACCGTCACCAACACTGGCGACGTGGCAGGCAAGGACGTGGTAGAGGTTTATTACAATCCGCCTTATACCAACGGCGGCATTGAAAAGGCCAGTGCCAATCTGATTGCCTTTGACAAAACAGATCTGCTCGAACCCGGGGATTCGCAAACGTTGACAATTTCCTTTTGCGTAGAGGACATGGTGTCCTATGACGAATACGAACATGGATGCTATGTACTTGAAGAAGGGGAATATGTTATTAGCATTAATGAAAACTCCCACGACATCATAGACTCACAAGTCTATACCGTGGAAAGCACGATTGTTTATGACGAAAGAAACGCCCGCACCGGTGATGACGTAGCGGCCGTTAACCAATTTTCCAACGCGGATGACGGTGTGGAGGTCTTCCTCTCCCGCGCTGACGGCTTTGCCAATTACGATGCGGCAACGCAGGCTCCTGATTCACTGACAATGGCTCCCGACCTGAAAGAGCAATTTATAAGTAATGTAAACTATGACGCGACAGACGAAGCGGACACAAATGCCGTCGTGCCGATCACCGGTGCTAAAAACGGTGTGAAACTAGCAGATTTGCGCGGCAAAGAATACGATGACCCCTTATGGGAAGATTTGTTAGACCAATTGAGCGTCAAAGAAATGGATACCTTGATCAGTCTTGCCGGATATCAGACACAAGCCATTGACTCGGTCGGAAAAATTGCCACGACGGAATGTGACGGTCCGGTCGCCATCAATAACAGCTTTACCGGGGAGGCAACCATTGGATTCCCACCAGCGGTCATCCTCGCCAATACCTGGAACGAAGATCTGGCCTATGAATATGGGAACCAGATGGGCACCATGGCGGCAGAGCTTAATGTGGACGGCTGGTACGCACCAGCCATGAACATGCACCGCTCGGCTTTTGGCGGCCGCAATTTCGAATATTATTCAGAAGACGGACTGTTGTCCGGCAAACTTGCCGCAAAGGCCGTCGCCGGAGCGAAAGATCAAGGCATATATGCGTTCATCAAGCATTTCGCCCTCAACGACCAGGAAAGCAACCGCCTGAGCATGCTCTGCACTTGGACAAATGAACAGGCCATCCGGGAAATTTACCTGAAACCATTTGAAATCGCGGTCAAGGAAGGCGGCGCGTTCGCGGTCATGACGGCACTCAACTATATCGGGCCGGTGGCAGCAGGTTCGACCGACGCGCTTCTTAACACCGTCCTACGCGATGAATGGGGATTTCGCGGCATGGTCATCACCGACTACTTCGGAATGTACGGCTACCAGAATGCCGACCAACAAATCCGTAATGGAAATGACGGCTGCCTGGTCGCATACGATGTCGAAGAGGCGCATGTAAGGGTGCAGGACGCGACGGGCGTACAAGCAATGCGCACCGCCGCCAAAAATATCATGTACACGGTGGTAAACAGCCGTGCCTACGAAAACGGCGGCGTGGGAACGACACCGACGTGGGTAAAACTGGCTTGCGGACTCGACGCGGCTCTGGCAATCCTCATAATCATACTGGAAATTGTCACGATTCTTAAATACAAAAGACGAATGACGGCAGAAAACAATAAGGCGAAAACAGAATCATGATTCCTCTTCGCGACCTACCGCGACAGTGACGAAGCATTTATAATTACGTGTCTTACAATGATTCACAAAAAGAAATCGGCAAAGCTTGAACGCTCCGTCGATTTCTTTTTGCATTATAAAGATCAAACGTCATGGGAACCGAACATGCCACTTCTTCCTCCCTCTTTAAAATTATTTATGCGAAATTTCTATATATATATTGACATTTTATATTATATTCTATATAATATATATTTGTAAGGCATATACTTCAAAAGAAAGGACTGATGACATGACATTTCCTTTGACCGCGCCGATGCTCGACATGCTGGTACTCTCCATCATCGCCGAAAGCGACGCGTACGGCTACCAGATTAGCCAACGCATCAAGCAGGTCGCCCCCATGAAGGACTCCTCTCTCTACCCGATTTTAAAACGGTTACAAGAAGGAGGACACCTGAAAACCTACGACCAACAGTACCAAGGACGAAACCGCAGGTATTACGTTGTCACGGAGGGTGGCCGCGCTTATCTAGGCGAGCTACTGGGAGAATGGGAGCGCTACGCGACACAAATCGATGGAATTATACAAGGCGGTCATGCCGATACCAAACTCGAAACCGCCTCGCCAACCATGCATAGTGAAGGAGGGATTACTGATGACTAAAAATGAATATATGAAAACACTTTCCCACAGCCTGCGCCGACTGCCGAAAGAAGATTTCGACCGCGCACTAGAGTATTTTGAAGAATATTTCGCCGAAGCCGGCCCGGAAAATGAAAAACAAGCAATCCAAGACCTCGGCTCTCCCAAGGAGGCGGCCAAGGAACTGATTACGTCTTTGGCGGCTAAAAACGTGACCGACCCGCCAAACACGGTCAAGCGGGGGATCTCCGCCGTATGGGTCGGCATTTTGGGCATCTGTGCCGCCCCGATCGCCCTGCCCTTGATTGCGGTGCTGCTCCTTTTGGTACTGATGCTCGTCCTTGTCATTTTCATGTGCGTCTTGTGCGCTTTCTTGTTCGCGGTTTCCTTGTTGGCAAGCGGCATCATCGCGACGGGCGGAGGAGTCGCCTTGATTTTCTCAAACTTTGCCAACGGACTGGCCACGTTTGGCATCGGACTGATTTTCATCGGAGTCGGGCTGATTGCCTCCCATGCCTTTTATTGCTTCGCCGGTTGGCTGATCGCCCGCTTTTCACAACTGCTCGGCCGCATCGTGACGAAAAAGAAACCGACAAACGACCATGACGAACTAAAGGAATCAGGGAGGAACGCATCATGAAAAAAGACAAAAAGAAAAATACGAAACAATTATTGATTGTCAGCTCGATGCTCATCGTCGCCGGCCTCGTCCTGATGATGACCGGCATCTTGTTCGGCGGTTTTCCCGGCGTAAAAATCACGAAGGACGGCATCTCTTCGACCGCCGTCGCCGAGCAAAACATTCTCCCCAAGACAAAGTTGGAAACCGTCACGAGACTGGACGTCCAACTGGATTCCATCGCCGCTTCTGCCGACTTCGTGATAAAGCCCTCCGGGGACGAACATTTTTATCTGGAATACGCACTGGACGCGGACTTAGACGAACTTGAGTATAAGGTGGAAGGCCAGACCCTGACGCTCTCGCGAAAACCTTTGAATTCCATCATGGTGGTGAACCTTAGTTTTTTTATACATCCGCGCGAGAAAAATAAAATCACACTATACGTTCCGCAGGATGCCGACTTTGATGACATTTCCATCCGGCATTCGGGAGAACTTTCGATTTTAGGGCTTTCCCTGACCGCCGGGAACATGCTTTTGGAAAATTCAGAGGGAAAAATCGAAATCGACAAGCTTGAAAGTGACACGCTCATGCTAGAAATGGACGAGGGCAAAATTACGGCCGCGAATCTGAAAGCAGACGGCCTTTCCGTATCTGACAGCTATGGAACCTGCAATTTCACAAACCTTTCTTGCAAAGACACCAAGTTCGCCTTGAACAATAGCACGCTGAACCTGGACGCGAAATCACTGGGCACGCTTGATTGCACCGCCGAATATGGGGACATTACCCTTACGCTGCCCGGCGCGGCCGACATGTATGACTATGAGGTCGGCGTGGATTACGGGACGCTTGTGTTGCTCGGCGACGAACTGCCGCCAGATGCCGACGATGGCAGCCACACTCATTACCAAAACGCTTCCGGCAAGGCAAACCAAATTCAAATCCAAGCCAATGACGGAGACGTCACCATAAAAGAAAAGACAAATTAAAATTTCCCCGGTCAACCAACAAGTGATTGGCCGGGGAATACTTCCTAAAGCTTCTTCTCTCGTCCACTTTTTATATCTTTCTTTGATAATTCTCTAACTAATGGAATATACCAACCACATTAACATTAGTTGTTTCCACACTGAAAATAATAATATAGTCCATCTGTGGTACAATTGCCTCGTGATAATTTTTACTTGCCAAATAAACATCTCTACTAAGTGGAAATTACAAGGGATTTTCCTCCAAACGTTTATACACATTTTCAATTCCATCCAGCAAATGCCGGGCAGCCTGCTCACTTTTCAGCCGATATAGCAAATGATATATAAGATTGTCCAACAATTCATCCGCACGCTCTGTGACAATCCGTTTATAAGCCATATTTTGCCCTCTTTTCTTTCAAAGATATTCTGGCATCTTTTATCTGACCGTTTTCTATCTGTTTCTCGGATATTTCAATATCTCGATACATAGAAAGCTGTCGCATAGTGCTCTCATATATTTCCATACTCATAATTACCATGTCGCCATATCCATTTTTGGTAATATAAATTGGTTCATCCACCTTATGGCACATATCAGAAATTCCCGAAATGTTTTTCAACTCGTTAATCGGTATGATATGCGGCATTTTATATTCCTCCTCTTACTTTTGACATTTCACGCAATATACACTAGAGCGACCGCCAATCCTCGCACTCTCCAAAGGCGTCCCACATTTGGGACACGGCTCGCCTTTCTGTCCATATACCTTGAGATACGGCGTATTGCGGTAATCCTTGCCCCTCCCTTTCACATAATCCTCAAAAGAAATCTCATTCGTTTCTATGTAGTACTCCATCGTAAGCGGAATCTGCACCGCTAAACGTTTCCACTGCGCCACGGTAAGCGTGCGCGCTTCTTGCCCTGGATAAATTCTGCTCGCGAATAAAATCTCGTCTGAATAAATGTTGCCGATTCCGGCGACGACACCTTGGTCAAGCAAACCTTCCTTGATGCTAATTCGCCTATTCCCCAGTTTTTCCTGCAAATATTTCCACGTCACGCGTTTGTCAAACGGCTCCAAACCCAACTTATCCATCCCGGTGATTGAAAGTCCCGTCGCACCCTCGTCCGCCGGGCGAACTCTGTCTTCCCCTGACACGTTCGCCATAGCCGGAACAAACCACAACCGCCCGAACCTACGCTGGTCACTGTAACGTAATTCCCGCCCGTCATCCAGCGAAAATACCACATGTGTATGCTTTTCTGGCGGGCAATCCGTATCCACAAGCAGAAGGCATCCCGTCATGCGAAAATGTACGACGATGCGTCCGCCGTCGTACAGTAATATCTGTAAAAACTTCCCCCGTCTCTCCATCCCCGCAACACGCCTGCCGACAACTCCCGCAACGAACTCCTCCGCCCCCGGATGGGCGATTACCCCCGGGGTTATCAGCCGTACCGCGCGAATGGACTTCCCGACAAGCTGCGGATCCAGTACCCGCCTTACCATCTCCACTTCTGGTAACTCCGGCAATTTATCTCACCTCGTATTTTTAATGATTCCGGCAATTCATCCTGCCTCGTATTTCTAATAATTCTGGCAATTCATCCTGCCTCGTATTTCTAATAATTCCGGCAGTTCATCCCATCTCGCATTTCTTTATTCCAGTAACTATTTTACCTCATATTTTTTAAAAAACGCGATTTCGTCCTGATTGCACTGCCTTGCCTCTTCCAAGTTCATGTTGACGTGGAACACGTGAGCCATATGCTTTTGTCCCTCCTCGCCGTACTTCTTCCACTCGCAGGGAACGCCCTTCTCCTTTAAAAACTCATACATCGGCTCCGCCTTTTCCTTCAGGAAATCATACTCCGCCGTCATAATGAACGACGGGGGAAATGACGAAGTAACATTGCCCAGCACGTCAATCTGCTCCAAAAGCTTCTCGGGCCGTTCCTTCCCCAAATAATCTTTCATCAAATCGTCACTATTGATGCCCGAAGTATTTTTCTCATTCATCTCGTTTTCGCCAATCACGTACATTCCACAATTGAGGGCAATCGCCCGAATCTTAATTTTGCTTGGTACCGCGAAATCAAATTTCGCCGCGAACTCCGGATTTGAATAAATTGCCGCGTAATGGCTGTTAAGCTGCGCCCCCGCCGAGTCGCCGACCACGAACACGTTTTCCAGGTCCATGTGGAACTTGTCCGCATTGGCCGCCATCCAGACAAAAACCTGGTTGATTTCCCCAAGCTGCGTCGGGAACTTTGCCTTCGGTGCCAGATGATAATTGAAGTTCACGACCGTGTATCCCTGACTCGCCAGATACATTCCATAATGGTAATATACTTCCTTTGTGCCATAAACATAGCCCCCGCCATGAATGCTGACGATGACCGGCAACTTCCCGGACGCGCCCTTCGGATAATACACGTCAAGCAGGTTGTATTTCCCCCCGCCCGCATAGGCAATGTCTTTTAACGCCGTGACGTCCTCTGGTGCCTTCAACTTCTTGTCCCTCTTCTTGTCCCCGTATCCGGCCAGCAGCCGGAACATAATCCCCGTAAATGACATAATTATTCAACTTCCTCACTTTCTATCATTTTATCTATACTCATCAACCATTCCCTCTCTGCTTTTGTATAGCTATCATATCACAACCACGTCCGCATTTCCATCATTTTTTGCTACATTCCGAAGTAACTCTGTTCTCAAAACTTTCACTTTTCCTTTTCCCAGTTTAGTGGTATAATAGGAGCACTTGGCAAGGTTCTTCCTGACCAAGCAGTTCTATTCATATACGGCAAGCATTTCCGCCTCGCGGCGGTGAAAACGCCTGCCACCTACGAAGGAGGGAGATTTCACCAATGAAACTAGTGATTACCATGAGCAGGAGATTTGGTACCGGTACCCATGTGATTGCTCAGGAACTTTCAGAGAGGCTGGACATTCCTATATATGACAAGGCATACATCGAACAGAAATTAGGCGAGAAGGCTTACGAGTCGGAAGTCGAGGCCATACAGGAACTGGCCAAAAGCCCCTGCATCATCCTCGGACGTTGCGCTTCCGACATCCTAAAAAGCAAGTTGAACGTCTTCAACATCTTCATCTGCGCCGACAAGGAGTTCCGCATCCACCGCATCGAGGAATCCGACCACCTCTCTTACGAGGACGCGAAAGCCCTCGTGGAGCACACCGACGCGGAGCGCGCCGAGTATTACCACGAACACACCGGCAAGGCCTGGGGCGATGTCAATGATTACCACATGATACTTGACACCAGCGAACTGGGCGTCGAGAACTGCGCGGACATTTTGATGCATTATTTCGAAAAGGCGGAATACATATAAAGGTAATGAAAGCGTCAAAAAAGACGGACAAGATTCGTGATTTCTGTATCTTGTCCGTCTTCTTTATTTTTCACGGCCTGCAGCCACGCAAGATAACTCATTTTCTTTTATCATCCACTCGCCCTACTCCGTCGCCGTCGTCGTGTCCTTTATGGTCACGCCCTGCTTTTTAAAGCTCACTTTCTTCCAAAGTCCCTCGTTCACCGTAATCGTGGTCTCTTCCTTCCACTTTTCCACCAAATCCGAGAACTGCTCGTTCTTGCGCTGCTCGACGATGCTCTCCTTTTTCGCGTCGGTCGCGTCCCGGTCAAGCAAACTGGTCAAATGTCCCACATAAATCCCTCGGTCAATCTCCACCAGGTCCGTATAGTCATCCTCCTTCTCCAGGGCATCTGCCGCCTCTACCAAGTCCGCGTTCGGCGCGTAGCTGTCCTTGTCAAACGTCGCCGTCTGCACCGACACGCCCAAGTCCTCGGCCATCTCGTCAAACGTAACGTCCCCGGCCTTTACCTCGTCTAACTTCTCCTGCACGTCGGCTTTCAAGCTTTCCTTCTCCTCGTCACTCATGTCCACGCTATTTCCATCCGCATCCGTCGTGCTATAAGAAAGATAGATATACTCCATCGCCTTCTGGGCGGCTTCTTCGTCAGACACGTCCTCGTCAACGCCCTCCATCATGAGCGGTGCCACTTTGCTCTCAATCGCCATCAAGGTCAAATACTCCTTGACGTACTTCTCCTCGCCGGACACGACGTCGCGTGCCTCCTGCGCGTTGTCGGCGACAAACTGCTTCGCGGCCTCCTCGATGGCGGCCTCTTCTTCCTCGGAGAGCTCGACTCCATACTCTTCGGCATGCTGGCGAATCAAGTATAACTGTTGCATGTCATCCATCACGCCCTTTTTCACCATCTCTTCATACGTCTCTTCGTCAGAACTGTTCTGCTTCCAGAATGCCTCCCCGGTCATCCCCATCATGCCAGCATAGTAGGTCTCGTAGCGGGCCTGCTGCATCCTCGCAAAATAGTTCACGACGCCGAAAGGCACCTGCGTATCTCCCACCGTCAAAACCGTCTCCTCCGGATCCGCGGCCCCACAGCCCATAAGTGATGCCGCGGCAAGCGAAAACGCCGCAATCAACACGATTCCTCTTCTTCTCCACTGTTTCATCCTAAAATAGCCTCCTGCGTATTTTCTAACTTATTTAGTATAAACTCTTTTTCCTAATCTAACAAGCCTTTTATTTCAATTAACAGCATTTTCACAACTTCGAGCACGTCCTCTTCCTTCCCCTTGCCGCTTCTTCCTTTCTTGCGATACAAGAAATACGGTGGCTTTTCCGCCTTGAAAACAAGTTCCCCGCGATACTTTTCCACCAGCGGCGAAATCTTGGCCACCTGCACGTTCGCCCGCTCGAACATGGTAAGCTTCAGTTCACCTTCCTTCTGCTCGACGCTCGTAAGCCCCGCCTCGTGCGCCATCCCCTTGAGCACCGCGACGCGCAAGAGTTGCTGCACTTTCCTCGGAATGTCGCCAAAACGGTCAATCAGCTCCTCCACCATGTCGTCCATCTCCTCCTCATTCTCAATGGACGCAATGCGCTTGTAAATGTCCAGCTTCTGATACTCGTTCGGAATGTAAGAGCGCGGAATGTAGGCATCCAGGTTCAAGTCAATGGAAGTGGCGTATACTTCCTCGGGAAGCTCGCCCTTCTCCTGCTTGACCGCCTCGTTTAGCATCTTGCAATATAGGTCATAACCAACCGCCTCCATGTGTCCGTGCTGCTCCGCCCCCAAAAGGTTTCCCGCGCCGCGAATCTCCAGATCACGCATGGCAATCTTGAACCCGGAACCAAGGTCGGTAAATTCGCGGATGGCCGCCAAACGCTTCTCCGCGATTTCCTTCAACAGCTTGTCACGTCGATACAGCAAAAACGCATACGCCATGCGGTTCGAACGCCCCACGCGCCCGCGCAGCTGGTAAAGCTGCGACAAGCCCATCTGGTCCGCGTCGTGGATGATCATCGTGTTGGCGTTGGAAATGTCCAGCCCCGTTTCGATAATCGTGGTGGACACCAAAACGTCAATGTCCCCGTTGATGAAATCATACATGATATTTTCCAACTGCCGCTCGTTCATCTGTCCGTGCGCGAACGCCACGTTCGCCTCCGGCACCAATCTTTGCACGCGTCCCGTCACGTCCGCGATGTCCTGCACCCGGTTGTACACGTAATAGACCTGCCCGTCCCTTGACAGTTCCCGCTCAATCGCCTCCCGCACCATCTCGTCATTATATTCCATCACGTAGGTCTGAATCGGCATCCGGTCCATCGGGGCTTCCTCGAGCACGCTCATGTCACGGATGCCAATCAGGCTCATGTGAAGCGTGCGCGGAATCGGCGTGGCGGTCAACGTCAGCACGTCCACGTTCTTGCGCAATTGCTTGATTTTTTCCTTATGCGTGACCCCGAACCGCTGTTCCTCGTCGATAATGAGCATCCCCAGATCCTTATAGCCCACGTCTTTCGACAAGACCCGGTGCGTCCCGATCACGATGTCGACCAGCCCTTTCTTCAAATCTTCCACCGTCTTTTTCTGCTGGGCAGATGTGCGGAACCGACAGAGCAAGTCCACGCGCACCGGAAAGTCCTTCATCCTCTGGATGAACGTGTTATAATGCTGCTGCGCGAGAATCGTGGTCGGCACGAGGTAAACTACCTGTTTGCCTTCCTGCACCGCCTTAAAGGCCGCCCGGATGGCAATCTCGGTCTTTCCGTATCCCACGTCCCCACAGATGAGGCGATCCATGATTTTCTTACTCTCCATGTCCCGCTTCGTGTCCTCGATGGCCTGAATTTGATCTTCCGTCTCCTCGAACGGAAACATTTCCTCAAATTCCTTCTGCCACACCGTGTCCGGCTCGTACACGTGTCCCTCCATGTTTTGCCTGGCCGCGTAAAGGCTCACCAAGTCCTTTGCCACTATCCGCACCGCCCGCTTCACCTGGCTTTTCGTCTTCATCCACTGGCTCGTGCCCAGTTTGTTCAGCTTTGGCTTTTTCGCGTCGGCTCCCGCATATTTCTGAATCAAATCCATCTGCGTGGCCAATATATACAAGATGCCGCTGTCCGCATAGCGGATTTTCATATAGTCCTTGGTCACCTTGTCCACCTTAATTTGTTCGATGCCTTCGTAAACTCCCAAACCATGGTTTTCATGAACCACGTAGTCCCCTACCTTCAGTTCCGCGAAATCTTGTATCTTCTGTCCCTCGTAGGTTCTCTTGTGCCGCCTCTTTTTCTTTCTGCGCCCAAAAATGTCGGTCTCGGAAATCACCATGAACTTCAGCATCGGATACTCGTAGCCCTCCGCCACATGGCCGTATGCCACGAGGATTTCCCCCGCCTGCACCTCGCGTTCCATGTCCTCGCTATAAAAGCTACTCAAATCATAATCGCGCAAATCCTCCGCCAGACGCTTTGCCCTCGTGCGGGAACCGGAAAGCAACACGACGCGGTATCCGTTTCGCTTGAGACGCTTCAAATCCCTCGTCAACGTCTCGAAACTATTATTATACGGATTCACGCTCTGGGCATGAATGGAAAACGTCCTTTTAAGGTCAAACCCCTTGCACTTGTTTTCCAGAGTCGTGAAGCCAACCGCATGATACTGATTCAGCTTCGTCAAAACGTCCGCCGCCGAAAACACGGCCAGCCTTTGCTTCTCTTTAACCCCCGCCTCCTCGCGCCCCGACAAGCCTGATAAATATTCGTCCTCCACCTCGGCAAGACGTTCCATGAGGCGCACCGGCTCGTCGAGATACACCGCGCACTCCGTCTCTGGAAAATAGTCCAGAAAGGAAACGCATTCCCCTTCCTCTCCCAGAGTCTCCTCTGCCGGATAAATGACGATCGATTCCAGATTTTCTATCGAACGCTGGCTCTCCACCTCGAATGAGCGGACGGAGTCAATCTCGTCCCCCCACAGCTCGATTCGCACGGGAACCTCCCCGGTCAACGGAAACACGTCCAGAAGGCCGCCGCGCACGGCGAACTGTCCCGGGCCTTCCACCTGCTCCTCCCGCACGTATCCCAGGTCGGCAAGGTTCTTTTGCAACAACGTGAAGTCCACGGGCTTTCCCGATTCCAAAACAATCCGCTCCCTGACAATTTCCTGCAAGGGCTTCAACCCGTCCAAAAATGCGTCCACCGTCGTAACGATGACAGTCTCTGGAAGCTCAAGCAACGCCCTCACCGCTTCCATCCTCTGGCTTTTCAGGTAATTCCCCTTAATGTCCGCATGATAAAAGAGCAAGTCCCTGGCCGGGTAATAAAACGCGTTTTCCTCCAGAAAACGGATTTCCTCCCACGCCTGCTTCGCTTGTTCCTCCCTTGCATAAACGACAAGCCGCCGCTTCCCTCCTTCTCCCAACGCGCAAATCAAATGGGCCTTCTGGGAACCAACGCAGCCCGCGACCTGCAAAAGTCCCGGGCTTTTCTTCTGCTCCCTGACAATCTCCTTAAAATCCGCCAATTCCTGCAATGGTGCCAATAATGCCTTCACTTGCCTACTCATCCTTCTTTTTCCGATTATACTCGTTCATCGCCGTCTCCATTTCCCCGGCAACGATCAATTCTGCCGCGCTTGCGGCGGCAGAAAACGCTTCTTCCATTAAAACGCGCTCGCCCGCCGAAAAATGTCCCAGCACGTAATCGACCAAATCCATCTTCTCCGGCTTTTCCCCGACCCCCACCTTGATACGAGGGAATGCCTGCCCTCCCACGTGGGCGATGATGTTCTTCATCCCGTTATGCCCTCCGGCGCTTCCCTTCGCCCGTATCCGAAGCTGCCCCGGAGAAAGGCTCACGTCATCATAAATGACCAGCAGTTCCTTCGTTTCGTCCACCTTGTAAAAATCCAAAAGGCTGCGCACGCTCTCGCCGCTTAGATTCATATAAGTCTGCGGCTTCGCCAAAATGGCTTTCCGCGCGCCAATCATCCCCGTCCCGACCAAGGCTTTGTGCTTTCTCGTCGTTACTTCTATATTGTATTTTTCCGCAATTGCGTCTATGACCGCAAATCCCACGTTATGCCTGGTTCCTTCATATTTCTTTTCCGGATTCCCAAGTCCGACTATGATAAACATCCTTTTCCCTTCTTTCTTCCACGGCGTTCTTTTTCCCGCCCCACAGTATAACACGACATCACAGAAATGTCATCAAAAAGTCGCGTAATATTTCCCGCCCCACTCACATAAAATGATAAAAACAAATTCAGGAGAATCCTATGAGTTCCAACACAAAAATCGTCGTGCTTCACATGAAAGAAATTATATATACCGCTATTTTTCTTGGATTGGCCGTCGTCCTCATCATCCTGCTGACCGTCATGTTCCGGCCCGACAAAAAACAAGCGGATTCCGGCGACGACGGGAAAAAGTATACTCCCGGAATCTATACCTCCACCCTTTCCCTAAACGACGCCAACCTGGAAGTGGAGGTCACCGTCGACGAGTCCCGTATCAATTCCATCCGTTTTTCCAACCTTGACGAGTCCGTGGCCGCCATGCTGCCACTGGTACAGCCCGCCATCGAGGACATCGCGGAACAGATTTACGACACCCAGTCATTGGAAAACATCGCGCTTTCCGAAGACACGCCATACACCTCGCAAGTCATTTTAGATGCCATATCACAAGCAGTAGAAAAAGCCGCAGTCTCTTAAAGCTGCGGCTTCTTGTTGCGATTTTCGCCTTTCACGTCATCCCTCCACGATCAAGTACTGGCCATCCGGCAGTGAGAACACCTCCCTCTGCTCTTCCAATTCGTCATAACTCAACCCGCTTACGTCGGCACCGTTCTCCTCGAAATACGCCTTCACTTCCTCCAAGGAATCCACCACGACCGCCATGCAGTCCTCCAGAAACGACTCCGCCTCCTCGATGCTCCCCGCAACCGGTTCGTCAAATAACTGGGATTGTTTCTTCAGGAAAGTCAACAGACATTCTTCACTGTACTCGTTCATTACATCAAGCCTCCTTATTCCTTTATCAATTCCATGATTTCTTCCGGCGAGCCTGCAATCGCCTCCGCCCCGGCCTCCAAAAGAACCCCGCGCGTGCGAAATCCCCATGCGACCCCTATCGTCTTCATACGCGCAGCCTTCCCCGTCGCGACGTCCACCTCGGAGTCTCCGACATAGACGCATTCACAAGGCGTAACGCCCAACTTCCCGGCAATCAAAAGCGCGGCTTGTGGGTCGGGCTTTTTGGCAATTCCCTCCTGCTGCCCAAAAATCCACGTAAACGTCTGCTTTCCAAAAATCTCCTCCACGACACGTACCGTCTGTCTGTGCGGCTTATTGGACAGCACCGCCAGCTTCATCCCATTTTGCCTAAGCAACGATAAAAGCTTCGTGATTCCTTCGTAGGGTACTACATGATATGTGCAGTTGGCTTCAAATATACGTCCATAAATCCGCATGGCCTCGTCCAATAGTCCTTCACCATCCCCGCCAACTGCCGAAATGGACCTTTCCATCAGCACGCGGGCCCCGTCTCCCACGAACTGCCTGCACTGCTCCCGGGTAATCGGGGAAAGCCCAAGTTCCTCCAAAGTTTTGTTTACGGAAACGTGCAAAGAATCCAACGTGTCCGCCAACGTCCCGTCCAGGTCAAAAATGAACGCTTTTGTCATACGTATTCCATCCCTTCTGCATCATATATATCAGCCACATGATTATCATAGTATGAAGAGCGAAAAATTTCAATATATAATTGCTATTTTTTTCATTTTCCTAAAAGATATTGTTTCATCACCTTCAGCGCGTTCTTTTCCAGGCGGCTGACCTGCGCCTGCGAAATCTGTATTTCGTCCGCCACCTCCATCTGCGTCTTGCCCTCAAAAAAACGCAGGCGGATGATGTAACGTTCCCGCTCGTTCAAGCGTTCCATCGCCGCCTCCAAAGACAACTCCTCGACCCAGTTTTCTTCCCGGCTTTTCTTGTCACTGACCTGGTCCATCACGTAAAGGGTGTCCCCCCCGTCACTATATACCGGCTCATAAAGGCTCATCGGGCTTTGAATGGCATCCAGCGCGAACACGACGTCCTCCTTTGAAATGCCGATTTCCTGGGCAATTTCCTGAACGGTCGGCTCCTTCATGTGTTTCTTCATATAGCTTTCCTTTGCGTAAATCGCCTTGTACGCGGTATCCCGCAAGGACCGGCTGACCCTGATAGGACTGCTGTTGTCACGCAAATAACGTCGAATTTCCCCGATAATCATCGGAACCGCGTAGGTGGAGAACTTCACCTCCCGGTCAGGGTCGAAATTGTCCACTGCCTTCATCAGTCCCACGCAGCCAATCTGGAAAAGGTCGTCGGCATTCTCGCTGCTCCCGCCAAAACGCTTGATCACGCTCAAAACCAATCGTAAATTTCCTTTGATGTAGTGTTCCCTCGCCTCCTCGTCCCCGTTTTTAATCCGCACAAACAAAGCCTCCTTCTCCTGTTCACTCAGGAGCGGAAGCTTCGCCGTATTTACACCACATATTTCCACTTTATTCAGAGCCATCGTCTTTTCATCCTCCTACCAGCTTTCTAAGTTTTACCTGCCAGTAGAAATTCTTCTCATTATCTCATTTGCTTATTCCATTCTAAAGGAAAATAAAAAAACTTTTAGCCCTTGACAACGACCGCGTCGGTGTACGCTATTCGTATCTGATGATTTCCCGTTTCAACCGCTGCATAATTTTTTTCTCTAACCTGGATATGTATGACTGGGAAATTCCCAGAAAATCCGCTACTTCCTTCTGCGTCTTTTCCTCGCCCGACGGACTGTCCAGGCCAAATCGCATCTGGATGATCAGCCTTTCCCGCTTTGACAGTTTGCCCACGGCCTTCATCAAAACCTTCCGTTCCGCCTCGGATTCCAAATCCTTGTATATCGTATCCTCGTCCGTCCCTAAAATGTCAGACAGCAAAAGTTCGTTCCCATCCCAGTCCACGTTGAGCGGCTCGTCAATCGACACCTCCAGCTTCGTCTTATTATTACGCCGTAAATACATCAAAATTTCATTTTCAATACAACGGGACGCATAGGTTGCCAGCTTTATTTTCTTCGTCGGCTGAAACGTGTTAATCGCCTTGATCAGGCCAATGGTGCCAATGGATATCAAATCCTCCACGCCCACGCCCGTATTGTCAAATTTCTTTGCTATGTACACGACCAGACGCAGGTTATGCTCAATCAAAAGCCGTCTGGCCTCCTCGTACCCATCCGTCGCCAACCTCTGGATGACCTCCCCTTCCTTCTTGGCATCCAAAGGCGCAGGCAGCACCTCCGAACCACCGATGTAATGCACTTCCCTCTGGTTGGAAAAAAAGAGGTTCTTAAAATCTGGCACGATTTTCAACTGAAACTGCTGTGGTACCGCTACTTTTACAATCATTTTTTTGCTCCTCCTACGATGTCTGGATTTAAAATCATTTGATATTCCTGCCGCTCTTCTATGTTCTGTCCACTGATGCCGATGACGGGCCGCATGATCCACCGTTCCCCTTCTACCTGCACGCACATTTTTTCCACACGCACGATTGGCAGCACGCCCTCGTTTCCCACCGAGCGGTAAGGGATGTAACGCAATCCCAGTCCTGCCATTTTCTCCGTCGTCATCCCCTGGAAAATTTGCATCGCCGTGTCCTTGCCAATCACGCTGACCATGTCCCCGGAAACGGGGTCATTAAGCACGTTTCCGGTGTCTAGCAGGGCTTTCAGCAAATACTCGCCCTCCCCGGTAAACAAGCGCACCTCGCAAATTTTTTGCCCTCGTTTTTGCACGCCCAGGACAAGTTTCCAGCAACAAGTAAACAAGTAGTAGGATGCCACCGACACCGCGAAAAACAGCCCCGCCGTACGTATGTACGGCCTCAGTGCCGTCTGGATTCCGCCCCACAAAAACGCCGCGACATACAATAACGCGACCGCTTTCGCGAAATCCCTCCCCGGCCGGACGCCCAGTCCCGTCCATATCATCACTGCCGGAATCAGCGCGTAAAACAACACATATTTGAATCCCGCTTGCAACGGCATGGCGACGGTCACACAAGCCGCCAGCGATGCCAGCGCCCCGCCAACAAACACCCGCCATGCCTTTGCCGGGATCCTCAACATGGCCCTCACGGCAAAAAGCAACAAAGAATCCATCATGAAATTTGTGAAAAAGAACACATCTATGTACAACTCATAGTGCATGGCTTCCCCTCTTTACATTTTGCCTGCCCGAAAGGTTTTTCCATCGGACAAAACCCATTATATAAAAAAAGATTCTGAGAATTTGTCAAATTCTGACGAATATTTCCAGATATGTTTCGACAAAAAAAGTGCTGCATCCGGAATTTGTCGATTCCATATGCAACACTTCCAAATGCAACACCTATTTACTTCATAGTTCCTTACTTCCTGAAGAAGTCCGGAATCTTAATCTGCTGTTCTTTCACGCCGCCCGTGCTCGGCCGCGGCTGCAATGTCGGCATCGCGGTGCCCGTCGTAGGCCTGGCCGCCCCGCCCCTGGCAACGCCGTCCATAGGCTTCCTGCCAAGCATGTCACCGCTTTGTAACATGCCGCTTGACTTTTGCTGCCCTTCCAATCTCGCCTTCAGCTTTGACGCGCTTCCGCCTACGTTATGTAAGCCGGTCGCGATCACGGTAATGGTGGCCTCGTCATTTTTCGAGTCATCATACGTGGCACCAAAAATGATGTTGGCGTTCTCGCCAGCCAATTCTTGTACGTACTCCGCCGCATCCGACGCGTCCATCAAAGTAATGTCGCCGGACACGTTGATGATGACGTGTGACGCGCCCTGAATGGTCGTTTCCAACAACGGACTCGCAACGGCCTGCTTCACGGCCTCCAAGGCCTTGTCGTCGCCGCGTCCCTCTCCGATGCCGATATGGGCGATACCCTTGTCCTTCATCACGGTCTGAACGTCCGCGAAGTCCAGATTGATAAGGGACGGCACGTTAATCAAATCGGTGATGCCCTGAATACCCTGCTGCAACACCTCGTCGGCTTTCTTCAAGGCCTCCGGCATGGTCGTCCTTCTGTCAACCACCTCCAACAGCTTGTCATTCGGAATGACAATCAGGGTGTCCACGTTTTCTTTTAATTTATCGATGCCGGACATCGCGTTCTGCATGCGCGTCCTGGACTCGAAACGGAACGGCTTCGTGACGACTCCGACCGTCAGCGCGCCAAGATCCTTCGCGATTCGCGCGACCACTGGGGTGGCTCCCGTTCCGGTTCCGCCGCCCATGCCGCAAGTGACGAATACCATGTCGGCTCCCTTGAGGGCCGCCGAAATCTCTTCCGAACTCTCCTCCGCCGCCTTCTCGCCAACTTCCGGCTGCGCTCCCGCGCCAAGCCCCTTCGTCAGCTTCTCCCCTATCTGCATCAATGTCGGAGCCTTGCACAACTGCAACGCCTGCTTGTCTGTATTAATCGCAATAAACTCTACACCCGCAATCTGTTCATCAATCATGCGGTTCACGGCATTGTTGCCGCCGCCGCCCACGCCAATTACGATTATTCTTGCGGCCGCTTCTGATTCGTTGGTTTTAATTTCTAACAAGAGTATTTCCTCCTTTGTTGTCTTATACTATAGACACGCCCCTTTATGGAACGAAAGACCTCAATATGTATATAATATAGTTTTTTGCGCAAATAATCAATAGATTTTTGCGTATTTTTCAAACTTTTTCAAAAACTTGTTACTTTTCGCGGCCTTTTTACCATGAAAAGCAACAGAACTTTTCGCAATCCCGCCCCAATCGTCCCTATGGCTCCGCAAAATCGTCCATCATGTTGTCAAAAATCGCTTCCTCGACGACTTTTACACACTCCTCTGGATGTTTCAGGATGTCCCCTCCCCAAAATCGAATGACGGTCCAGCCTAGAAACAATAACTTTTTATCATTCTTCCGGTCACGCTCCATGTTCCTCTCGATCTTTTTGACCCAGAAGTCCGGATTGTTCCCCCGTAGCAACCGAGGCCGCAAAATTTCCCAATCCTTCCCGTGAAACAACTCGCCGTCACAGAAAATGACGATTTTATGCTTGGTCAGGACGATGTCGGGCGAACCCGGCAATTCCTTATAATTTTTTCGATAACGGTAGCCGCGCGCCCACAATTCCCTGCGCAGGGCCACCTCGATTTTTGTATCTTTGCTCCTTATATGGCTCATGGCCTTATGACGCTGCTCCTTCGTAAGCACGTCCATTCTCATCACCACCCGTGAGATAATCCAAACTCCCTATTACGAAAATCACGTCCATTTGCGCCAACGCATTAATCATGATCCGGCTCGAAACGAATGAATTCCGTACCTTGTTCATAATTCTCCAAATGCAGCACGCCGTTCTGTCCCGGATATAGTTCGTTCAATTTGCCCAGTATCGGCGGAATTTGCTCCATCCGCGACGCATACCTGCCATCCCCAAGCAAAATTTTTACCCCGCCAAACCACAAGGACAAATCCGTCCCGGCGATTTCCAGCTTGTCCGGTTTCAGTTCGTTTTGTCCTAACAATCCCGAAATCTCTTTGATTTTTTCAAACACGGCCGTGTCAGAAACCGGCAGCACCTTTCCCATTTGCACCTTTTTTGCGTCCGTTTCCACCCCCTCGATTAGCGCGATGCCGTCAATCACCTCGCCACTTTTGTAAGAGACGATTCCTTCTTTATCAAAGTACAAGAATTCTCCGTTCACCTCCACGCGCCCGACAAAGGTTTTTTCTTTGACCTCGACCACCACTTCCCGCGGTGACTTTATCTTTGCATGGACGCTCTCAACTGCCGGAAGCTCTGAGAAGTCACCATGATTGTATTTCCACCAGACATAAAGCGTGTTGTCGGAAAGGGGGTCACGTCCGTTCCACTCGATAACCGCCTCGGACGAGGTATATAGGTTATGCGTCACCTCTATCTGCTGTAACCGAAAGACCACGACCGAAAGATAGCCTATACCTCCAAGCATGGCAAAAACCGCCAATGCGGTGAGAATGACTTTGCCAATCCCCCACTTCTTCCTTTGCTTTTTCTGTCTCGCGGTTTGCACGTTCCTTTGCCGTTCATCCGGGATACGCGCGCGCCCTGGCCGTCTTTCGGGAGAACGCGTCCCGCCGTTTCGCACGCGCCCTTGCCGCTCCCCGGCCGGTCGCGGCTTTCGGCTTGCCGTCCGCTCGCCCTGCCTTCTCTTTGCAGAGGCACTGTCGCCCGGCCGCCTTGTCGGCCGTGTGCGGCTGGCAGCACGTCCGTCCGTTTGTTCATACGCCCTTCCGCGCCTCGTCTGAACCATTGACACTCCCCTCCTCTCCTACCAACGGGCAGAGCACCTCGCTCTTCCCCCTTCGGCCGGGCAGAGCACCTCGCTCTTCCCTCCGGCCGGGCAGAGCACCTCGCTCTTCCCCTTTCGGCCGGGCAGAGCACCTCGAAAACCTTCGGTTTTCTCGGTCGCTTCGCTCGCCAAATGGATAAAAACACAGATACTCGAGCGAGCTCGGCATCTGTGTTTTTATCCACTTGGCTCTGCCCTATACGCATAATGCACGAATTGCTCCGTGCTAACGCACTCCCGCAATTCTAAAACACCTCAAATCCGCTCATTTTTCTGCGAAAAATGGCTTCTTTTCGGTGTTTTACGCATTCCAAAGTCATGCTTTTTCATGCCAGCATGAAACGCATGACCTTTTAACGCTTGCATTATCATACCACATCGGACACGCTAAGCACAAGCCCCATTTCCAATAAGAGGAATAGGACGGAGGTGCCGCCGTAACTGATGAAGGGCAAGGTGATGCCAGTGTTTGGAATGCTGTTTGTCACCACCGCGATGTTCAATATCACTTGTATCATCATGTGCGCCATCGCCCCGGAGGCGATGAGGCATCCCAACAAGTCTTTCGCGTGGGTGGCTATCACGAAAAACCGCCAAATAAGTATCAAAAACAAAAACACGATGATTCCCGCCCCGAACAGCCCCAATTCCTCACATATGATGGAAAATATCATGTCATTTTGCGCTTCCGGCAAAAATCCCAGTTTCTGGATGCTGTTTCCCAAGCCTTGCCCAAACAGCCCGCCCGACCCGATAGCATACAAACCTTGCAGCGTCTGGTAACCTTTCTCATATTTTTCAGGATTACGCCAGATGGCCAACCGTTCCAGGCGATAGCTTTCCAAGGCCAGAAAGATTCCTAAAAATCCTACCGCGGCCGCCCCCATCCCAATGAACTGCGCGTATTTCGGGCTGGCGACAAATATCAGCACGACGGCGATTCCCAAAATGATGATGGCCGTGCTCAAATTATTCGACCCCACCAGCCCCACGATGGGCAATACCGGTACGAACACCTTCAAAAGCGTCGTGAATTTCCCCATCGTCTTCACGTTCCTGGTAACCAGGCAGGCCAAAAACAATATGACCGCCACCTTGGCAAACTCCGAAGGCTGGAAAGAAATCGGCCCCAGGGACAGCCAGCGTTTGGAACCATTATATTCGTCTCCCACGAACAAGACGGCCAGGGACAACAAAATCGCCGTCAAATAGCCAAGGCCGGCAAGCGGCACCCACTTGTGATAATCAATCCTGGCCACCACGAACATGCCGCACAATCCGATTGCCGTGGCAAATCCTTGCTTTTTTAAATAATAAAAGGAATCGTGAAACTTTACCCGTCCGTTATACGCACTCGTGCTATAAAGAAGCACCAGGCCTATCACCACGAGTAAAAGCACCACGATTACCAGTGTCTCGTCAAATTTCCACTTTCCCTTTGAACGCTTCAACAAAAGACCACTCCTTATAAATGGTTTACTAGTTCTTTGAATTTATCTCCACGTTCTTCATAATTTTTAAACATTCCCCAGCTTGCACACGCCGGAGACAAAAGTACCGCGTCCCCCGCCCGCGCGTGTTTCACGCAAATGTCAAACGCCTCCTCGAAACCGTCTGCCAATATCGTGTCCGTAAATCCAAGCCGGTTGGCCGCCTTGGCAATTTTCTCCCGGGTCGCGCCAATCAACACCAGCTTTTTCACCTTGCCGTCAAACGCCTTGATCCACTCCTCATAGGAAGAATCCTTGTCATAACCACCGCCAATCAAAAGCGTAGGACGGTTCATCGCCTGAATTCCTTTGATGGCCGCATCCGGATTCGTACCCTTGGAATCATTATAATAAGCCACTCCGTCCTTCTCCGCCACAAACTCGATTCGATGCTCCACGCCCCGAAATGCCAAAAGCGTTTCCCGAATCACTTGACAAGGCACCCCGAATGCCACGGCCATGCCCGTTGCCGCCATCACGTTTTCATAATTATGTTGCCCAAGAATCTGCAATTCGTCCACATGACAGACTTCCTCCGAAGTTCCCTGATAAAACGCGTCGCAGACAATCCTGCCGTCCTGCAAATAAATACCGCCCGGCAATTTACGCTTGCTGCTAAAAAAGAGAACTCTTGCTTTCGTATCCTTGGCAAATTCCCTCGTCACCTCATCCTCATAGTTCAACACGAGGACGTCTTTTTCCGTCTGATTTTTAAAAATATTCTTCTTGGCGGCAATATAGTTTTCCATCGTATGATGGCGGTTTAAGTGATCCGGCGTAATATTTAGCACCGCGCTGACTCTCGGATGAAAATCATGTATCGTCTCCAACTGGAAGCTGCTCATCTCGGCAACAGCGACGGACTCCTCCGTCATCTCTAATGCGATTTCCGTATAAGGATTTCCAATATTCCCCACCACGTAAGTGTCCCTTTGCGCATGTTTCATGATTTCCCCAAGAAGCGTCGTGGTCGTCGTCTTTCCGTTCGTGCCGGTAATCGCCAAAACTTCACCCTCGGAACATGCATACGCCAACTCCACTTCGCCCCAAATCGGGATGCCCTCCTCTTTCATCTGCAACACGACGGGCAAATCCGTCGGCACGCCGGGACTCATCACGACCAGCGAAAGCGAACTTCTAACCTGCTCCGGCAAGTCTCCCAGAAGCACCGCAAGCCGACCGTCATCGCCCGACTGGCCACCGGCGGCATCTCCCAACGAACTGCCCAAAGCCTCCCCTGCGCCAAGCACCCGTTTTGCAAGTTCCCCCGCGTCAAGCGACGCGTTTCCATCATAAAGGACGACGCGCGCGCCCTTCTTTAATAACAAGCGGCTGGCCGCCACTCCGCTGATTCCCGATCCAAACACCAACACGTTTTTCTCTTTGAATTTAGTTTCTTTGAATTCCATTTCTCTCAATTCCATTTCTCTGAATTCCATTTTTTCTTCCTCTCCTCACAATCCCAGAAACGCGATCATGCAAAGCACCGCCGTGGCAATGGAAAAAACCGCCACCACCCGCGTCTCGGACCATCCGCAAAGTTCAAAATGATGGTGGATTGGCGCCATCTTGAAAAAACGCTTGCCGCCGGTCTTCTTAAAATACGTTACCTGAATCATGACGGAAAGCACTTCCACCACGTAAATCAAGCCCACAATGACGATAAACAACGGCATCTGCATCATGTACGCCGTCCCCGCGACGAAGCCGCCTAACGCCAACGAGCCCGTATCCCCCATGAACACGCTGGCCGGATACACGTTGAACAAAAGAAACCCCATCAAGGCTCCCACCACCGCGCAGGTAATCGGCTCGATCCCGCTGTTCGTGCCGATGGCAACGACCGTGAAAAATACCGCAACCAAAACGGTCACGCTGGAGGCGAGTCCATCCAATCCGTCCGTAAAATTCGTCCCATTGACCGTGCCAAGCACCGCCACGAACAAAACCACGACGGCAAACCAGCCAATGTCAAGGTACTTTCCCCCGCTAAACGGTATCAACAAGGTCAGCGGTATGTCCGCCACCTTTGTCAAATAGACGGCAAATATGGCCGTCACCACGAACTGCAAGGCCATCTTCTGCCATGGATAAAGCCCGTCGGAACGCTTCATCACCACTTTCAGGTAATCGTCAAGAAACCCGATCAACCCAAAACCGACCGTCAAAAACAAGACCGGGATAATCTTCGGACAATCCTTCACGTAAATCAGCGACGTAATCACGACGCTGGCCAATATAATCACCCCTCCCATCGTCGGGGTTCCCGCCTTTTTCAAATGGGACGAAACGCCCTCCACCCGCTCGGTCTGCCCCATCTTCAGCTTCCGAAGAATCGGGATGACGATCGGCCCCAAAAGGACGCTTAACGCAAATGAAATCAATACCGGAAATATTACTTGATTTGTCATACATACACCTCTTTATCTCTTTTGTCGCACCTAGTACACTAGTATACAATATCTTCCACCTTTTTTCAATCCCCGCTTGCATCCTCCCCGGAATTTTCCACGACGGCTTCCTTTTGAATCCCCATGTATGGAAGGACGTTGTCATAAATGTCGCGCAGTACCGGCGCCGCTATCGTTCCTCCATAGTACACGCCCTGCGGGTTGTGGATGATGACCATGCCGATAATCTGCGGGTCGTCGGCCGGGGCGAACCCGATGAAGGACGCAATATACTTGTGCGCGCTTCTGGGCAGCGTCTGCGAGGTCGCGGTTTTCCCGCCAATACGGTAGCCCTCGATATAGGCGTTTTTCCCACCGCCCTCCGACACCACGCTTTCCAAAAGCGTTCGCATCGTGGCCGATGTCTCTTCGGACACGATTCCCTTTTTTTCTTTATATTCAAACGTCTCTATCGTCTCACCGTCCTTCGTCTCCACGGAAACGCCGAAGTGCGGGGTAATGCGTCTCCCCCCGTTAATCAGGGAACTGACCGTCGTAAGCATCTGGATTGGCGTGACTTGGAAGGACTGCCCAAACGTCATGGTGGCAAGTTCGACCGCCTTGATGTCCTCGCGCTTGTGCATGATGGTCGAGGCTTCCCCCGGCAAGTCAATATTCGTCTTCTCAAGCAGCCCGAACTGCTCAAAATAATCACAGAACCGATCCGCCCCCAGCCGCATTCCAATGTTGATAAAGACCGGATTGCAGGAATTTTGCAGGCCCTGCACAAACGTCTCCGCTCCATGCCCGCCCACTTTGTGGCAGCGGATTTTCCGATCTTCCACCACGCAATAGCCGGGACAAGAGAAGGTATCAGTCAATTTCACCACTCCCTCTTCCAGGCAGGCCGAGGAAGTGATGGTCTTGAAGGTCGACCCCGGCTCGTATGTATCATTGATGCAGCCATTGCGCCACATCTGGTTCAACAGCTCCTGCTTTTTCTTGCTGTCAACCTCTTCCGCGCCTTCCAGCGAGGTAAGCGTAAACGGGTCGTTCAAATTGAATTCCGGGACGTTCACCATCGCGTAAATCTCCCCGTTTTGCGGGTTCATCAATATCACCGACACACCATCCGCCTGCTTTTCCTCCATCACCTTTTCTGCCGCCTGCTGGCAATATGCCTGAATGTTGTAATCTATGCTAATCTTAAGCGTGTTGCCCGGCACCGGCTCGATTCGATCCTCCGCCACGCCCTCCAACTCGATTCCCCGCGCATCCGTGACCGTCAGGATCGTCCCGTTGATTCCCTTTAAATAACTCTCATACTTGACCTCCAAGCCGATGATGCCCTGATTATCACCGCCCGTGAACCCCAGCACCTTGGACGCCACCTCGTCATACGGGTAATACCTTTTATAATCCTCATCCACCTTCACCCCCGCCAGGTTATAATTACGGATGCGGTCTCCCACCTCCTTCTCCACGTTCGTCTTGATTTTCTCCATCGAGGAAACCTTTTCCACGCGTTTCCTCACGGTGTCCTCGTCCAGTTCCAGTTCCTTTGACAAGATGGCGATGACTTCCTCCGGCTCCTCAATCTGGCTGTGGACGACCGAAATGGTACAAACCGTCTTATTCGTTGCCAACACGATTCCGTTGCGATCCACGATTTCTCCCCTTGCCGCCTTGATTTCCCGCTCCCTCTCATGCAACGCCTCCGCCAACTCCTGATAATACTTCGCGTCAAAAACCATAAGGTAGACAAGCCGCCCAATCAGCGTCAGCACGAGAGCCACGGCCACCAGAAAGACAACCAGCACCTTCTTCTTATTATATGTCTTATTCTTCATAATAAAAACAAAACCTTGCAAAAGATATTACTATAACATATTATATCTTTTGCAAGGTTATTCTTTAACATATTATATCTTTTGCAAGGTTATTCTTTTTTATCACACAAATGGCATCCATCGCCCTACGCGCCATCCGTCACCGCCATGTGCCCCAACCATGTTCCAACGTTACTCCTCCCGGCTGTCGCCCGAAACCCAGTCCGTATGGTCGGGCGCGTAGTCCTCATTGGCGTAATTGCCGTCTTCGTTCTGATAAGTGTCCGCATAATTGACGTCATGATCCGTATACGTGTCCGGCTCCGCCTGGCCTGCGTTTCCCTCCAGTTCACCGCCTTCCCCGGCCGACTCCCCGGCCATCGTGATGCCCAGATAAGGGAATGCGTCCGTCATGATGTTTTGTGCCAACGCCTGCACGAGACGGCCGTTGGCCTGGTCAGCCACGTTGGCCTCGTCAATCACGACATAGACGAGCACTTCCGGATTTTCTATCGGAGCAAATCCAATGAAAGAAAGGAGATGCTTTCCGTCTGCACGGGGAAGTTTTTCCGCCGTCCCGGTCTTCCCCCCGACTTCATATCCTTCCACCTTGATTTTCTTGCCCGTTCCATATTCCATCACGGCCCGCAAATACGGCTTCAACTGCCGCGAGGTTTCCTCCGAAATCGTCTTTCTAAGCAACACCGGCTGTCTGGTCTCGATGACCTTTCCATTCTCATCCTGAATCTGCCTCACGATATGGGGCTCATAATAATAACCACCATTAATTAAGGAACAAAAGCCTGCCGCCATCTGAATCATGCTTACGTTAAAGCATTGCCCAAAAGAATTCGTCGCCAAATCGACCGGCTTCATGGTTTCCTCCGTGTACAAAAGCCCTTCCGTGTACGCTTCCCCCGGAAGGTCGATGCCGGTATACTCCCCAAAACCGAACACGTGCTGGTAGCGCACGAAATTTTCCACACCGATGCTTTCCGCCATCTTCATCAAGGCCACGTTACAAGAATTGGCCACGGAATCCTGAACGTCCTGCCAGCCATGCCCGGAGGTGTTGTGGCACGCGATGTCATTGTCGCCCACATGAAGGTAACCGGTACACTCGTAACGCTCGTCCCCCTTGATGGAACCCGTCTCCAACGCCGCCGCCACGCTGAACGGCTTCATGACCGACCCCGGCTCATATGCGTCGCTGACGCAGAAATTGCGCCATAACTCGTTCATCGCGTTCACCTGGTCCTCCTCCGACAGCGCGTCCCACTCTTCCTCAGAATAAAACAAGGACAAGTCCCGCGGATCATTCAAGTCAAAATCGGGATAAGAGGCCATCGCCAGTATTTCCCCATTGTTCGGATCCATGATGATGACCGCCGTGTTCTTGCTACCAAGACGATCTGAATCCTCCTCTCCCTTGTGCTCCTCGTTGAACTCGCGAATATGCTTTTCCACGATGCCCTGCAACGTAATGTCAATCGTGGAAACCACGGTATTTCCGTCCTTGGCCTCCTTCACGGTCTTTTCCACGGAGGATTTGTCGGCAAAATAGCCATATTCCCGCCCGTCGGTGCCATTTAGCACGTCATTATAGGCACTCTCGATACCAATCGCGCCGAGATTGCCGGATACCGAGAACCCTATCACGTCGCACGCGAGCGACCCATACGGATACGTCCGCTTGTAGTCTTCCTCCAACCAGATTCCCCTCACGTCAGGGTAATTTTCCTCGTCCTCGTCGATTTCCTGGAACCTTTTCGCCGTCTTATAATCAATCCCCTTGGCCATCACGACATAGCGACTGTCCTTATTTTCCGCAATCTCCTGCATAACCGCGTCTTTCTCCAAATGAAAGCAGTCCACCAGCACGTCCACCGTCGGCTCTAAGTACTCTTCCTTGTCCGACATCACGTAAACGTCCAAAATGACGTTGTACACCCGCTCGCTGACGGCAATCTTCGTACCATTGCGATCAACGATGTCGCCCCGCCTATAAGGGATGACCCGACTGCTGTATTCCTGCTGGTCCAACACGATTTTCGTATATCCGCTTCCCTTTGTCGCGTTTATGTACGTGATTCTTCCTATGAGAACAACAAAAGCCAGTATGATTACCACGAACACCATTACCAGCTTTCCTTGCATCCTTTTTGGAAATTTTTTCTTTAGAAACTCAAACCTATTTTTTTTCTTTCTCTTTCCTGCCATAATGCCCCTTGCTTTTACTATTCACGGAGCCATTGCCCCGCCATGCGGCCGTAGGCCGCAAATCATATGGGAAACGAATCAATTATACTCACGGCCGATTTATCTGACGCACAGTATAATGCGTTTGCTATAACCTATTTTTGCACAAGTATCCCGTCTGCCGGAATATCGCCATACTGCACCACGCTGTCTTCCTCCGGCCTTGCGTATTCCACCACGTTTCCCTCGGCAACGTACACCATCCCCATCTCCCCGGTCGCACGTTCCCACACCGTCTCCAGATTGACGGAAGATTCCGCCGCGTTATAAGCCGTCGTGTTTTGCTCGTTCAAATCCGCCAGTTCTTCCTGGAGACTCGCGACGCGCTCCGACCTATTGACGATGTCCGCCTGCAGGCACAAGTACCCCACGCAGATGACCACCGCCACCGCTGCCGCCGCAGACAAAAACACCATGTATACCGGGTTGATGCCCGCCGCCGCGTTTTTCTTTTGGAGCGCCCTTTGCCTGGCCGCGGTCTTCGCCCCCGGTTTCCTCTTCGGTGCCCTTTTGGGCCCTACCTCTTGTTTCGGGACGGCGTTCCCATAAACATACATATTCCCTTGTCTGTCTGTATCATATCGTCTTCTCCTGGCCGTATGCCTTGTTGCCGCCATCTAAAACGTCCCCTTTCCTACAAACCACTTCGTTTTACGTCCCGCGCTCGAATATCCGCAGCTTCGCGCTCCCCGCGCGCCTATTGTGTGCCAACTCGTCCTCTCCCGGAAGAATCGGCTTTTTCGTAATCACCCGCCCCTTTGAGACATTTCCACAAACGCAGACCGGAAAATGGCTCGGGCACACGCAAGGATTCTCATTCTTGCGAAACGCGCCTTTCACGATCCGGTCCTCCAACGAATGAAACGTGATAATGCACATCCTGCCGCCGGGCGCGAGCATCTCGATCATCCCGTCAAGCGAACTTTTAAGCACGTCCAACTCATGATTCAGTTCAATCCGAAGTGCTTGAAACGTCCGCTTGGCCGGATGCCCCGACGTTTTTTGAATCTTCATCGGAATCGCGTGGCCGATGATTTCACTCAGTTGTCCCGTCGTCTCAATCGACCCTTTTTCCCGCTCCTTGACGATGTGCCGGGCGATGTTTTTCGCGAACCGATCCTCGCCATAATCCCTTATGACGCGAAACAGTTCCATCTCACCATAGGTATTGACGATGTCCCTCGCCGTCATCTGCTGCCGCAAATCCATCCTCATGTCCAAGGGTGCATCCATGCGATAGGAGAATCCCCGATCCGCCGTATCCAGTTGGTAAGATGATACGCCCAAATCAAGCACGATCCCATCGACCTTTTCAATACCAATCGACTGTAGCCGTTCCCTCGCGTCACAATAATTGCTACGAATCACCGTGACTTTCTCTTTGAACTCGCGCAGTCTTTCACTCGCCGCCTCGATGGCGGCCCCGTCCTGATCTATTCCTACAAGTTTCCCCTTATCGCCGAGCCGCTTCAAGATTTCAAATGCATGTCCTCCCCCGCCCAGCGTCGCATCCACGTAAATGCCGTCCGGCTTTACCTTCAGGCCATCTACCGTCTCGTTAAGTAAAACTGATGTGTGTCGAAATGCCATGTCATTCTCCCATCTTGCCAAGACTCCTTACGCACCCAGGATTCGTTCCGCAATCGCGTCCAGCTCCCCTTCGCTGACGATGCTCTCGTCCTCCCAACGTGCCTTGTCCCATATCTCCACATGATCTTGAACTCCCACAAGGACGACGTCCTTTTCAAGATTCGCGGACTTTCGCAGCGGTGGAGGAACCAAGACTCTCCCCTGTTTGTCAAAGGTTCCCTCCGAAGCACTTCCGAAAAAATATCGTTTGTAAATTCTGGCATCCTTACTCATCCGTGGCAGTGCTTCCAGTTCGGTGACGAATTTGTTCCACTCTTCCTGGGAATAGACAAACAGACAGCCCTCCAGGCCATTGCAGATGACGAAATTCTCCCCTAAATCGTCACGCAGCTTGGCTGGAATAATCAATCGGCCTTTTTCATCTATGCTGTGATTAAACTCCCCAAGTAACATTTAGAACTCCTTCTTTTGCCGACGCGCCCCGCCATGCCCCGAAGCCATACGCCGCATGACGTACCCTTCCGCTTCCACTTGGCAAGCGACGCGTTCGTGGTCTCCCCTATCTCACCACTTTCTTCCACAAATCACCACTTTCCTACCACATGTCACCATTGTACCCCACCGAGCACATAATTTCAACCCTTTTTTTAATTTTTTCTAAGACGGTGCAAAAATCGAGTAGGAGGCGGTGACTAGCCGCCGTCCTCTCACAGCACCGGACATACG
>CAOKHZ010000004.1 GCA_948468385.1 uncultured Faecalicatena sp. | reverse complement strand
CCCACAAGAGTCCCTTATTATCGTGTCTTATTTCCCCACCCCGTGAAAAGTAACTTGAAAATTGATCTATTGCAAGAATATGTCCTCATCCCTCTGGACATCTTTCGCAAAAAACTGTACAATAAGGGCATTGAAACCCCGTTGGACGCATGGCTGGCCTTTTTAAGTGTGGATGACCCGGTGTGGATTGAAAGACTGATTCAACAATTCCCCGAATTTATCCCCTTGTACGAGGACATCTATGTGATTTGCAAGAATGTGGAGAGGGTTATGGGAATTTATTCGGAAGAACTAAAAATATTGGATCGGAACACCGCCCAATTGATGATTGACGAAATGCAAGACAAAATAGACGGGATGAAAGCGTTACTTGGGCAAAAGGACGAGGTGCTAATTCAGAAGGACGAGGCGTTAAAGCAACAAGATCGGTTATTAATCCAGAAGAATAAAGAGCTAATTCAAAGGGATGAGGAAATTAAGCGGCTAGAAGCACTTTTGGAAAAAGCGTCTTCAAATCCATGAATCTCTCATCGGGAGGATGAATCCATAAGTGCCGTGAGATGTCTTTTTTAGACTTCGGTTTATGCTTATGTTGGTTGGCCGGGGTCTGAATGGCGACCTTCACGATATTCCACCGGCGTGCAGTGGAAGTACCGCGTGAACGCGCGGTAAAAGCTGCTCGTGGTGGAGTAACCCACGGCATAGGAAACCGTATCGATGCACACATTTTGTTTGAGCAGGCCGGCCGCCTTTTCCATTCTTAGCTTCAGCACCAGCTGTGAGTAATTGTTTCCGGTACAGTTATAAACAATCCGTGTAATCTGCCGTTCGCTATAGTGAAAGTATGCGGCAATCTCGGACAATGTCTTGTCGTGGTAGTGGGACTGGATATAGCTGAAAATGGCAGAAAATTCCTGCTTCCAATAAAAATCGTCCGTCCGGGGGAGTTTGGCCGTGTCTTCATAGCGGCGCAGGAGCAAAATGAAAAATTCGCTCATGAGGGCGTTTAACATTTGGATACTGTATGTTTTTGGATGATAGAATTCATCGCACAGACGGAAAAGTAAAAGCTCGATATCGTCGTCCACGCCGGTTTCGAACTGCAGGTAGGAGGCGTGCTTTTCGTGCCCCAGAGCTTGATGGAAAAAGGAGGCCATCAAGTTTTCGGATGGCAGCTGGTTCCAGAACACCTTGTCAAACGTGTCGGCACGCACCATATAATAAAACAATACGCGGTCATCCGCATAGCAGGGGCTGGCATGCAAAACGTGGGGCGCGATGATGAGCACGGTGCCGGGCTTCATGGAAATGGTTTCCTCCACAAAATGAATCGGGCAATCCCCGGAAAAGCAATAGTAAATTTCAAAATAATCGTTCGTGTGCCAGTGGGCGGGCATATAGCGGAGCATGCGGCCAATGGAAATGTCATGATTGGTCAATAGGTAATGCTCCGCCTTTTGGTTCTCATATTCTGCGGCCATCGTGCTAAGTGCCTGAGGGTCGTTGGCGTTTAAAGCAAGACGTTCGGCCAGCACGGAAAGGCTGGAGTTGTAGGATAGCTCGGTGGTGGTGAAAATGTCATCTGTAAATTCGGACATCTTTTTTTGCATGTTTTTCGGCAATGTTCCCCCAAGATAAATTAATTTGGAGATGTATTTCGTAAGCTCCTTCGGAGTCAGCAACTTGTCGGCCAGTTCCGGTTGTGATAAAAAAATTTTTTTGAGCTGTGTTTCCATGAATGTCATGGAAAACAAAGTGTCTCTTTCTATTTTTGTATTCTGAAGTTTCATAGCTTCCTCCGTGTCCGAAAATGCGAATTTCATGACTTCTATTGTAAATGACATTCCAGGCAAAATCAAGTAAAATCAAGATAAAGTTGCAAAGACAGAGGAAACTCCGCGCGACTAAGACTCGATGCATCTTGTCAAGGTGCGCGGAGTACATTCGCACGAAACTCGTGTGAAACCTCGTTAAGTGCTCATGGTAAGGAGGAAGATTATTTATGAAAAACAAATTAGTAAAGCGGATTTTATCCGTGGGGTTGATGGCGGCGATGGCCATGACATTGGTTGCCGGGTGCGGCGGCAAGGGAAATGCTGACGGCGATGATGGTGGCTTGGGGGACGCGGGAGCAGTTGGCGATGATGAGTTTGCCGGAAAAAACGCGGAGTTTACCTGGTGGATTACACAGACGGACAGCAACGGGGAATATTATGAGAATTATGAGGAAAACCCAGTCGTACAGTATATCAACCAACAGTATTGGAACGTAAAGGACGGGGGGATTGGCACGGTTGAAAATGGAAGAAAGCTTACATTTTCGTATTTGGTGCCGATTACCGGTTCGGAAGGGGAAAATTTTAACACGATGATTGGAACCGGCGAGTATCCGGAAATTATCGACATGGCATATTCCTCTGAAAGTCCACAAGCAATGTATGAGAATGGCATTTTGATGGACATCACGGAATATGTGGAAAAATACATGCCGAACTACGTGGCGTTCCTGGATGCAAATCCAGAATTGAAGCCATTGGTGCAGGTGGCGGGCGAGGATGGAAATCCGCATTACTATGCAATTTACTCCTTTATGGACGGCGTGCAGGATCCGTGGGAGGGGATGTGCTACCGGCGTGACTGGATTGTGAAATATGCAGAACCTACCGAGTATGTGTGGGACTGGGACAGCGACTATGTGAAAGAGAACGGACATCCGGCGGTCACCCCGCTTGCCATGGCGCTTGATGAGGACGACTTAGAGGGATGGAAGAAGAACGAGGTGACTTCCTTTCATGCGGAGTATGGCACGAATCCGGAAACGGATTATATGGACAATGTCATTTTCCCGAGTGGAACGACGGATCCGATTACCATCAGTGACTGGGAGTGGATGCTCGAAGCATTTGACAAGGCGATTGACGAGAGGGGCTGGGCAAATGACAGCAGCGCATACGGTATGTCGCTTCCATATTATGGATTTGGCCAGATGGGAGATATCACGTCTTCGTTTGGCGGCGGTACCGGCAGCTATTACGTCAAGGACGGAGAGGTATCCTATGACGGCGGTTCTGAAAATTTCAAAACCTATTTGGAGTGTATGCAGGTGTGGTATGAGAACGGTTGGCTGGATCCAAACTTCAATACCCGTGCCAGTGACATATTCTTCTCCATTGACGCGACGGGCGTGAACCAGGGCAAGGTAGGCATGTGGTGCGGACTGGTCAGCACGCTGGGAACGGCGATTCGGGTTTCCTGCCAGGATGCGTCTGACCAGGAGGACGCGTTCGTGGTGGGATGCGCGCTTCCAATCAATGACATGTATGGAACAAAAGACCAGATGTACAGAGAACCGGATGCTTTGTATCAAGGTGCTAGAAAGGGTACGGCAACGGGTATCACAAAAAAGGCGGAAGACAAGGATTTGGCGGCATTGTTTACCTATTTGGATTGGACCTACACGGATTTGGGCGCAAGAACGATTCGTATCGGATTGAATGAGGAGCAGTATGGGGCGGTAGAATTGAATCCGGATTTGTATGCAGCGCATGATATTAAGGCGGCATATACGGAATCCACTGATGAAGATGGCAAGCTGGTAATCGTAACAGCCTTTAGTGACTCGGACACCGTTACGGGAGCATTGCGAGGACATAGAATGGATACGGGCATTAATTTGAGCGGGCATGCCGAAGGGTATAGATTCGACAAGGGTAACACGAAGGTGTATGAAAATGCGATGGAACAGTGGACAAAATTTTTGAATACCGGAAACGTGTTGGACTATACGAGCTTATTAAATACAGAAGAAACGGAACAATACAGTAAGATTAATACGGCAGGCATCGATTATCAGGCACAGAACGTACCAAATGTCATTAAAGGCACGATGAGTTGGGAGGATTATGTAAAAGGTCTGGATAACATTGATACGGATACGGCGGTTGAGATGTTGCAGAAATATGTGGATTTGGCAAGTACGAATAGAAAAACAGAAGAGTAGGGTGGCATTCGGCCGGTGAGAAAGCGATAAGTGAAAAACATATCCTTGAGACGGCTGAAATAAAAAGAATGAAAAGGCGTCGAGGATTCGTATCAGACTCGCCGCCTTTTCAAAAGTGCAATACCCCACAGCAAGCTATGGGCGTTGCACCCTTGCGGCAGGTCTACACTTGCTAAACAAGCGTCATAGGTGCTTAGCAACGCCAAGGTCATGCAAGTACAAGGTGAATTGCCGTTTGCGGCAAGAGAAGGTGCCCTGGGGCATGACTTTGGCTCGTTGCTCGCGGGAATAAAAGCGAACCTTAAAGGAGGAGGCAATGATGGAAGAACGATACAACAGTATCCGACCGGGCAAGGTCTGGCTGGATACCAAGAGAGAACCGATTCAGGCGCATGGGTTTTCGGTGTTTTATAATGAGGCGGAAAAACAATATTATTGGTATGGGGAAAACAAGGAGCGTACCAAAAAGGGCGCAACCATTTGGCACTGGGGCGTGCGCTTATACACGTCGTCGGATTTGTATAATTGGGAGGATAAGGGACTTATCATTCCGCCCGCGCCGGAGGATTTGCAAAATCCGTTGCACCCGACTTATTGCATGGATCGTCCACACATCATTTATTGTGAAAAGACAAAAAAATATGTGGCCTGGCTAAAAATCATGGCGGGCGAGGTCAGTCAGTTCATGTCCGTCATGACGGCGGACAAATTTGAAGGACCATATACCTTCGTGCATAAAATATATAAACCGTTGGAAATGGACTCCGGTGATTTTGCTTTGCATGTGGATGAAAAAACGAAGCAGGCGTATATTTTCTTTGAACGGCCGCATTTTCAATTGGTTTGCGCCACGTTGACAGAGGACTACACGGAAACGACAGGGGAATATTCGGTTCATTATGATGGATTGCTGCCGCCATATACCCGTGAGGCTCCCACGTTTTTCGAACGGAATGGCAAGAAATATTTGTTTACCTCGGGAACGAGCGGGTATTATCCGAACGCGAGCAAGGTGTGCATGTTTGAGGATTATCATGGGGAGTATGTGGATTTGGGTGACCCGTGTATCGATGACGAGACAAACACCACGTTTAGCTCACAGATTACCAGCGTGCTTCGGCTTCCCGGAACGGACAAGTACATCGCCTGCGCGGATCGCTGGATGCCCGGATGGTGGGTGCCGAAAATGTCAAAGCAGATTCTTTCTGGCATGGAACGGCATTTTAAGGATTACAAGCCGGACATGAGCCCGAAAAAGGCGCATCCGTTGCCCGGTGTGGAGCAGAAGCACGGGGAAAATACGTTCAAATCTCGTTATGTATGGCTGCCAATCGAATGGGAGGGGGATAAGCCCGTCATTCGTTGGCGGAGTGAATGGAGCATTGAGAAGTTGAAATGATGGTTACTGTTCAGTTTGAAAGACGTGGCAAATTGGATTTCATGAAGTTTGCGTTGGATTGAAGTCGTTAACTATCAGCGGGAAGGAAAAATGTACATTTTTACGGGCATAAGTGATTTACCTTGTCAAACAGCAGTTTTTTTACATCCTTGTCATTTTCCAAGGACAGCAATAACAAGCAAACGTCAATCATGACGGTATTGTAAAGTGTGCGGGTGTCCACTTTTTCCAAATCCTGCATGACGGATTGCAGTTGGAACGTCGCCATGGCGTTTGCATAGATGTCGGCCACCATCTCGTCGGGATGCGTGGCCGTTTTCTCATAATAGGCCTTTTTATAAAATGAGGAAATGGCCTTGTGCAAATCAACGCGTTCGGTGCGGATTTGGCACAGTGCGCGCACTTGTTCCACGTAGTGCTTGAATCGTTCCGTGGACAAGCGGGAGTATTCGGTGATGTCGGAGGCTCCGAGCGTGTCCGTCAATTCAT
This sequence comes from uncultured Faecalicatena sp., assembly GCA_948468385.1. GTDB lineage: Bacteria > Bacillota > Clostridia > Lachnospirales > Lachnospiraceae > Schaedlerella. Next base: position 168,299 of record CAOKHZ010000004.1, on the reverse strand, counting down.
AAACTTGTTTGATATACTGTTCCTGCATGTACTCCGCCACCTCGTACTTGTCATGAAAATGTTTGTAAAAGGTGGTTCTCGTGACCGGGGTGGCATCTAAGATGTCTTGTACCGTAATCCGCTCAAATGCCTTGTCTTTGAGTAATTGAACCAGAGCCTGGCAGATGGCCTTGTGGGTGCGGATATATTGCGGACTTAAGCTTTTATTCATTGTTTTGACTCCCTTCTGGAATATGATTTGCTCATATTTGTGTTTTTAGTATACAAAATGTACACTTAAAAAACAAGTACGAATAATTTGAAGCTTGAAAAAAATCGGGACGTTTTCTTGTTCCAATGAAAAGGTAAACCAGTTTTATAAGAACACGGTATGGAGCATGAAGGGAAATTATCTGGACGTGCCGACGGATTGCCCGACCAGGGAGCGCCTTGGATGGACGGGAGACGCGCAGGTGTTCTTCAACGCGGGATCCTATATGATGAACACGGCTTCTTTCTTTCGAAAATGGCTTCATGACGTGGAGGACGCGCAGGATAAGAAGGGAATGATACCAGCCGTCATGCCGTTTAGCAGAGGCGCGACGATGTACAACACGACGGGTGCGTCCGTGGGTTGGGCCGACGTCATTTACCTGGTTCCGTATCGGTATTATCTGAAATACGGGGACGAACAGATTTTAAGGGATTACTACCCGATGATGGAAAAGTACGCGAAACATGTCATTACCCTGACGGGTCACAAGGATAAAAAGGCGGCAAAGGCCGACCCGTATAATAAGTATGTTTATGAAAAGGGCTTTCATCTTGGGGAATGGCTGGAACCAGAAGAATTTAAGGAAAAGATTGATGCTTCGTCCGCAGGGAAGTTTACGCGCGTCGAGGAGGCGACGGCATATTTCCACCTGACCATGGAGACGATGGCCGAGATTGCCAGAGTCCTGGGTAAAGAAGAGGACGAAAGACTATTTGCGGAATATGCAAAAGGGTCTAAGAAAGCCTATGCAAATAATTTCTTGAAGCAGGTTCCGGACACCGACCGTCAGGCCAAACTGGTTCGGCCGTTGGCACTTGGCTGCGTACCGGAGGAACAAAGGCAGGCGGTGGCTAAGAGGTTGTTCGCGGCGGTTGAAAACCGGGGATTTTGTATCGGAACCGGATTTTTGTCCACGCCGTTCGTGCTGAAAATGCTGACAGAAAACGGACGTGTGGACCTGGCGTACAAAATGCTGGAAAACGAGACGGCTCCGAGCTGGCTTTCCGAGGTAAACGCGGGGGCGACCACGGTCTGGGAGGACTGGGAAGGAAATGCCAGCCGTAACCACTATTCGCCGGGCGCGGTGTGTGAGTGGATGTATGACACGATATTGGGAATCAAGGTGGACGCAGAACGTCACTTTACGATCGCGCCGATTCCGGGAGGAACCTTGACCTATGCAAAAGGCGGCTATAACAGCATTTACGGGGAAGTGAGGGTGAGTTGGACGAAGGAAGACGGCAGTTTCCATTATGAAATCGTGGTGCCGGAAAATACGACGGCGACGATTATCATTGACGGCACCGCCACGGAGGCGGAGGCCGGGACATATCGGTTTTAAGGATAAAAATTATATCCTGCAGACGACGATGGCTTCTTGTGGTCTGCAGGATATTTTGATTTTCCATGGCATGGATGAAAAGCTTTCTATAAATCCTACGGTGCGGATGACCTGGCCGGTCAGCACGATGACCATGTTTCTGGGATTTGCCAGACACAAGATTACGCCGAGCGTGGCCACGATCATGCCACCCAAAAGAGCATTGCGCTTGCCGAATTTCTTGCAGATGGGCGAGCACAGTAGGATGCCGATGCCCAGCGGAGCCTGCCCCAATGCATAGAATAGAGCTTGCTTCTTATCAAGGGCAGTTCCAATCCACCCTGCCGTAAGGCGGCGTGAATTGGAACAAAAGATTAATTGTGGGTGGAATTTCCCTTGACAAAGCGTATGTCCTCCACAGTAATATTTTCCGTGAGGCTTTCGCCATTTATTTTTCTAAGCAGGGTATCCACGATTACTTCTGCCAGCTTGTCAAATGGCTGTTCCACGTAGGAAAGGGACGGATAGGAGGTCTTGGCGGCATCAATGCCGTCATAACCGACAATCATCACATCCTGTGGGATTCGTTTTCCTTGTTCCAAAAAATATTTCAAGGCATTCATGGCGACTGTGTCGGTTGAAAAAAATCCGTCAACTTCTGGATGCTGTTCAACCAGTTTCTGGATGATGCCATAGTATTCGGAGCGAATAAATTCTTCTTCTTTGAGTTCGTAATCAATGCAACGAATGTTATGTTCATGTAATTCCGAAACAAATACGGAATGCCTTGTCCAGGCCGGGCATTTGATATCATGATTCCCTTTTATTTGCAAAACGGTGTGCGCGCCGCCCTCTATAAACGGCTTTGCGGCTAGCTTGCCGCCGCGGATATGGTTGGCGCAAACCGTGGGAATCGAGTCGCCGAGAAACACGTCCATGCCGACAACGGGCAGGGTGAGTTTTTCATAATCGGAAACCTCGAGCATATGGGTGCCGACAATGGCACCGTCCACTTTGTTTTGACGGAGCATGTTTAGATAATTTTGCTCGCGGGTATCATTTTTTTGCGTATTACAAAGAATAACCTTGTAGCCATGGTCAAAGAGGAGCGTCTCAATCCGATGGGCCATCTCCGCGAAAAAGGGATGTGAGATGTCCGGGACGAGAAGGCCGATAAAATAAGTTCGCTGGCTATACAAATTACGTGCAAGTTGGTTTGGCTGATAATCAAGCTGCTTCATGGCGTCATATACTTTTTTGTATGTTTCCTGGGAAATATATCCGCGCTTGTTTAAGACGCGGGAAACGGTCGTGACGGAAACATTGGCAAGAGCAGCAACATCTTTAATATTTGGCATGATGAAAACCTCGCGTTGTTTTTTGTCCCATGGGCAATGAGGAAAACGGATCACTGCCGGATAGGGCGTATTTCTATTTATCATTATAATGGACATGAAATAGGATGTCAACCGTTTTCACATACAAAGTAAATGATGACAGAAAAAATATTGTTTGTCAAGATGAAATTAGAAAAAGACAGAAAATATGTTAAAATGAGACAAAAAATGAAAAATATATTTGTTCAAAATGCAATATGAAAACCGGTTGACATAAAATAAAAAGATTGATATGATAGATGTACCACGATATGACAACCGGTTGACATACAGAGGTGGATGGAACGTAGGAGACAGGAGCATAGGATTATGCTTCTAAAGAAAGGCCGACTTCTCCGATAGCAGGAAAAAGAATGGAAGAAAGCGGCAGAAAGTATGGAGGAAGAAAGATGAAAAAAAGAAAAGTGGCAGCCTTTTTAATGGCGATGCTGATGACACTGTCATTGGCGGCATGCGGCGGTTCGGGTGATGACGCAAAGACGGACGGGAATGGTATGGACGGGACGCAGACGGACGGTGGAGAAGAAATCGTGGAGCTGCGTTGGTTAAACAAGTGCGAGAGCGAGGCGGAAGCGGCAATCTGGCAGCAGCTTGCCGACAATGTGACGAAGGAATATCCGAATATTAAGATTACGATAGAGAACACGGATTGGACGAGCTATTGGACGAAGCTTCCGGTTGAGTTGGCAAGCGGCAGTGCGCCGGATTTGATGTATATGCATTTTTCAAGGGCATCGGATTACAAAAATTCCATGCTTCCGCTAGGAGAATACATCAAGGATGATGAAAATGTGAACATGGAGGATTTCTATTCGGGAATCCTGGACTGCTTTACCTTTGACGACGAGGTGTATGCATTCCCTTACGACTTTGGTCCGTATGTCATGTATTACAACAAAGACCTTTTTGACAAGTATAAGGTAGAATATCCGGATGAAGAGACGGACTGGGAGGAATTCCTGGAAATCTGCCAAAAATTATCTGTTGACGGAAATTATGGAACCGTGTTCTGTTCCAGCTGTGATTATTATATTCCGCAGGTTTTATCATTGGGCGGGGAGATTATTGATGAGAATGGAACATTTGAAATTACCGATAAAGAAACGACGGATGCGTTGCAGACACTGGCGGACCTGATTAACGTGCAGGGATATGCGCCGAAGATTGCGGATACGGCCAACACGGTTTGGAACTGGGAGCAGTTTGAGGCAGGAAACATCGGAATGTTGATTGACGGGCCGTGGTGTGTTTCCAATGTAATCAACTATTGTGATTTCAATGTCGGTTATACGATTGTTCCGGCGGCACGGCAGCATGTGACGACGATTAATGGTTCTGGACTAGCGGTAAGCAATACGACTAAGCATCCAAAGGAGGCGTATCTGGCATTGCAGAGCTTGACGGGGCCGGCGGCGCAGCAGATTCTGGCGGAAAATGGCCGTGCATTGCCATCCAGAGAATCCGTCCGTGATTATTATTATGAGGCGATGTCGGAGCAGGACGGCTTGGAAGAGGCCATCAAGGCCTCTCTTGACATCGGAATTCCTTATCATGTAACGGAAAACTTTTCCGAAGTGAGTACGATTTTGAATTCCGGCATGGACGTGGTGTTCTCCGGGGAGGCTACCGCGGAAGAAGCGGCGAAGGACATACAAGCGCAGGTGGACGCGCTGTTGAAGTGATAGGTTTATGATGAGGGTGGGGGACTGATACATCCCCTGCCCGTTTGGTTAAGGGAGGTGCTTGTGCATGAGCGTGCCGGAAAAGAAAGCCGGTTTTAAGAGAAAACGTAAAAGTGATTTTGGAGTGGCGCTTGTATTTTTAGCCCCGAATCTGATTGGATTTCTGATGTTTACCATGATTCCGATGGCATTTTCACTGGTAATGAGCTTGTATGACTGGCCGTTGACGGGGGAGCATACGTTTATCGGGTTAGGCAACTTTGTAAAATTGTTTACCGAGGACGTGTTGTTCTGGAAAATTATGAAGAACACGCTGGTCTACGTCGTTGCCTATGTCGCGTTCAACGTGCTTATTGCCATGGGGATGGCGGTGTGGATTACCAGCTTGAAAAAAGCAAATGAATTTTTCCGCTCGGCGTTTTTCCTGCCGATGATGATTGGCATCGTGTCTTCGACCATGATTTTTAAATGGATTTTAAGCGATGCCGGCCTTGTGAATTCTCTGATCCGTTTTTTCGGCGGGGAGGCGCCAAACTGGTTTGGCAGCACTTCGACTGCCATGGTTGCGGTCGTGATTGTCAGCGTGTGGCAAGGATTCGGGTATAACATGGTCATATTCATATCAGGACTTTTGGGAGTCTCCCAGTCCGTGCAGGAGGCGGCTAAAATTGACGGGGCGAACGCCGTGCAGACATTCTTTCGAGTGACGCTGCCATGCATGTCCCCTTCCATATTTTTTGCCGTCGTGATGACTGTGATTAGTTCGTTCCAGGTTTTTGACCAGACCTTTGTCTCCACGATGGGCGGTCCGAATAATGAGACGAATACATTGGTTTTGTATCTTTATAACAATGCGTTCAAATACCAGCGGCTGGGGTATGCCTCGGCGATTGCGTGGGTGTTGTTTTTCTGCATTTTGATCGTGACAGCATTTTTGATGAAGCAGCAGAAGCGTTTTGTGAATTACGAAAGTTAGGGGGAGGATGAACATGAGACGAAAAAAACAAATAGTGTCAATCGTGCTGATTACTCTGGTCACAATCCTTTTCCTGATTCCGCTGGCCTATATGATTTCTACCTCCTTGAAGCCCAAGGCGGAGGTGCTTCAAAATACGACGGCGTTGTTTGGCAGCTACTTTGCCGTGGAAAACTATGTGAGGGCATGGAACGCGTTTCCGTTTGGGCGGTATTTGTTCAATTCCATTTTTGTGGGAGTGGCAACGACCGCGGTGACGGTGGTGACGTCGGCGATGGCCGCCTATGCCTTTGCCAGGTTGAAGTTCAGGGGCAGGGACAAATTGTTTTTTGCCTATCTTGCGACGCTGATGGTGCCATTGCAGGTGACGATTATTCCGCTGTACATGATTTTGCGAATGCTCGGATGGCACAATTCGTACGCCGCACTGATTATCCCGCCTTCGTTTACGGCGTTCGGTGTCTTTATGTTAAGACAGTTCTTCCTTTCCATTCCGGTGGAAATCGAGGAGGCGGCCAAGATTGACGGATGCAGCCGGTTTGGCATCTTTACGAGGATTATCTTGCCAATGTCCAAGCCGGGGCTGGCTTCGCTTGCTATCTTTACGTTTGTGAATTCCTGGAAATCCTTTTTCTGGCCGTTAATCGTGACTTCGACGGATGCATATAAGACGCTTCCCCTGGGACTTTATATGTTTAGCGGACAATATGGGACGGACTGGTCGGCACTGATGGCGGCGACGACGATCAGCATCCTGCCGGGCATTGTCTTTTACGTCGTATTCCAGAAAGGGCTGGTACAAGGAATTGCCCTGACGGGAATGGGTGGACGCTAAAATCGGGAAAAGCGAAAGGAAATGAAGAAAAAAGAAGATAATAAAGAAAGAGAGGTGCCTTTGATGGCATTCGTATTTGACGAACAGAAATTCCGGACGGAGAGCGAGGAGTTTTATCGAACCTATCCGGCGGACGTGTCTGCGTTGGAGGAAAAATTAAATGAACGTTACCGCAAGGAGGACGGCGTATCCGCCCTGGTGCAGAAGAGATGGACATATGAAGTCATTTCACAAGAATGCGAAGTCAAAGTGTTTCGGTACTGTCCGTTCTACTCGGAAATCATTACGGGACGGGAGCGCAATTCGGTGGCCGGGGCATTTCCTCCGATACCGGGGTTGGGATGCTGGACTTCGAAAACCCATTATCCGGTGAAGGAATTTGACGACTGGCGCGCGCCTTATGTGGAAAAGGACTTGATTTTTGCCGAGATGATGGTGGACTATTCTCATCATTATGCGGATGTCGAGGCGGTCATGCACCGGGGGTTTCAAAGTATCCGCGATGAACTTGCAAACAAGCTGGAAGAACATGTGCGGACGGCGGACAAGGTGAAAAATTCCGAGGAGCGGGAATTTTTAGAGGCGGCACTGGCGGCATGTGACGCGGCAATTTTGTTGGGAGAGCGATTTTCTGACAAAGCGGCGGAACTGTTAGAAGAAGAGACGGATTGGTCGGTAAGGGAGCAGCTTGAGAGAGTCCGGGACACGGCAAAACGTATTCCACGTTATCCGGCAGGGACATTTTATGAGGCGTTGTGTTCCGTCTGGTTTACACGGGAATTGTGTACTTCGATGGAAGGAAGCGGCTTTGCGGTGATGGGGCATTACGACCGGATTTTGTACCCGTTTTATGAAAAGGATGTCAGGGAAGGCGCGCTTACGAAAGAGGAGGCACAAAACTTGATAGACTGCCTCGTTTTGATTACGGATGTGAGGTGGAGCCATACGGCGGAGACGAGCGGGACGAATGCGTCCCTCGTGATTGGCGGGTGTGACGCGGCCGGGAATGTTATTTTCAATGAAGTGACACGCCTGATTTTAAATTCATTTCTCAAATATGAGACCTCCAGTCCAAAGCTGGAAGTGCGTATTTCTGCCGCCCATCCGGAAGAATACAAAAAGATAGTGGCGCAAGTTGCCGCGCTGGGCAGGAACGCGTTATCTATTTTAAATGATGACGTACTGATTGAGGCACATCATAGAATGGGAAAAAATTGCAGGATTGCAGGCTTTATCTGGCTGGCGGTTGCCAGGAACCCGTCTTGTCCAATGAATGTAATTCAAGGGCGTTTTTGTATCTGAATCTTCCGCAAATGGTAAGCGGCATGCTGTTTTCGGAGGAGTTCGATTTTTGGAGCCGGGAGCATATCGTGCTTAAAAGACCGGACGAGGCGGATACGTTCGAAGGATTTTATGAAGCCGTAATTTACAATCTGTCTCAATTCTTGTTTGCGTGCGCAGGGCATTATAACAGGTTTGAGCAGATTTGGGCCGAAATAAATCCGATGCCTTTGTTTTCGGCGACCATGCAGACTTGTATCGATAAGAAAATGGACGTGACAAGGGGCGGGGCGCGTTATAACTCGAGCAGCTTTTCGCTCATCGGAATCGGCACGTTTATCGATTCGCTGTACGCGATTCGGAAAGTGGTATATGAAGAGCGGAAGCTGACGATGGAGCAGATGAAGGAACTGCTTCGAACGGATTTTGCCGGGCAGGAGGCGTGGCGGCTGTATTTGCAAAACAAAGTGCCGAAGTACGGGCAGGATGACGAGGAGATGGCAAGCTTTGCCGGGCGTGTGTTCCGCGATTTGGCGGTACATAGTTCTGGCATGCCAAATGCCCGGGGCGGTTATTTTGAAGCATCGTTGTTTGCATTCTTTTTCTACGATGTTTTGAAGGAACATACCTGGGCGACGGCGGACGGAAGACATGCGGGGCAGAGGATTTCCCGTGGATGCAATCCGGTGGAAAGCACGAAGGAAATTGACGCGGCGACCCTGATGCAGTCCCTGCGTTCGATTGACTTTAAGGATTATCCGGGCTGTGCCGTGTCCTACCTGGAGATGCCGATCAGCAAAAATGCCGCCGGGACGGATGTGTTTGTGAGGATTTTGGAGGCGTTCGTACATTGCGGCGGAAATGCGTTGGATTTCAACGTGGTGGATAAGGAAACGTTGCTGCAGGCGAAAAAAGATCCGGACAATCATAGGAACCTTATTGTACGTGTGTGCGGGTATAGCGCGCCATTTATTTCACTGAGCGAGGAATTGCAGGATGAGGTTATCGAGCGAACCATGCGCAACGGCTGAGACCGCATTTATAACAAATATTCAGCACTTCTCCCTGCATGACGGGCCGGGGGTGCGGACGACGGTATTTTTTAAAGGGTGCAATCTCCATTGTGCGTGGTGTCACAATCCAGAGACGATTTCCTCGAAAGGACAAGTCGGGTTTGACGTACGGCGGTGTATCGGCTGTGGGACGTGCGGCGAGGTTTGTCCGTGTCGGCTTCACAAGATGAAAACAAGGTTACATGAAACAGACGTAATCGGTTGCGTCAAAAAAGAGTCACCAAACGAAGGGGAGGATGTGAGGCATGAATGGTTACGAAAGGAGTGTCTTGCCTGCGGACGGTGCGTGGAGGCTTGCCCGGCCAATGCATTGGAATTGTATGGAAAACATGTTTCGCTTTCCGAGATTGAAAAAGAATGCATGCGGGGCAAGAAAAATTTCCCTGGTTTTGGCGGAGTGACATTTTCCGGCGGGGAATGTCTTCTACAAGCGCGGCAGGTATTTTATCTGGCATCTAAAATGAAGGCGGAAGGGATTTCCGTATGTGTTGATACGGCATTGCATCTTCCATGGGACACGGTGGAGGGCGTGCTTTCGGTCACGGATTTGTTTTTGGTCGACATGAAGGCGGGACTTTCCGACACGCATAAAAAATATGTGGGCGTGTCAAATGAGCGGATTTGTGAGAATTTAAAACGGCTTACGCAGCTTGCCGATTGCTGGGTTCGAATCCCGGTCGTTCACGGAGTAAATGATACGGAAGAGGAAGTCGAGGCAATGTTAAATACACTTGGCGGAATGGGAGAACGTCTGAAGAAAATCCAACTGTTGACGTACCATACGCTGGGAGAACCGAAATACCGTGCCTTGGGGACGGACATGCCCCGGTTTGAGGCACCGGATGAGAAACGGCAGGAGTGGATGCTGGAAGAATTTAGAAGGACGGGCGTGTGCGTGGAGTGGAATTAACGGAATGAAATGAAGGAATGCTTGGAAATGGAAGGCGAGGGGAAATTTTGATGGAAAAGAAAGAGATAAATGACCCGGGGTGGAGGGCGGGAGGCGATTTTGATTGGAAAGAGACAGAAAAATGTCGGATTTGGAAACGACAGTGGAGATACCAGTCGTTAGAACGCCCATTTGAAATTTTCTTGCCGTTTGAAATCAAGCCGGCAACCTGGCCGGACATCGAAATCGTTTGTGTGCCAAAGGGGCAATTTCGGCGGGAGACGAACCGATACGAGGTAGAACTCGTGGTGGACGCGGGATGTGCGCAACAGATAGAGTGCTCTATTTTGGGAGAACATGTGATTTGGGACGCTGTTTCAAACATGCTGACGGTGGGGGAGGAAGAGCCGGTTTTTTTGGAACATCACGATGGTGTGATTTTGATTCACATGTATTTGGATGAGAAAGAATTCAAGGTACGGCTGGGAAAGGAAAGTTTTTGCGGAAAACGAACGCGGGAGTGGAAGGAAACGCAGGAGTCAGAGGAGCGCATTTTTGTGGCCGCGCGAAGCGGGCTGGCGGGTTCCTTTGAAGGGTGCGGGAATGGTTGTTTGATTTGTCTCACGGTGTATGGCTTGCGTGCGTCTACATATTCCAAAGAGGTGGAAGCGGAAATAGAACGGCGACTTCCTGTGGGCAAAGGGATGGACAGGGGAGGCGAAATGGTCTATCAGAGTGCTAATTACTGTATCCGCGAAAATCGGTTGTCGGACCGTGCTTATGGAAAGCCGGACGCGTATGTTTTTGATGCCTATACGATTTGTTCGCCGCCGCGTGTGACGGAGGAATTTGAATGGCGGCATACCCCGATGGGGGACATGACGAGGATTTTAAATCACGAAAGTGTCTGGAGGGGAAAACCACAGACGAGGTTCCCGGAAATCACGACGGGAATCCCATCTATAGATGCGGCTTACCATGTGGCGCTGGATGTATTGACGGATGCCTGCTCTTCTAAATTCGCCTTACCGGGTGAGGAGGGCATGTGGTCGGCCGGAGCCTTTCAGGGGAAGGGCATGGGGTTTGGTGTATGGCGGCGGGACACCATGCAGATTTTTTTGCGGGGCGGCGTGCTTTGGGAGCCGGAGGTTTCCAGAAAAACGTTGCAGTATATTATGAAGAGCGGAAAGGACAATGCAGTAGACGGAATTGCGGCGCCCGTCATAAGCTGTTGGGAATATTATCTTGCGACACACGATGTCGAAACCGTTCGCGGCATGTGGCCGCACATACAAGAGCAAATGCGGGAAGCGGAATCTTATTTTGATATGGAGCGCGGGCTGATGCGTGCGGCGTATAATTCGGCCAACGACGCGTTTGCGGATACGGAGGCGGACGGGTACGCGCTTAGCACGGAAATTTATTTTATGGAGGCGTATCGGGCGGCGGCAAAATTTGCAGAGCTGTTTGCAGCCACGAAAGAGAAAACGCAAAGTGAGGCGGTGCAATCCGGGGAAATGCAATCAAAGGGGAGGCATTCCCATGCGGTTTCATTTGATGCAATTCCATATGAAAAAAGATATCGGACGCTGCTTAGGACGATTCGAGAACAATATTGGAACCCGGAGTATCAATATTATACTTCGGGGCCTGTCGGAAGTCGGGGATTTTTAGAAGGAACATGGGAAAGTTGCGGTCAGGAGGCGGCGATTCTGGAACGATTCGGGGTGGCTGCAAAGACGCAGAAAAAACAGATTTTGAAGGTACTGGAGAAGAAAATTCTCACGGAGTACGGAATTCCCTTGATGCCCGGACACCGGGAGAAAAGCCATGTCACCCACGCGGCGTGGCCGGTATATTATACGGGATATGCACAATGCGCCGGGGAAAATGGAAATCGTCCGCTTTTGATGAAGCTTATCGCGCAGCAGATTCGCTCCTCGGTGTTTCAGAAAACATTTTATGAGGTGCTGGATACGGACACGGGAAGAAATTGGCGGTGGCCGGGGCAGACGTGGCACGCGATGGGATATATTTCCATGCTGTTATACGGAGTGCTTGGGCTGAAGCTGGAGGAACGGGGAATTTCATTCAAGCCATGTATTCCGAAAGAGCTGAGAGGAATACGCGTCGAGAACCTGCGATATTGTCAGATGACGCTTGCCGTATATACGCGGGAAACAAGCGGACATTCCGAGATGCTTTTGGATGATGCCCCTTGTGAATGGATTCCCTGGGAACTGGAAGGAGAACATGCCGTAGTGCTAAACTACCAACTATAGAGGGCGGGAAAAAACGGTGCGGGCGGCATATGTCCGTGAAAAATGGCACCATAAGAAGATGGAGGTGGATGGAAAGATGAAAGGCCTTGTTGTCACGTCAGATAAAAAAATAGAGCTTGTCCCGGATATTCCGATGCCGGTGATAGGCGCATATGAGGCGTTGGTAAAGACGGAATGCTGTATGATTTGTAATGGAACTGATATGGAAATCATAAGGGGGGGATTGCCGGAGACACCGAATTTCCCCTTGATGCTGGGGCATGAGAGCGCGGGGCGCGTCGTGGCCGTGGGCGATAAAGTGACGACTTATCAAATCGGGGACCGTGTGATTCGTGCAAGCCTTCCCGACAATGAAAAATATTACAGCGCGTGGGGCGGGTTTGCGGAGTATGGCGTTGTCGTTGACAGTGCGGCCATGCGGCGGGACGGATTGGAAAATAGAAGCGGCCTGACACAGCAAGTGGTGAAAAAAGAGATTACGTCCGTTCAGGCCTCGCTTATGATTACGCTAAAAGAGACTTGCAGCGCAATCAAACGGGCAGGGATACAAGAAAAAGACGGGGTGTTAATCGTGGGGGACGGCCCCGTGGGCTTATGCTTTTTGAGCAATTTGAAACTGTTGGGAATAGAAAACGTCATGATGCTGGGGAATCGGAAGAGCAGTCTGGAAGTGGCGAAAAGGTTGGGAGCCGTTGACGTGTTTTGGAATAAGGATGCAATGGAAAAGGCAAGGTTGAAAGAGACCTACGGCGGACGTGTTACGATTTATCTGGACAACGTTGGAAGTACCGATACCATTGGACAGGGAATGGATTTTGTCGCGGCGGACGGTAAAATCGTGGTGTATGGTTTGGGAACGGGTTCGAACCTGCAACTGGATTTGACGGATATGCGTAATTTTTCGTTACAGTTCGTGCAGTGGCCGATTGAGGAATGTGAAATGCTGACACATGATTTGGTTTCGGAAGGGATTCTGTCAGGAAAAATCAAGACGGACGAACTTGTGACCCATCAGTTTTTGCTGGAAGAATACGAGGAGGGATTTGCGGTGATTCGGGAAAAACGGGCGTTGAAAGTGGCGTTATTGTTTGAGTAGAGAAGCGGGTGAATGGGACGAAACCTGTCTGTCTACGGGTTCGGTGCTAGAATGGGAAGGTCGTTTTTGGATGAGTTATACCGGGCAATGGAATTCGGATGCCGGAAAAATCGGAATCGCGGTCTCGGATGACTTGTACCATTGGGAAAAACTTTCGCAAAATCCAGTGATATTGCCGGATGTGCGAGTGGTCGCCCCATTGGGCAGAGGACTTCGAAAATTTTGCCACTGGCGGGATGCCAAGCTGATACAACATGACGGCAAACTATATGCACTGGTCTGCGCGACGAGCAAAACGGCTTTGGCCGATGCCTGCGGAACCGTTGCCATTTGCCAGAGCATGAACATGAAAGTGTGGAGGGTAATCGGGGAAGTGCAGGTCGAGCCGGTTTGTCAGGAGCTGGAGTGTCCGCAGATTTATTATATGGGGGGAAAATATGTCTTGCTGTTTTCATGCTTTCATGATTTGTTTGCGGATTGGATGATAGAAAAGTACGGTGACAAACTGCGTCAGACAAGCTATTATATGGTTTCCGACTCAATATGGGGGCCGTATCATTTTGTACCGGATTTTAACCTGCTTCCAAATGACTGTCCGGATTCGCACCAGAATGTACAGTATGCAAACCAGTTTGTAAAAATGAAGGGGGCATGGTACGTTATGGGAACCGTGTGGTCGGAGGAGGGCGATTATTTGGCGGATGGGCGGAAATTGACTTTTGAAAATTTTGATTGTTAAGGCATTATTTATTTGGTATACTTATTAGAAATATCGTGGGTAGAAACGGTACCTTGTATGCGGAGGGGAAATGCAGGTGTTGCCGTTGGCAGAAGAATTGCTGTCCACGCCGGACAAGCTGGATGGTTACTGGGTTTATGACGACGCATTTGTAAAAGGTATCCTTTGCTTGTCAGGGAAGGAAGTAAAAGAACTGTATGTGGAGCCGTTTTTTCAGGGGCAGGGAGTCGGCAAAACATTGTTGGAATTTGCCGTTTCTGAACGGGGAGCGGATACCTTGTGGGTTCTGGAGAAAAATGAAAAGGCCATCCGCTTTTATCGAAGCCATGGGTTTGAACCCACGGGTGAGCGGTGTCTGGAGGAGGGTACGACGGAACATATTATGATGATGGGGAGGAATCTGGCGTGAAATGTTTTAATACGGCGGGAATCTGTATCCCGGAAAATAATTATATGGCAGACGTTTCGGACAAAGTCGGTCAGATTGTTGATCAATATATATCTTCTGGAAAATATTTTACGATAAATCGGGCGCGGCAATATGGAAAGACAACGACGTTGTATCTTCTTGAAGAACGTCTGAAAAAGGATTATATCGTTTTGAGCTTGAGCTTTGAATCTGCGGATGAGTTGTTTGCCTCGCTTTATACGTTGGCGGCGGGACTGATTCGAAAAATTGGACGCATTTTGAAGGCGCAGGGCATTCCGGAAAATATATGTGCGGATTGGCAGCAGCCTATTTCGAGAGAATTTCCGCTGGATGACTTGGGGCAGCGGATTACGGAATTGTGCTCAAGTTGCGACAAAGGGGTTGTCTTGATGATTGACGAGGTGGATAAAAGTTCGGACAATCAAATTTTTCTTTCTTTTCTTGGATTGCTTCGGGAGAAATATTTGAATCAACTCAAGGGTCAAGGGAAGACGTTTCATTCCGTCATTCTGGCCGGAGTTTACGACGTGAAAAACTTAAAGTTGAAATTACATCCAGAAGCGGAGTCAAAATATAATAGTCCGTGGAACGTTGCCGTTGATTTTGAAGTGGACATGAGCCTTTCGGTGGAGGAAATCGCGTCCATGCTTCAAGATTATGAGAGTGACTGGCATACGGGGATGGACATTGCAGGGATGAGTGAAGTATTGTATGAATATACTTCAGGGTATCCGTTTCTGGTGTCCAGATTGTGTCAGATTATGGCGCAAGAACGAGGAACGTGTTGGAATCGACAAACGTTCCAAAATGCCGTCAGGGAGCTTTTGCGGGTTTCGAATTCGCTGTTTGACGATATGGGAAAGAAGCTTGCGGAGTATCCCGAGCTAAAGGAAATGGTTTATGGTATTTTGTTTCAAGGAAAAAAGTATGCCTATGAATCGGAGAATCATCGCATTCGTATCGGGGAAATGTTTGGCTTTTTAAAAGAAAGTCAAGGAACGGTGAGTATTTCGAATCGAATTTTTGAGATGAAACTTTATAATCTTTTGTTGTCGGAAGTGGAAACGGATGGCAGAATTATATAATAGCCGCGGCGAAAAGCAACTGATGGAATATTTGGAATATTATCATCTGAAAAAAGGATATATGCTCAGTTTTAATTTTAACCAGAAAAAACAGACCGGAATACGGCGTATTGTGATGGGAGAAAAACTTCTGATCGAAGCTGTCGTATAAAGAGAAAAGTATACTAATACGAGATGGGAAGGATGGAGTAGTATAAATATAGCAAGATGAACTTTGGGCGGGTGTCGTGATGGAGAATCATTGCGATTCCCGCCCGAAGTTTTTGATATTTGTAATGAAAAATATCAAAAAAAACCACTTCAGGATGTTCTTGCTATACATTTTATCTTGCGGCGTTTGGTCTTATAATTTATCCATCAAACAGAAATGGAGAGCGACAGATGAAGCTAGAAAGAATAGAAGAGAAAGCCTCGGTCACGGGACTGGATTTTCGGATGGTGATTTCGGTCGGGATTTGTTGCCTGACCGCGACGTTTTTAAATTATTTCGGCTTAAAATTTTCCTATGGGGAAATGCAGTTGGAAGTGCTTCAAAAGATGACGGCCTGCATCACTTGCCTTTTGGTCGTGCAGGACACAACGAAGATTAGTTACAAGTCCGGTGTCACGCGGATGATTATCACGGCGATTGGAGGCGGCCTGGCGGTGCTCGTGGTGCTTGCGGACACGGCGTTACAAAATCAGTGGGCGATGGTCGTCATGGTGATGTTGGGCGTCTTGGCCACGTTGTACCTTTGTAAATTGGCAAAGGTTCCCGCCTTTACGACAAGGATTGGCGGTGTCACGTTTATCCTGGTGGCGCTTACGCTGTCCGGACATGCCCGTGTTTGGTACGCGCTGTTTAGGCTCATGTCAACGCTTTACGGGGTGTTGGTGGTGCTTGTGGTCACATGGATGTATGAAAGAATCAGGCAAGGCACGACGGCGCGGATGACCTTTACGGCGGAAGAAGGAAAAGGACGAAACGAAAAAATGGGCAAGGTTGAAAAAGCGGACAAGGCGGAAAAAGCGGACAAGGCCGAAAAAGCGGACAAAATAAGCTGGAATCCGTATCTTCCGCTTCATACCTACATTCCGGATGGCGAGCCGCATGTGTTTGGCGACAGGGTTTACTTATATGGTTCGCATGATGAGGAGGACGGGAGCAGGTTTTGTCCTTTGGATTACGAGGTGTGGTCGGCCCCGCTTAAGGATTTGTCAGATTGGAAATGTGAGGGCGTCGCCTATCGGCGGAGTCAGGATCCGGCCAACGCGGACGGGACGCATTATTTATATGCTCCGGACGTGGTCAGGGGAAATGACGGGAAATATTATTTGTACTATGGCTTGGACTTGATTCCGCAGATTTCGGTGGCGGTGTCGGAAAACCCGGCCGGCCCGTTTGACTATTTGGGAAACGTAATGCATCCAGACGGTGAAATCCTGACAAGCAACATGCCGTACGACCCGGCGGTCATCAACGATGAGGGTCACATTTACCTCTATTATGGATTTGCGCCACATTTTGCAACGCATGGGGAAAGTAAAGAATGTCCGGGATGCAGCTTCGTGGAGTTATGTGACGACATGCTGACGATAAAAGGGGAACCAGAAATCATCCTCCCGGCGAAAAAGCATGCAAAAGGAACCGAGTATGAGGGACATGCCTTTTTTGAGGCCGCGTCCATCCGAAAAATAGAAGGCACATATTATCTCGTATATTGTTCGGAATGGGGACATGAGCTTTGCTACGCCACGGCGGACAAGCCGCAGGGGCCATATGCGTACCGGGGTGTGATAATCTCGAACGCGGACATTGGATATCTTGGACGTGAGGATGGCGTTTGGTCGCCGTCGAACAACCATGGGGGAATCGCGCGGCTAGGGTCAGAATATTACATTTTCTACCATCGGCATACGCATGGCACGATGTACTGCCGTCAGGGTTGCGCCGAGAGAATACGGATTGGGGCGGACGGACAAATAGCGCAGGTGGAGATGAGCAGCATGGGGCTATATGGAAATCCGTTGCCAACGGATCGGGCGTATCCGGCCAGCATCTGTTGTAATTTAATCGGGGCGAGCGGATGTAAACCTCCGGTGTTTGGGAGAAAGCTGGAAGACGTGCCCATCGTGGACAGTGAAAATCACGAGCAATACATAAAGGGCGTGGATGCGGGAAGCGTGATGGGATATAAATATTTTGACTTCCAGGGAGAAACGAGGGTGAAGGTTTTTTATCGTGGCAGTGGGACGGGAAAGTTCGTGTTGGGGAGCGATGAAAAGATGGAAAACGTTCTGGGAGAAATGGAAATCGCAGAAAGCGCCACATGGACGGGCACGGAGACGAAGATTTTCGTTAAAGGAACCTCAGCCTTGTTTTTCAGGTATGAAGGAAGCGGAAGCGTGGATGTCAAAACGTTACAGTTGGATATGAATGGTAAGTACGCTTAGAAAGGAAAAAAGTAATGGAAAATGAGATTATTTTTGAAGCGAGACACATGCACAAGGTGTTTGGACAGACCATTGCCCTGAAGGACGTGGATTTTACCTTGAAGAGAGGGGAGATACGCGGCCTTGTCGGGGAAAATGGTTCCGGCAAGTCCACCATCATGTCCATCGCGTCCGGCATGCAGCCGGAGACGAGCGGTGAGATGTTTTACAAGGGGAAACCGTGGAAGCCGGATACCATGGTGACGGCGCAAGGGCAGGGGATTTCCATGATTTTGCAGGAGGCGAACACCATTCCGGGCGTGACGGTGGCACAAAACATTTTTGCCGGGCACGAGGAGCGCTTTACGAAGTTCGGGATGGTGAACATGAAGAAGATGTTTGCCGAAGCGCAGAAATTATTGGAAAAGTTTGGAATCAGCCATATCAAGGCGAGGGATTCGATTGACAAGTACAATTTTGAAAATCGCAAGCTGATCGAAATCGTACGCTGCGTCACGGACGAGACGGAAATCCTCGTGGTCGATGAGACGACGACGGCACTTTCGTTGGACGGACGCGAGATTTTGTACAAAATCGTGCATCGGATGGCGGAGGAAGAGGACAAGGCGGTCGTGTTCATTTCCCACGACATGGACGAAATTCTCGACCAGTGCAACGTGCTGACTGTCCTTCGGGACGGGGACATCATCGGAGAGATTTCAAAAGAGGACATGCTTGCGGCCAAGACGGAAGGGACGAAGCGGCAAGAAGTGATGAAGCGGGCCAGATACATGATGGTGGGGCGCGAAATCGGTGAGAAATATTACCGCGAGGATTATGACACATCCCATGCGGACGCGGTGGCGTTAGAATTTGACGATGTGTCCTTTGGAAACGTCCGGGGTTTTTCCTTAAAACTGCACGAGGGGGAAATCGTGGGTCTCGGGGGACTTTCCGGCTGCGGCATGCACGACGTGGGGCGGGCGGCGTTCGGACTGGAAAAGATACGGCAGGGACGAATCCTTCGAAACGGAGTGGAAGTGAAAAACCCGATGACGGCGATTCGAAACGGAATTGGTTACATCAGCAAGAACCGGGATACGGAGGCCTTGATTTTGCAGGGGTCGATAGGGGATAATATTGCCTTGCCTTGTCTGGACGGAATTGCCAAGAACGGCCTTATTTTTACAAAGGATAAAAATAAGTTGATAAATGGGCAGATTGATTTGTTTTCGATTAAATGCCGTAATGGGAAACAGTGGGTGAACACGCTTTCCGGCGGTAACAAGCAGAAGGTTTCTTTCGCCAAGTGGACGGCGAAGGGAAGCGAGGTCTTTATTATGGATTGCCCGACCCGGGGCGTGGATGTCGGCGTGAAGCAGTCGATGTACGCGTTGATGGAAGAAATGAAAAAAGAGGGAAAGGCGATTTTGATGATTAGCGAGGAACTAAGTGAACTGATTGGAATGGTGGATCGACTGATCGTCATGAAGGACTTTGAAGTCACGGGAGAACTAAAACGTTCCCAGAAGCTGAAGCAGGTCGACGTAATTGAGTACATGCTATGATACCGAAGTTAAAAAATGAAAGGAAGGGAACGTTGATGAAAGAGCGGGTAAGAGGAATTTTTACAAAGGAGTGGCTGGAGGTTCACGGAAACGACGTGTTTGCCTACAGCGGGCTGGTGCTGTGCATTTTGGTATTCTCCATTTTGCCGCCGATCCTGCGGGGAATCAACATACTCGACCCTGCGGGGCTGGCCTTTAAAAGTATCGTGAAGGACGGGGTGATGTATTCGATTTTGGCGGCAGGAGCCGTGTTCGTGTATTCGCTTGGCGCGATGGACATTTCCGTAGGTGCACAGATTTCCATGTACGCCATATTACTGATACATACTTACAATGTCGGTGGCTCTTCCATTGGGGCATTGGTCGGTTGCGTGGCATTGATATTCGTGATTGCGATGGTGTGCGGCATTACGAATTCCGTCATTGCCAATGTGTTGGAAATGAAGCCGATTATCACGTCGTTGATTTTACAGTTTTTAATTTACGGCATCGCGTCGGTGGTCATTAACATATGGAACCCGGCGAGCATTGCCATCACGTTCGACATCGGCACCGTGGCCATGACGCATTTCGCTCCGCTTGGCAACGTGTGGGTGCAGGTGGGAATCATGGTCGGATGTCTGTTGCTTTTTACGGTACTGTTCAATTACACGAAAATCGGGCATTACGTGAAGGCGATTGGCGCGAACCAGGATTGCGCGCGGCAGATGGGCATTTCCCTCGTGAAATACCGGATGCTGGCTTACATGATTTTCGGCGTGGCGATCGTCGTCGCATCCCTCTTGTTCGTGGCGAACACGGGGACGACCACCTCGAACGGCGGGAAGGGATACGAGATGAAAATCATGATTTCCCTGATTATCGGGGGCATGCCGCTTTCCGGGGGAATGAAATCGAAGATTAGCAGTGCCGTGATTGGCGGTTTTACCTACGCGTTGATTACGAGGAGTTTTATTTACATCGGCGTGCCGGACAAATATACGACGGTGTTCGTGGCGTTGATTTACATCGTGGTAGTGTTGCTCACTTGTCGGAGCAAGGACAAGGTGCTTCCACGCTAAGGACGACGAAAAGAGGCCGTATGGCTTTTGGGAACCAAAGATATTTTTATGAGTTTTAATTTCGGGAGAAATCTCGGATTAAAATAAAAAAACAAGTACAAGGAGGAAAGAAAATGAAAAGGAAAATCAAGAAATTAGTGGCGGTGGCTCTCTCCGTCGCGATGCTGGCAGGAATTTTGGGAGGTTGCGGTGGCGGCGACAATTCCGCAAAATCTGACGATCAGGGAAGCGGCAAGGCGGAAGTAAGTGACGAGGCGAAGGAGGCCAACGGAGGAAAGACGTGGAAGATTCTCGTTTTGAGCCTGAAACAAAGCGGCTCTCTCAATGATGGGTTTGGTGGCGCGCTGGACGCGTTGGCAGCAGAGTTGGGATTTGAGTACGAAGTTCGCTATAAGGGCGATGACGGAAGCGAGATGCTCTCAAAGGTGCAGACCGCGATCGCGGAAGGGTTTAACGGGATTATCTTGACGAAGGACGAGGGAAATACGAATGAAATCGTTTCCCTCTGCGCGGAAAACGGGGTTTACGTGGGAAACATCTGGAATAACCAGGGGTCGTCTTTAAATGCCAGCAGCGGCGGTTATGCGTTTTTGAACAACCCATATTTCGTGGGCGGCCTTGTTGACTGTGAGGAGGACATGGCGACGGAAGGCGCGGCATTTGCCAAGGCCGTGGCAGAGGCATATGAAAGCCTGCCGGAAGATAAAAAGGAAGGTTCCATTGGGTTTGTAACGATGCCTCCTGCATGGCAGCCGGCGCAGGTTTCGGCAGTGGAAGAGATTTACCAGTCCTTGCTGAACGACTATGGCATTCCGGAGTCGGCGTTCGCGACGGAGGGCGTTGAGAAGCGGACGGAAGAAGAAATGGTTGGTGGAAAGACGATTGCCGCGGGCACGTATGTCTGGCCCTCCCTTGACGTGACGAGCAAGACGTTGGAATCGAAATATTTTGATAACAACCCGAACATGTCCTTGCTTATTTCCATGCTGGCATACACGTTTTTGAACGCGGGACTGGATTCCGCGAACAAACTGGATTCCATTCATGTGTGGTGTACGGGATTTGACAACGAGGCGGCCTTGGTGGAAAACTTTGGCTCGAAGGGTAATCAGACTTACCAGGGAGTGCGTACGGCTCCGGTTGAGTCCGTCGTGATGCCGGTCATCCAGATTATTGATAAATTGAACGGGCATTCTTATGCGGACAAGGAAGAGGAACTGGCCAAATACGCGGAAATCACAGATCAAAATAAATATGGTCTGAAAGATCTCATGCTGAAGTCTTCTCCGACCGTCGTCATCATAAATGACGAACAGATGGACGCGTATCTAGGCGGAAACGTATATGGCACGGGTAATGCGGCGGACTCCATGCTGGACGTGGAGACGGTAAAGCAACTTATGGTTACTTATAATGAAAACGCCACGTTTGAAGAGCTTGTAAAACAGTTCTCGAATGAAAGCACGGTCATTTCCATGGACAAGGTGTTGGAGATGGGCAAGTAAGGCGAAAAAGTCTGACTGTCGCGGGGAATATTTATAAGCAACGAGCCGGGTGTCCGTGCTTGCATGGCCGCCTGGCGACTGCCGGAAGGCGGTTTGTCGGACGTCGGCGGTTTGAAAAGGCACAAGGAGAATATCAGGATGAAAAAGGAAAGTAAGTTTTTGGACATCGGGAAGCGAGTTTTAGGAACTATCTACATTCCCGCGTTAATGTACATTTTGATTACCATCATTGCGAAAGCCAATGGAATCACGTATTTCGGAGACGGTAACACGCTGCGAAACATCGTGCTCGATACGGCCGCGACCGCCACGATTGCCTACGCGTTGGCGACGCAAATCAAGAACGGGCGATTTGATTTCAGCGGCGGTGCGATTATGACGCTTGGAGCGCTGGTTTCCATCTATTTTGCATCGAACCATGCGCATGACGGAGTCGCGTTTTTGGTGATTAACGTCATCGTATGCATGGTCTTAAGCCTTCTGGTGGCGGTTTTTTATACCTATGGCAAGATTCCCATCATCATATGCACCGTGGGAGCGGCGATTTTTTTCGAATCCTTGACCCTCATTTTCAACGGCGGCCAGGGTGCGACGATTTCCAATGATGCCGCACTGAATTTTCTGGGCAAGAAAATGGGGCCGTCCCTCGTGCTCGTGTGCATCAGCGCGGTAATATATTTCGTGTATCACAATTTGACCAGGGCGGGCAAGCAGTCAGATTTGTTGGCGAACAACCAGTTGGCCGCGGTCAACATTGGGATTCATGAAAAACGGAACGTGATTGGTTCGTTTCTCGTGTCAGGGGCGCTTTATGGTATCGCGTCCGTGGTGTTCGCCTCCCAGTCGTTTCAAATTGACGTGGTGACGAGCGTGTTGGGAACCGTCTCGACGGCGTTTGGCGCGATGCTGCCGGTGTTCATGGGATTTTATATCGGAAGCTTTTCGACGGGGGCGGTGGGGATTTTGTTTTCCTCGCTGACAGTAGGCATTCTGGATTATGGCATCAAGGTCATTGCCCCGACCGGGTACGCGGGGGCGTTCAAGAATGTGGTCATGGCCTTGTTCATGGTGTTTTTCTACCTGGCCTCCCGGAAAGGACCGAAAATCGTCAAATGGATGGAGGAGAAAAAGGCGTGGAAAGACGCGGCAAAGAAAACGCGGCAGGCCGCATGAGGCGTTATCCTTGTCTTTCACGGTATTGGACGGGCGTGCAGCCGTAATTCTTTTTGAAAATTTTGTAAAAATGGCTGTTGTCGGTGTATCCGATTTCATCCACGATTTCCGAAATGGAAAGTTCGCTTTCGAGAAGCAACCGGGTGGCTTGCTTGAGTTTGATCGTTTGAATGATTTCCGAGAAATTTTGCCCGGTTGCTTGTTTTATAAGCCTCGATAGGTGTCCTTCGCTGTAGTTGAAAAATGTTGCCGCTTCCAGAAGCGTCAGGGTGCGATAGTTGGCCTGGATATACGTTAAAATCGCCGTGATGCTTTCGAACTTCTTTCCATCGGTCGTGTCGCCGATGGAGATGTGGTATTCGTGATTGCGAAGCAAAAGTAACATGAACAACTCGAACAACGTGTTCATGTACCTTTCGTTGAATTTTTGGGGCGATAATTCCTCATGAATCATTTTGTAAAGGATTTCCACGAGGTCGTCCTCACAATCCGTCTTGCAGAGAATGTACGGGCAGTGATTTTTGTGATACAAGTTTCCCGTAAAAAAGTCGGAAATGAGGTCGTGTTTTCCATAAATGTTCGCGAACGTGTTCTGGAAGGTGGAGGTGCGGACAAGCACGTTGTAGGCGATGGCATCGTGGCTGTTCACGAAAAATTCATGCGGCGTGTTCGGCGCGATGAAGCAAATGTCCCCCTTGTGGAGCGTAATCATTTTTTGTGCTACATGATTGACGCAGGAACCTTCCAGCACGATAATAATTTCAAAAAATTGATGGGAATGCAAGGGTTTCTGAAAATAACGGAGATTACTCTTTACCGTCACGTCTTGTCCGTTTTTCAGGTAAAAATCTTCCTCGGAAAGAGAAGCGTTTGTTCCGTTTTTGCAAATGTCGCAGAAATTCGAAGCAATCTCAGGATGTTTTTCGGCAAGCTCCTTCATGTAGGGGGAGAAGTCTTCTGGTCCTTCGATACGCCTGATGCCTAGACGATATTTCTCGTAGAGAAATTCTTCGAGGATTGATAAATGTGCGGTATTGATAAAATGAAGCGGAATGTGTCTCATCGTGATAATCCCTCCTCTTGCGTTGATGACGTCGTAGGATGGCCGGAATATAAGCTTCAAGCGCCTTGGTTGAGGCGTGTTGCCATCCGTAGCCAATGTCCTACGATATTAATTGAAACACAAGAGGAAGGGATTTGTCAAGTAGAGAAATGAAGTGAAAGAAGGGAAAGTGAAAAAATGGCAAGTGAAAGAATAGATGGGAAAAGCACCCTTGCAGTTGGGCGTTTGGACGTGGAAGGGCGGAGTTGGCCGTTGGGGGTTGACTGTGTAAGGCCGATGTTTCATTATACCGCCGTGGGCGGTCAAAACGGGAAATCGGTGTCGGCTTGTCAAGTGGTCGTAAAAAGCGGCCGGAAAGTTTTTTGGGATTCGGGGAAACGGCCGGTTTTGGAATTTCCTTATATCGCGTATGAGGGGGAATGGCTCCTGCCGAAAACGGAGTATTGGGTTTCCATGCGCTTGTGGGATGAGCAGGACGTTCCTGGTGAGTTTTGTGCGGAAGTCATGTTTGAGACGGGGCTGATGGAGGAAGGATTCGCGGCCGATTGGATAGAGCCGGTGCAGGAGGATGCAATCGAAGAGGCGGATATCCCTTATTTTTTTGCGTTTAAAAGCTTGCCGGGACATTTCGGAGGGGATGTCAGGTGCCGTCCCGCACAAAATTTGCGCAAGATTTTCACGTTGTCAAAAAAGGTGGAAAGGGCGAGGGTATACATGTCCGCACACGGCGTGTACGAGCTCTTCCTAAACGGCAAGAAGGTTTCGGATTGCTTTCTGGCGCCGGAAATCAGCGCGTACCAGAAAATGCTATATTACCAGACCTACGACGTGACAAAATACCTTAAATTCGAGGAAAACGTGTTGGCCGTCACGGTGGCCGACGGCTGGTGGATTGGCCGAATCGGGCTTTTGGGCGCGAGCTGTCAATATGGAAATCGGCTGGGAATCATCTTGCAGTTGGAGATCACTTATGAGGATGGCGGCAAGGACATCATCTGTAGCGATGGAAGTTTCGAGTGCCGTGAATCGGAGATTCGTTATTCGGACTTGTATATCGGGGAAAAATGTGACAAGACCATGGAAACGCAGATTTGGAGGCCGTGTTTGCCGGTGAATTATTCCAAAGAAAATTTAGTCGCGCAGCCGACAGACGGAATCGTGGAGTATGAAAGGCTTGCGCCGGAAAGGTGGCTTGTCACTCCGACCGGGGAGTTGGTCGTGGATTTCGGGCAGGTGCTTGCGGGCGTGATTCACATCGCGGTAAATGCGCGCAAAAAGCAGGAAATCGTGTTCGAGTATTCAGAAACGTTAGATGAAAACGGTAATTTTTTTCGTAATATCATTGGAAGAAACAAAGATCAGAAAGACGTCCTCATTTGCAAGGAGGGGAAAAATGATTGGCAGCCGAGGTTTACCTATCATGGTTTTCGGTATGTGAAAATCACGGGAATTGATAAAGAACATGTCGAAGGGCTGGAAGCAATCTGCTATGGTTCAAAGCTGGAGCGGACGGGGGATTTCGCATGTTCGGACGAAAGGCTGAACCGTTTGCAAAGCTGCATCCTTTGGAGTCAGCAAACGAACATGATTTCCATTCCGACGGATTGCCCGCAGCGAGAAAAGATGGGGTGGACCGGTGACATCCAGATTTTTACGAAGACGGGAGCTTTCAACTTTGATTTACGTAGCTTTTTGAATGCATGGCTTGCCAATTTGCGGATGGAACAGAAGGTAGACGGTGCGGTTCCCGTGGTGATTCCCAATTTTCCGAAGCAGGAGTGGATGCAACGGCAAATCGGGGAGGGGAGCATTAACTCGTCCGGATGGAGCGATGCCTGCGTACTTGTGCCGTGGTACTTGTATCAGTGTTATGGAGATATAGAGGTTTTAAGGGAAAATTTACATTGCATGCAATGCTATTTGGAGTATGTAAGGAGCGAGGCGGCCAAGGATTCGGAAACGCGGGAAATGTTTGAAAAGCAGGTGGAACCGAGGGAAGTGTGGCAATCGCGAAATTCGTACCTCTGGAATGCGGGATACCATTATGGGGACTGGCTGATACCCAGCCTCCAAAGGCTTCCGGACGGAATCAACCAAGGACGCGAAAAGACACGGGCCGTCGTGGGAAGCTGTTGGTACGCCGTTATCGTGGAGACGTACCTGCATGTTTGTCAAGCGTTAAATCGGGATGGAATCTGTGATCTGGAACAAGAAATAGAGGATGCGACGCGCCTCTTGGAGCGGATTCGCGATGCCATTCGGGAAGAGTACGTGGAAGAAGACGGGACGGTGGACTCAAGCGACCTGCAAGGTGTCTACGTCATGGTTTTACGGGCCGGGGCAGTGCGCGGGGGGCTGCGAAAAAAGGTGGTTTCCAAGCTGGTTTCCATCATCCATGCGGATGGAGATTGCTTGAACACGGGATTTTCCTCCGTAGGATTTTTGCTCGACGTGCTGGCGCAAAACGGGGAGAAACAATTGGCCTATAAATTACTTTATCAGACCAAAAACCCGTCTTGGCTGTACATGGTGGAGAATGGAGCCACGACCATCTGGGAAAATTGGGAGGCCGTAAGGCCGGACGGAAGCGTGATGGAGTGTTCGCTCAACCATTACGCCTACGGATGCGTGGGAGATTGGATTTATAGGACGATTGGCGGAATCCGGGCGGAAGGGCCGGGATATAAAGAGATTATATTTGAGCCGGATCCGGAATGCGGCGTCACTAGTTGCCAGTGCGCTCTGGAAACGCCCTTCGGAAGGGCGGCCTGCCATTGGAAAATGGAAGATGGCAAGATGCACGTTTCGTTGGAGGTTCCCGTGGGAAGTACGGGGGAACTTTGGGTGAGGGGCGAGAAAGTGCAGATGGGAGCTGGAAAATGGCAATATACGTTCTGATACTATGAATATGAAGGACGGCATTTTCAATCCGAGAAACATTTTTGTAGCGTGAAAATATTTCCGGTTGTGTGGTTGGATGCTCTAAAGGAGCATCCAACCCATTTATACATCCGCAAAGTTCGTGCAACCGCACGGTTATAAAGGTTTTTTATGCTTCGGCCGCCAAGTGTATAACTGCTTCGGCCAATCCGTCACAATGAACGGTCACGGTGATGTCCCCGGGAGTGTCCGCGCTTCGCAGCACGGCCAGCGCACGGCCGTTGCAGGTGGTGTGCACGTTGTCGCAATAGCTTTCGGCGGTCACGCACTCGGCACTTCCAAAGCCCTGCAGGGTGGCGGCACCCTCTACCGTGATAGTCAATTCGCGCTCCGGCCAGGCCTTAATCGTGCCGTTTTCATCCGTGATGTCAATGTTGAGGAAGCAGAAATCCTGCGTGTCCGCTTTCAGAACGGTTTTGTCCGGCGTGACGCGGATGCAGGTTTCATTTCCGGCACTATGAAGTGTCGCGCGGTAGATTTCTTCCCCCGCTTCATTGAAGCCGATGCCCGTCAGTTCGCCCGGTTCGTAAGTACAAGGGAACTTGGCGAAAAATTCCACCGGCACCTTTCTGCCCAAAGACTTCCCGTTAATGAGTACTTCCACCTCTGCCGCATCGGAATAAACGTCCACGAAGGTTGGCCGTCCCTCACAGCCGTCATAACTCCAACTGTCGATCGTGTCTGTCCATTTGTAGCAGCCGTAAGTCGCGGTGACACCGTCATGGACGGGTGGCTGGCTGGCGAGATAAATTCCGTGTTCCTCCTCCCAGCAGAGGCGGAATTTGTGAACGGCGGGAAGCGTGTGGCCGAGTAAGTCCACCACGCCGCCGTCATTTAGAAGCCAGGGATAGCTGCGCCCCTTGCAGAACGAGGCGGCATCATCCGAGGCTTCCTCGTTTTCATAATGCCTGCCGCTGACATTGGCTTCGCCGATATGATCCTGCAAGGTCCAGATGAAGTCACCGATGGCATAGGGATGCTCTTTGATATATTTCCAGTTGTCATAAATCAAATGTCCGCGTGTCTCGGTTCCCAACAACACCCGCTCTGGATGCAGGGCATGCAGGTCGTCGAATTTGTCTGAATAGTAGTTATATCCGGCAATCTCCAAGTCCTTGTACAGAGGAAGCGTGGCCGCCTCGTCGGCTTCTTGTACCCATTTCGGATAGGGGTCGGCCGCGCTGCCGGGAATATTGGAAATGGCCTTCGTATAAAGCCAGACATAATGTTCGGCATCCTTTTTTTCATATTCCGGCCCTTGGGCCATGTATTCGTCCTCGTCCATTTCCGCATAAGGAGTGTCGGCCAGAAAGTTGCGGGACATTTTCATGCTCGGGCAAAGCGTGAGTGGGCGCGTGGCATCCAGTGAATGTATGATTTCCATCATCCGTCTGGCGATGCGAACACCTTTGAGGGAACCGATTTCGTTAATTTCGTTGCCGATGGAATACATGATGACGCAAGGGTGGTTGTAATCCTTGCGTACCATGCGGGCGGTGACGTCCTCGTAAAATTCCATGAACCGTAGGTGAAAGCCGTTGGTTTGTTTCATGCGGTACCAGGTGTCAAAAGACTCGTCCATCACGTACATGCCGTATTTGTCGCACATTTCCAGAAGGGCGGGACTCATCGGATGGTGGGCGCTTCTAAGGGCGTTAAACCCGCTTGCCTTTAGATTCTTCACGCGCCGCTTTTCCGTGACCCGGTTTGTCACCATGCCAATCACGCCGTTGTCATTGTGAATGCATCCGCCCTTTAACAGCGTGCGCACCCCGTTGACAAGAAAGCCTTGCTCGGCGTTCCACGCCAGGGTGCGGATCCCGAAGGTCTGCATGGCGGTATCCAAGGTTTGCCCGTCCTTTGTCAATGTGACGCAGGCGGTGTAAAGGTATGGGTGTGTTGCATCCCACAGCTTCGCGTCCGGGATTTCCAGTTCGGCCTTTGTTCCGTCCGCGGTTGCGACCACCTCGTCTCCGTCCAGAATTTCGATGTGAATTTGTGCATTCGTTTCCGCGGCAACGGCGGTTTCCACGAGGACGCGTGGTTGCTCGTGCGAGAGCGTGGTGACGCGCACGCCGTGCAGTTGGATGTGTTCTTTAGGAGCGACATGCAGATACACGTCCTGATAAATGCCGGTGCCGGCATACCAGCGATTGTGGTTGTCAAACGGGGTGTCAATTTCGACTTTGAGTACATTGTCTTCTCCATAAAGAACGAAATCTTCGATTCGCACGGTATAAGGGATATAGCCAAAGGATTCGTTCAACAATTCGTGTCCATTTAAGGTCACAGTGAAATCACGGTAAATCCCTTCGAATTCCAGATATAAGGCCATGCCGCGGTATTCCTCGGGAATGGAAAGCGTCTTCTGGTAAATGCAGTGGCTGCCGTGAAAGCCTACATTTAGAAAATAGGTGTAATCGTTTGTGGTACGTTTCGTGCCAATCGTGGCATCGTGGGGAAGATCCACGACGGCGGTCGTTTTGTTGGTCAAGTCCTCAAACTGCCAGCCATGGTTCAAATTGATTGTTTTCATGGGAAATCCTCCTTTGCTATGAGCACTTAGTGCCTATCTTTTATTCTATTATCAAGCTTAACAAACTTTCTTCCAGCTATCAACTGACAGATTTTAAATTCTATTTGTATTTTTTAAAATATAATGTATAATGGTAAAAAAGCAAATACTCTGTTTGCAATTGTATGGAGGGCGTTATGCAGAAAAATTTACAATATCGGCGCACGGACAGGGACATCATAAACGCGTTCGTGACGCTGGCCGCACAAAAGCCGTTCGAGAGTCTGACGGTGCAGGACATCATGGAGGAAGCATTAGTAAGTCGTTATACATTTTATAAACATTTTAAGGATAAATATGAAATCGCCGAACGGCTACAAGATGAGATGATGGCGGACTTTGTGGAAATGAGGTCGCAGATGCAGGAAAAGATGTCCGGCGGTGTTTTAAGCCAGCAACAGCAAAATGAGGCATGGTGTCAGTTTTCCAAAAAACATCATGCGATTTCTATGGCATTGTCAGGTATTCATACGGAAACGGTAAACTTGAACAAAAGATATAAGGAAGTGTTCCGTGAGGATTATCTGGAACGCGCGGTGGGTTCCAACATGGAACTGGAAGCGGACATTTATGCCAGCGCCCAGTTGGCCCTGATGGAATATTTCGCGGCCGAATCCAACATGAGCAGCGACAATCTGGGAAAGCCGCTTCAACGGGTGCTGGTTAATGTCTGCTTGTATTTGGCGCATCTGGAGCCGGTTGAGGATGTGAAAAGGGCGCTTGACCCGTTTTTGGAGGAGTAGTGCATACCCGTGACATTTCAACCGACTCCGAAGTGGGTATAATATAATCAGATTGACATGGCGCGTATGCCATTTTCCACAAATGTCGCCAAAAATTCCAGCTCCTTGTCAGGAATTCCATCCGGAAAGCATTTGCTGAGGCCGAAAAGGCCGTTGATTAAGAAGGTGAGAAGCGTACCGAAACTGGCATATCGCTCCGGCAAGGAAACGTCTTTGCCCGTATCGGATGACTCTGGAAGAATGGCTCTGCGGCGGGTTTCTTCCAAAATGGCGTCACTCAGTTTTCGCGAAAAGTTCTGGCTGGACGGGTTGAATGGGGAAAAACTGTCCGTGCGAAATGACGAAAAAAGGTGGTAAAGGTCATAAACAAAAGCCTTGGGATTGTCAAATAAGATGTGAAATTCATCCAGATTTTCGATGACGGTGTCCGTGATTTCCCGCTCTAACGTGTCAACCAAATCGTAAATCGTCTCGTAGTGGGCGTAAAACGTCGTCTTGTTGATTTCCGCTAGTTGTGCGAGTTCTTTCACGGTGATTTTTTCTAATGGCTTGGTCTGAATTAGTTGGTAGAAGGCACTGCGAATTGCCTTTTCTGTTTTCTTTACTCGTAAATCCATAAGAGCATCCTCCTTGTTATCATAGTATTGTGAGTTTGCGGCACATGTGCAGTTTTTGAAAAAAGGTGGGGTATCCGACATGTTGGGTGAAAAGTGTTGGATAACCCACTCTTTTTTAATATGTGCGGATTGTGTTTTTGCATTTCTTTTTGTATTATAACGACAAGCAGATGGAAAAACAACCATTTTTGATTAAAAGAAAGAGAGGAATGCAAAATGGAACAGATGGAAAATGAAAAGTATTTCAAAGAGGGTTCGGTGTGGAAGTCGATTTTTGTGATGGCGGTGCCGTCGGTCGTCATCATTCTGGTCATGATTTTTTACAATCTGGCGGATATGTTTTTCATTGCAATGCTAAACGATACCGCGCAGGTGGCGGCAATCTCGCTGGTTGGTCCGGTGTTTTCCATTCTGGCGGCAGTGTCCATGATGGTAGGAAACGGCGGATGTACGACCATTGCCAACGCGTTCGGGGCAAAGGATCTGGAAGAGGGAAAGATTTATTCCAGCACCAGTATCTGGTTTACCGTGACCTGCGGCGTGCTGGTGTCGGTAATTCTTCTTATCGCGGCAAATCCGATGCTGAAATTTTTAGGAACGCCGGAGGATGCATGGATTCCGGCCAGGGAATATTATAACGTGTTGATTGCCGGTTCCACGTTCATTTTGCTGGGAAATACGCTGGCAATGCTGGTTCGTGCGGAGGGCGCGATGAAGGAAAGTCTGGTCAGCAATTTGATGGGAACCGTGATTAATCTTGTGCTTGACCCATTGTTCATTCTGGTATTTCGTATGGGCGCGGCAGGAGCCGCTTTGGCCACCGTGCTGGGAAATGTGGCGGCCACCATATATTTGGCAGTATATATTTTGCGCAAGGCGAATATTGTTTCTTTGGACATTCGCTATGCGATGAAGAAACCGGCGGCAATTTTACGAGTCCTGGCAATTGGCCTGCCAAATGGAATCGGAAGCGTTCTTTCCGGATTTGCCTCAACATTTAGCAACCAATTATTGGCATCTTATGGAACCAATGCCATCGCGGCGATGGCGGCCGCGGGTAAGGGAACGATGATCAATGACTATCTGGTAATGGCAGTCTGCATGGGATGCCAGCCGCTGCTGTCTTATAGTTACGGGGCGAAGGATTTTGAACGTTTGAAGGAAATTATAAAGAAACTTTTGATTTTAGTGTTTGGTATGGGAGCCGGAGTCATGGTTTTGTGCATCTTGTTCCGTCAGGGACTGATTGGCATGTTCTTGAAGGAGGCCGTGGTGGCGGAGCTGGGCGTGCAAATGCTGACGATTTTGATGTTGACGAGTCCGCTGATTGGTATCGGGTATCTGGTCACCAGTTATCTTCAGGCAATCAACAAGCCGACGCAAGCCATCGTGCTCTCCGTGCTTCGGCAGGGCGCACTATTAATACCGTCGCTTTATATTATGAAATTCTTGTTCGAGATTTACGGCATCATGTGGGCTTACGTGGTTTCGACGGTATTGGCGACGGCGGTTGCGTTGGGTTTATATTTTATACAAAAGAAAAAGGCACAAGGGGATAAAAATGATTGACGTGTGCCGAAATGTAAGTTATGATTAGAAAGAAGCAGCGGTATTGATGATTAAAATGAAATGATGACTAAGTTGAAATGATGATTAAAATGAAATGATGGCTAAGTCGAAATAATGGCTAAGCTGAAATGATGATTAAGATGACTTGTTTGCGAGCCGAGATGGCGGATTGAACGGGCATGATTTTTGCACGCGGCCTATGGCCGCGTGTAGGGTCTGACATCGGGGCAGGAATCTAAGTTGAGGTCTGTCCCGATGATATAGCCGTCCATCTCATAATAGTTGAGGCCGCTTTCCTTTGCGGGCGGCACGGTGGATTCTTGAAGAAAAATGTAGATGATTTCGGGGTGTCTTTCCCCGTTTTTTCTTGTCTGTAAATGTTTTGCGGTAGCCTCGTCGGCGGCTTTTGAAAAGTCACGGCTCATATAAGTAACGTTTAAGGACAGACCATATTGCAGGGCGTAGTGCTCCAAATGGCATGAGACATCCGGTGCGTTATAGAGTCCAAACGTTCCCGTCGGCGGACATACCATGATTTGCGTGGCGTTTTCACCCAGGATTTTCCAACCGGCGGACTGAAACAAAGACGCATAGTCCGCAAATTCTTTCGTATAGGCCTCGTGCTTGTCGGCGAGGGCGGGGGAAAGATCTGTAATTTGCACGAGAAGGAGCGTGGCAAGTGTAAGGGAGAGGAGTGTCTTTCCCCGTTTGGCCGTACCGAGGAAACGGCAAGTCACAAGCAATGCAAACGCAAGAATGCCATAATGCAGCATCCAGGCAAAACGCCCGGTGGAGCGGAAAATGCTTAATATATGATATACGAAAACAGGATAGGTAATTTCTAATAATTTTACATTTCCGATGGTAATACGTGGGCTTAAAGCTAGCAGTGTAAACGTGATATAATAAATCCATATAGAACAGTAAAATCCTTTTCGCTCTTCGGGAGCGATTCGTGTTTCTTTTGAAGCTTGCGCAGAGGCATTTGCATAATCCGCCCAGGTGGCGGCGGATTTGTGGCGAGAGCGGCCGGCTCGGTGGATGGAAAAAATGCCGCAAAGGACAAGCATCAAGATTACGCCGAGGCCGAGATAGGAAAACCCTTCCTCCTGCCATTCGCTAAAATTGGGCAGGATGGGAAGAAATGCGGAGTAATTTTGCGTTTCCCATAAATAATGAAAATCTTGAATTTCTAAAAGGTAGTTGGCAGGATTGACAAGTTGTAGTAAATTAAAGGAGAGACGCTCGAGTCCTGGGGAAGCGGCCGATACATTCCCATAGAACGCCCCGATCATATAACCGGCGGCCAGTGTGGCAAAGGCGGGAGTGAAAAGGCCGACGAGGCAGTCGCGCCAATTGCGCCGCAGAATGCATTCTTGCAAAAGCGAGCAGGCGAGTACGCCGAACACCATCGGGGTCAGGTAAGGATTGATTAGAAAAGAGGCCATGCCAAGCAAGCACCACAGCAGTGTATAGCGCGTGCGGCCATGGCGTGGGAGCTTGCAGATATCCTGACGGTATGCCCATAGGCAGAATGCCGCGATGATTAAAAAATGTGCGGACAAGGCGGTATGATAAAACATACGCTTTAAAAGGCAAGGCGAGAGTATGAAAAAGACACTGCCGATACATTGCGGCAATGCATATGGGGTCATTTTGCGCAGAAATAAAGTGCCAAACCCGCCCATGAAGGTGTAACAAAGCAGGCCGAAAATACCAAAATACTGAAAGGTTTCCGGCAGGATCGGCGATAACAGCTTGAAAAATATGGCAAAAAGCGGGATGGAATCCGTATATAAAATGGAGACGCTTTCACTGTAGAGGCCGTCTAACAGCCCGATAGGAAAATGCCAAGGAGATTTGCGGTAATAGACCCAGCCTAGGTAATGCTGGGTCAAATCCCATAGCTTTTCGCACTGGCTGGAGTCTGATAGCCATGCGTCATAGGTGACATCGAGGATGCGGATGCCATAAATGCAGACAAAAACCAGGCTGCCGATGAGGCAACCGGCGAAAAACGCGGTGGATGCGTGGGCGTGGTAATATTGTTTGAATCTTTGCCATGCGGACATTGGACATTTCCCCCTCTGGTGTAATTTAAACGAGTATTTTACTTCATGTCAAGGGTATACGAAAAAAGAAGAATTGTCAATGTTATTATTCATGGGGGCGTGCGCTCTGCCGCACGGCCTCCGTCCGATAAAGCGATGGTGCTGGTGGGCATCCAGCCCATTGCCGCAGGCAATTCTAAATGGCTGGATGCCGTTACTGTCGCGGCCGTAGGCCGTGAATGGTAACTTGTCAATAGGAAGGAACTTTGGTTTATGGAGATTGCGAAAAAGCAGACGGAACGAAAAAAATTCACACAGATTACCGGGATGCGGGGGATTGTGGCGGCATTGACGGCGTATCTTTTGCATTATAACCTCTTGTTTGGAACCGGCCCAGACATGGGAGCCGTGATAAGCCCGGTATTGGGCACGATTGCGAAATACTGGTTTTATGCATCGTATCCATTTTTCTGGCTTTCCGGCTTTCTGATGTTTTATGTGTATGAGAGACGGCTTGCGGCGGGAGAACTGACGTTTAAACGATACATGTTGCCCAAGATAAAGAAACTGTATCCCATCATGATCGTGACGGCTTTGCTCGTGTTCGGGCTGGAATGGGCGGGGAAACTTGCTTTTGGCTATTTTCCATTGCATGCTGATGGCGGAGAATTAAGGTATTCCCCGTTGTCATTGCTTATGAGTCTCTTGGGATTACAAAGCGGCTTCATGTCAGACGGAGATGCCATGGTGGTCAATGGGCCGAGCTGGTTTATAAGCATCCTGCTTGTTTGCTATGTGATCTATTATTTCGTTGCCGCCCATGTCAAAAAAGAACGCGCGCGCACGGCGATTTATGCGGGGATGCTTCTTTTGGGCGTGGCGATTTTGCTTCACCCGTTAAATGTACCGTTCTTGTATTTTTGCAACGGAAGGGGCTATTTTGGATTTTTCTTTGGCGTATTGACCGCAAAATATACCTTAAAATATACATTGACGAACCCGGAGGGTTCGCTGGCGCGAAGCGCGTTTGATGTGGTATGCCCGGATGGGTATACCTTGACGGACTCGAAGAGTCCGCTGGCGCGAAGCGCGTTTGATGTGGTATGCCCAGATGGGTATGCCTTGCAGGACTTAAAGAGTCCGCTTGCACGTAGTGCGTCAAATATGGGAGGCCCGGCTGGGGATACAATGTCAGATGCGAAGCGTCCGTTCCCGCAAAGTGTGTTGAATCGGGGATGCCTTGTGGCCATTCTTGTCTTTGTGGCGGGGGTGTTGGCATTGTATTTTCGCCTTCCCGTCAATTTAGAAGTCTGGGTGGACGGCGTGCTCTGGGTGCCGGTGCTTTACCTGCTCATTAATGGCCGTGTGCTTTGTAGGTTTTGTGCACAAAAGCCGGTTGTCTGGCTGGGAACCATTGCCATGCCGATTTTTTTATGTGACATTCCGACGAAGCTTTTGATACGGATGACGGATCTTGGTTTCGGGCTGAACCTCGATTATTCAAGGCCTTGGATTTGGGCGGGGCATATCGTGTTATCGCTTTTTGTGGCGTGGATTTTTCATCTGGTTTTTGAGAAGGGGAAGGCGGTAAAATGAGTGAGCAGACCGTGGTGGGACAGAGACAATCGAATTTTGAATTGTTGCGAATCCTGATGATGTGCACGATTCCGGTTTATCATTTGATGGTTTATAACGGGGTCTATTTTTCCCCGTACAATGAAAACGTGGGACTGGGGCTTTTCTTTTCCGCCTTGACGATTGCCGGCGATTATGCCTATATTGCGCTGAGTGCTTACTTTTTGCTGGATACAAAGGGGCGCCCGGTCATTTATAAGTTTCTCTCCTTCGGGGCAATTGTTTTGACGCTTTATGCGATAAAGATGGCGGTATTGCGAGGACTGTATGGTTATCAGGAGGGCAATTATTTTCTGGAGGACTTTCTCGTCAAGGGCTCATGGTGGTTCGTCTATGGATACTTGGCGTTGCTGCTTGTTTATCCCGTCTTGAATCGAGTGATTTTTTCCGTGAGCGTCAAGAAATTGCGCGGCATTTGCATTGGCCTGGGAATTTTGTTCACGGTAAACGGTATTTTCGGCAATGTGTGGTTGGGAAATGATTTTCTGGCATTTGTTTTTACCTATTTCTATCTCGGATACCAAAAGCGAACCGGTTTTCAAAGGTTGTTATGGATGCGCGGGGATAAAAAATGGCTGGCACTTTTTGTGGGAATCTGCTATATTGGTACGGTGGCGGTTTCCTGGTACATGAAATTGCCGGGGGTGATGGAAGATGCCCTTGCTTGTGAAATCATCAGGCGGCTGCTTGGGAAATATTGTATCATACAGTTTTTTATGGGAATCGCGCTTTTTATGATTTTCAGGCAGATAAAGATGAAAAGCTCGCGAGCCGTCAATGCATTGGCAAAATCGACGGTGTTTGTGTTTTTGCTGCATGAGACCGTACTGGGCGTGTTCTGGCATTTTGATAAGATAAACGGATTGCTTCGGTTTTTTCCGCATTTGCAGTTTATTGTCTGGACG
Source organism: uncultured Faecalicatena sp. (assembly GCA_948468385.1). Lineage (GTDB taxonomy): Bacteria > Bacillota > Clostridia > Lachnospirales > Lachnospiraceae > Schaedlerella. Next base: position 131,143 of record CAOKHZ010000004.1, on the reverse strand, counting down.
GCGGTGTATTTGCTTGCCTGCTTTTTGGTGGGGCTCATCGTGCAAAAAATGTATGCGATATGTCTGGAACCATGCTATGACAAGGTGATACGGCGGATTTGCGCATGGAAAATCGTGGGAGAATTGGAAAAGAAATACCGGAAGCTGGAAGCGAAGCACTAAAAATTGAAAAGAAAGACAAAAAAATGAAAAGAAAAACAAAAAATTGAAAAAGAAGAATGAGAAGTTGGACTAGAATGATTCTTATAGGAAACGTATTAAATTTATGCGTTTCCTATAAAAAATAGGAAAGGATTTCGAATCGGGATGAAGGAGCAGGGGAAGATGGAGCATGCAAAAAGAGAAAAAAGGGAGTGCACACGTTTTTTTTGCGTGTTTGCCGCGTTTTCCGTGGTGCTGTTTTTTATGTATTATGGGGAACGGGTCAATAAAATCAATGCGACGATGCTGGCGTTTTCTTACAAGTATGGATTTATTTCGCGAGGGTTTATTGGTTCCGTGTATCAGCTTCTTGACAAAATTCTGCCGGGAAACCAGATGAAATACGCGGCGGTCATGCAGTATACGATGGTGATCACATGGATGTTTTATGCGCTTATGTTTTTCTTCTTTTACCAATGTTACCGTGCATATCAGAGGCAGGACAAGTCGCTGGTACAGAATTTGATGATTTTCCTTGTCATTTTTGCCGTGCCGACATTTTGCGCCCAGTGGAATTTTGGCCGTCTCGACGTGTACCTCGTGATGCTGAGCATGATAAGCGCGGTACTGATATTGAAGGAGCGGGCGGAATGGCTGGTGGTCTTGTTGGCGGCGGTCTGCGTGATGATTCACCAAGGGTATGTTTTCATGTATGCCAATATCGTGCTGGTACTTTTCTTTTACAAGGCATTGTCAAACGAGGGCAAAAAAAGCAAAAAGTACTGGCGGTTGTTTTTGTCCACGTTTGCCGTGGTATCGGTCTTGTTCCTATGGTTTGAATTTTTCAGCCATGTCAATGGAGAGGCCATATACGAGGATATCGTGGCGGCGGCCGAGTCTCTTTGCGAAGAGGGAAAATACCACTCGGACGTGATTGACCATGAGATTTTGGGCGTGGATTTGTCAAAGCGTGAATGGACGTATCATCTGCAAAACTTCTTGCAACTGCCGTTTTTCCTGATTTTGTTTTCGCCGTATCTGGTGTTGGGAACGCGCTATTTCCGAAATGTCGTCCGTCAGGCAGAGACGGTGAAGGACAAGTTCAAATATTTGGCGGTGGCCGTCGGCGCGGCCACGCTTTTGCCGGATTTTATTTTGAAGGTGGATTATGGCCGCTGGGTTCTTGCATTTATTTGTTATTACGTGGTGGTCGTACTGGTGCTGCTGGCACTAGGAGATGAAATCATGCAGACGCAAATGCAGAAGATGGTACATGAGATAAAGGGGAAATATTCGTATTCGGCGTTGCTTTTGGCGTATCCCCTGCTTTTGACACCGTTTCGGGACGTGGCAATCAATCGTATTGCGGCAGTGCTTGCCAGTTATCCGAATGAATGGTTTTTCCATTTCTGGTAATGCTTGGGGAGGTTGTAACGGTACAATCCGTATTCATGTTTGTCAGTGAAATCAGGGGTGCGTGCATAAAGAAAGGATTTGGGAAAATGGTTCGAAAGGAAAAGAAACGATTAAAAGATAGATTCCATATAGGGCGTCGCGGGAGCACGGCCAAGACCGGTCAGCCGTTGCGCCGCTACATGCTGGTGCTATCCGTGGTGTCGTTTGCCATGTTTTTGCGTTTTTATGACCAGAGGGTGGATCCTTACAATTCAACCATACTGGCCTTTTCTTATCAATATGGCTTTGTTTCGCGGGGACTTGTAGGCACGGTTTACCAGTTTGTCAATAAGATTACCCCCTTTAACATGATAAGCTACCAGATGGTCATGCGGTTTACGTTGGTAATTACACTTTTGTTTCATTTGCTGCTGTTTTATTTTTTCTGGGTGTGCCTGAGACGGTGCAAGGAGCAATATCTGCAAAATTTGGAATATGTCATTTTGTTCTGCGCGTTGCTGACGGTATCCATGTTTTTCTCTCGGAGGAATTTCGGGCGGCTGGATATTTACATGTTGGCGCTGAGTCTGGTTGCCGCTTTGATTTTGATGAAAGAGAGACCGGGGTGGATTACATGGCTGGTCATTCCCATTTCTGCGCTGGGCGTGATGGTGCACCAGGGCTATGTTTTTATGTATCTGAATGTAATTTTGGTGTTGTTGATATATAAGGCACTTTCAGCGGAGGGAAAACGTAAACGCTATTATTTGTTGCTTGCCGGGGCGAGTTTTGTCGTGGCATCGGCGTTGTTTTTGTGGTTTGAATTGTTCAGCCATGGAAACGGGGCGGTGATTTATGACGAGATTGTGACGATGGCGGGAAAGCTTTCCTATAAAGGGCAGTATCATGACACGCTGATTGCCCATGAGATTTTAGGGGAGGATTTGACCGTGCAAGAATGGCCGATGCATCTGGAAAACTTTATTGAGACTCCGATTTTCTTGTTCTTGATTTCCCCTTATATCGTGCTGGGGGTTAAATTGATGCGTGGCATCATCGCCCAGGCGGGGACAAGAGTAGAAAAATGGAAGTACCGCATTGTGGCGCTGGGGGCAGTTACGATGCTGCCAATGTTTGTGCTCAAGGTGGACTATGGACGGTGGTTTTTCGCGGTCATCATGTATTACGCGGTAATTTTGCTTGTACTTACGGCAATGGGTGATAAAATCGTGGAAACGCAGTTGTTTGGCCTGATGGTACGTGTGAAGGAGAAATATAGCTGGTCGATGTTGTTATTATTTTATCCGGTGTATTTCATGCCGTTCTGGGACGTGCATATTTGCGTGCTCTTGAAAAATATCAGCAACCCGCTCAACGAGGCGTATTTTCACATATGGTAAATTGGAGATATGAAAAAGGAAAGGAACTTATAAAATGAAGGAAAAGAAACCATGGCGGGAGGACAAAAACGTGACATTTCTGGCGGCGCTGGCGGTCTTCGCCGTCGCTGCCTCCATTCGTTTTTTCTCGCGGGAACTGAGCATGTATAACACGACGCCGTTCGCATTGACTTACAAGTACGGCTTTATTTCCCGCGGGTTCATGGGGACGCTCTGGGCGTTTTTGGACGGCGTGCTGCCGGGGGACTTGATGAATTACCAGTCGCTTTATACGTTCAGTTTTTGGGCGACCGTCTTGTATCTGGTGCTCTTGTTCGTGTTATTCTCCTCCTGCTTGAGGCATTGTCGGGAAGAGAATCAGCACAACATGCGCTACCTGATTTGTTTCTTGGGGATTTTCGCCTTTCAAATGTTCTGGTCGGACGAGTTGTTCGGGAGGCTGGACATTTACCTGATGATATTGACGACGTTGGGGGTAATTTTGATTGTCGAGGAAAAATGCGAATGGCTGGTGATACCCTTTTCCATCATCTGTGTGATGATTCACCAGGGATTCGTGTTTGTTAGCGCAAACCTGATGCTGGTGCCGTTGTTTTACAAGATTTTGATATACAAAGGAAAGAAGCGACGCAAATATATTGTGATTTTTGCGTTGATGTTTCTTAGCGTTTCCGTGTTGTTTTTGTATTTTGAACTATTCAGCCATTCCAAGGGAGCGGAGATTTTTGACGAGGTAGTGGCGGCGGCCAAGGCTTTGTCGGAGGATGGCCAAGGATATGCGACGACGCTTCTTGACCATGAAATTTTGGGCAGGGACGTGTTTGAGGAGGAGTGGCAGTACCATGTCTTTAATTATAAGGAATTCCCGACGGCACTTTTGTTGTTTTTTCCATATCTCGTCATCGGATTGTCCTTTTTCAAGAAATTAATCAGCAACAAAGATAGGCTGCATCGTTTTGTCTACCTGGTTCTTTTTGCCGGCGTGGCGACGGTGCTGCCGGAAATGCTTTTGAAAGTGGATTATGGCCGCTACATGTTTCGTATTTTTTACTATTATATCAGTATGGTCATGGTGTTTATCGCGATGGGAGATACGACGGTGGCCGACCAACTCGAAGAAACAAAGGAGGGTATCAAGAGAAAGATACCCGTCCCGTTGGTGGTATTGTTTTACCCGATGTTTCTGACCCCGTTTTTTGACGTGATCATATCCGGGGCGGTGCACAAGCTTTCCGTGTGGTTTTTTGGGTGATTTCGTGCACCGCTTTTGGCATCGTTATGCGTATTTCCGCCCTATGATATAAATGGGCAGAAAAAGCGTCAGCAAGTAGACGATCAGGGTGCCCATCCAAAATACATTGTTCCATAGGAAGTTTGTCGTTAGCGAGGAGAAAAAGACGGCAATCGGGACGAGGACCAAGGTCGCGGCCGTCCACGTCCGTCCGCATTTCACAATGTAGGGCCAGTTGCTGTTATTGAAATTCACCCCGACCATGTCCATGCGGAAAATGCCGTCCGAATACACGTTGATTTTATTTTCATCATAATAGGACGGCAGCCGTTCTTTTACGAAGAACCAGAAATAAACTCCGAATATGAAACTGAGCAGTTCCATCACGAGCAAATTTGTGGAAAGGTGGGATATGTCGGTCACGGCCAGATACCAGATTCCGGCGAGGAGTTCCAGTATCGAAAGCAGCGTGCAGCCGCCAAAAAGGATGAAATGTTTCGCGTGCCGTTCCTTTCGCCGCTCGGGGGTATCTTCCGAGAATTTCAATGTTTTCTGCACGAGCATTTCCACTTGGTTTACGTCCATTTCCTCCGTTTGTTCGAACTTGCGCCCCTCCAACAATTCCGTGACGGTCACGCCAAGGATTTCCGATAAGGGAATCAAGAGGGAAATGTCCGGCATGCTAAGTCCCCGTTCCCATTTGCTGACGGCTTTGTCGGAGACGAATAATTTTGCGGCAAGTTCTTTTTGCGTGTATCCCTTTTCCCTTCTCTGTCGTGCGAGAAATTCACCGAAGACGGTTTTATCAATTTCAAACATAAGTCCACCAGCTTTCTTTATTTTTCTTCATCCCGCGGGCGGTGAGCCGGACGGGAGACTGCTTGTTCCTGACTTTTATTGTAATGCCTGGGCGAAGAAATGACAACCGACTGGCGGTAGAATCTGGGAAAATTTTACTGTCAGCATGACAGAATCTTGCGAAAATGTATCTGAAATGATATAATATCGGACGAAAAAGATGTGAAATATTAGGAGGCAGATATGAAAAAAGGGATGTATGCATTCATTATGGCGATGACATTTTCTATCTTGCTGTCAGGATGCAAAAAAGGCGTTCAGAACGAAGCAAAGGACGGCGAAGCGGGTGGAAGCGCGGCTTCAGAGACCGTGGATTTGGTTGTATGGGGCGCGGAAGAAGACGAGGCGCTTTTGAACCGGATAATCGAAAGCTTTCAGGCAGAGTATCAGGGGCAGGCTGACTTTAATATCACATTTGAGGTACAGGGAGAATCAACTTGTAAGGATGCTTTAATGGAAGACTTAGAGGGCGGCGCCGATGTTTTTGCCTTTGCGGACGACCAGCTCAATACACTGGCCGCGGCGGGAGCCTTGGAACCGGTTGAAAATGCAGACGCCATTAAAATGGAAAATCTGGAGGGGGCGGTGGAAGCGGCTTCCATAGGGGGAATCTTGTATGCCTATCCGCTGACGGCGGACAACGGGTATTTTCTTTATTATAATAAACGGTATCTGACAAGTCAGGACGTAGAAACGCTGGAGGGGATACTTGAGGTGGCGGCGAACAACGGGAAAAAGGTTACAATGGACTGGTCTTCCGGCTGGTACGTGTATTCTTTTTTTGGTAATACTGGACTTGAGGTGGGATTGAGTGAAGACGGGATTACGAATTACTGTACGTGGAATGGAACGGACGGCGACATTAAGGGAGTAGACGTGGCACGAGCCATGCTGGCCGTCGCGGAAAGTCCCGGTTTTTTGAATGGGGACGAGACCAGCTTCTTATCCGGCGTATGGGACGGATCCGTGATTGCGGGTATCAGCGGCGTTTGGAATGCCGTCGAGGTGGAAGAAGCGTGGGGGAACGACTATGGGGCGGTCAAACTGCCCACTTATACCTGCGGTGGAAAGCAGGTCCAGATGGCGTCTTTTTCAGGTTACAAGCTGATTGGCGTAAATGCATATTCCGAGCACTATGATTGGGCCTGCAAACTGGCAGAATGGATTACCAACGAGCAGAACCAGCAGATGCGTTTTGAAGTAAGAGGACAAGGGCCGGCCAATATCAATGCGTCCGAGTCGGCAAAAGTGCAGGAGTCACCGGCGATTTCGGCCTTGATGGAACAATCCGATTATTCCGTACTGCAGCGCATTGGCGGCAACTATTGGGATCCGGTTTCGGAGTTTGCGGGAAATATGGCGGAAGGAAACCCGTCGGGACAACCTCTTCAAAACCAACTGGACAAGATGGTGGAAGAAATTACAAAGTAGTCAAAGAAGTGCTCGGAGGATGTAGTCGATGAAAAGCAATATCAGTATTAAAAACCGTTTAATTATACTTATCGCCCTATTAGGAATCGTTGCGTTTGTTTCAAATGTTTTGGCGGCTGCCAACATCTGGAACGTGAATGCCAATGCAACGGTCATCGTGGACGATTATATGTCTGGAAAAGACCAACTGGCTGAAATTCGCCGCTCTACCATGGACATACATAAAATGGCATTGTCCCATATCGTGGCGACAAATTATAATACCATGCTTGACCTTGTGACCATGATTAAGGAAGAGGAAAGCGTGCTAGATGGCATGCTGGCGGAATATGAAAGCTATATTTCGGAAAAGGATGCAGGTACTTATCAAAATCTTTTGACCAACTATGATTCATTTAAACATGCACTGGTGCATCTTGTCTGTGCAAGTGCAAGTAGCAAGACGCAGGATGCGTACGCCTATGCAAATGGAGACGTGGCTTCTTTTAGCGATGCAATGGAAAACGATATCAAGGAGCTGGAAGCTTCCGTCAATGCACAGACGGCGCAGGCGAGAGGGCGGTTATCCTCGGCATTCGTGATTTCCATGATCACTAGCGTCCTGACAATCGCGTTGTGTCTGATACTGGTATTTACTGCGATTTCCATCGTACTGAATTATGTTGTCAAACCAATTAAGAATATTTTGTCCACATTGAATGAAAGTGCGGGGCGAATCAGTACCGTGGTGGGAGGGGTTTTAGAAAGTACCAGGCATTCCAATCAACGTTCCATGGATTTGTCTGCCGTGGCGGAAGAATTATCGGCATCCGTCCAGGAAGTGGCATCCAATGCGTCAAATATTAACCGTAGTGCGGAAAAAATTGAGTTTGGCGCGAATGACATGGCGGGGGAATGTGGCGACATTACCGACTATTCCGTGAAAATGAAGACACGGGCGGACGCGATGGAGCGTTCGGCGCAGGCTACGTTGGAGATGACCGATGCCAAGGTGGCGGAGATTTTGGAAGTATTAAATGAAGCGATAGAGAACAGCCGCAGTGTGGATCAGATTAACAGTCTTACAAAGGAAATCAAGAACATTGCCTCCAACATTAACTTGATTGCGTTAAACGCTTCCGTTGAGGCGGCAAGGGCGGGGGACGCGGGTCGTGGGTTTGCGGTGGTGGCAAAGGAAATCCTGGAACTGGCCGAGTCCAGCCAGACGACGGCGAACCGAATCCAGGAAATCAATGAAACCGTGACCAGGTCGGTGCATAATCTTTCTCAAAATGCCCAATGCCTCGTGGATTATTTGAATGAGTCCATACTTACCCAGTTTCAGGAATTCGCGCGTACCGGAAGCCAGTATAAGAATGATGCCGTTTATATAGAGGGCGTGATGGATGAATTTAATGATAAAGTAACGCATTTTAGAAATTCCATAACCGAAATCGTGTCGTCCATCGCGTCAATTACCAAGGCGATTGATGAAAGCGTCGTTGGCATTTCGGGGGTCGCCGACAGCGCCCAGGACATGGTAAGGAATATGGAGGACATAACGGCCCGCATGGATACCAATAAAGAAATAGTGGAGGAACTTAATAGGGAAACGGAGGCGTTTTCAAATTTGTAGAACGAAGGCGGTGCTGCAGACCATGGTGTTCTGGATGTTCATTCAAGGATGAAAATATCCCGGTTGTCAATTTCAATTTGGCAGCCGGGATATTTTTTCGTAAATCTGTAACTCCTTCCAGTGGGTTGAAAAAATCCTCTTATAAAAAAATATGGGTGTTGAGAATCCTGGATAGGTGTGTTAAAATCAGTAATGTGAAAAGGGGTTCCATCATTATCTGTAATTGGAGAGGTCGTGATAAGGTGCAGGCACTGAGAAAAGAAGTCGAATATACAATAGAGGATATCTATGCCTTGCCGGATGGTGAACGTGCGGAGCTGATTGACGGACAAATTTATTACATGGCACCGCCCAGTACGGCTCATCAACGGTTGGTTCATTTTTTTGACCGGGAGATTGGAAATTACGTTCGGGCCAAAAAGGGAGAATGTGAGGTGTTTCCAGCTCCATTTGCCGTGTTTTTAAGTGAAAGTAGTAAAAATTATGTGGAGCCCGATATCTCCGTTATATGTGATAAGAATAAAATCACGGAAAATGGCTGTCAGGGTGCGCCGGATTGGATTATAGAAATTGTTTCACCGAGCAGTCGGCGAATGGATTACTATAAAAAGTTGCTAAAGTATCGCACGGCAGGAGTCAGGGAGTATTGGGTGGTTGACCAGGATAGAAACCTGGTCACGGTTTATAATTTCGAAGCGGACAATATGGAAGAGTATTTGTTCGGGGAAGCCGTGCCGGTGGGGATTTATGAGGAATTTTCGATAACGGTGCAGTGAGACTTAAGAGAATATAGACGACAGAAATACATTTGAAGAAAGAAACTCATTGGTTTTAGACAATGAGTGGTTCATAATGATAAAAATCATAGGGAGGGAATGCAAAGATGGAGGAGAAGGAAGTAAAACCGATATTGTGGCTTGCGTGGCCTTGGAACGTGCTGATTTATATCTCACTGGCCTTGCTTTTGCGCCTTTGGGCGATTCCGGTGATTCTGGGCTTGATGGCGTTAAAGAAAAAGCACGAACCCAGAGGGCCGGAGGAAGGGTATTGCCTGCAGCGTTGCCGGAACCATTTGACCAAGCTGGGGTGGACGGCATTGTTCTTCGCGTTGGGAGCCTGCGTTGCCGTGTATATCGTGGCGAGCATGGAGGAAGTCCAGTATTACCAGGAGACGGAAGAATACATAAAGATGATAGCGGCGGCCGTATTTGTGGTGGGATTTTTCGTGGCCGGGATATATGAAGGCTACATTGCCTTGCGGGACGCGATTTGTCCGGCGAAGAGCGGCCTGGCCAAGTCGATTCGTTCTCAGATGCCTTATCCCGACGAGGCACCAAACGCGCGGGAGCTGTTTGCCATGGTGGACGCAGACATTGCGGAAAACGGCCAGTGGTTTGACAAGGTGGCAGTCGGGAAGAAGTGGGTATTTGGCGACGTGGTCACGGACATTTCCCGTATCCGGGTGGTGTTTTGGCGAAACGAGAAGACCTATCACCAACAAGGAGGCAGAACCCGGGTTACTCACGTCATACAGATGATTATTTTGGACGACCGGAGGCAGGAGTGGACGTTCGAGTTAAAGAACCCGAAAGAGCTGCCCATGCTGTTGGATTGTGTGAAACTTCATGCGCCGGACGCGTTGTTTGCACCGTATTCCGAGCATACGCAATATACCAGAAAATCCGACGAGGAGTGGGAGAAGTTGTTGCGGGAATACAGACGGCGTAAAAGCCAGCGGGAAGAGGCGGAAAGCGAGCGGGCGGAGGGCGTACAAAGCGCGTGGGGCGGCTTGCATTCAGTCGTATTGCCGCAGTCCGTTGCATTTGGATCTTCCGGGGCATCGGGCAATCCGGCAGGGAAGAACTTGGAGGGGCGATTGGCATTGATGACGCCGCAGCGGGTGTTTCAAAGCCATGACACGTTCGAAAGAACGGATGTCTGCGTGGTGGCGGACGGGCTTGTCAACCGTACATATCAATCTGTCAATTTGCTTTTGCCGGGCGGCTACTTATGCATGGACGTTGCCGCCGGGGACAAAAACGACGGACGATGCTACGTCCAGATGACATGGCCGGTAGATGGAAAATTGCGTTACTACAAGACGCGCTGCAGTGATAGGCAGGCCGCGAAATGGCTGGTGGAGTACTATGACCGACGTTTTACGCCGAACTGGTCGGAGTGGAAAGAGTTTACGCCAAGACAATAAAATAAAAAATGAAAGGAAGTAATCAGAGATGGGAAGATGTTTTAGTGATTCAGTGGAGCAGGCATTACAGTACATTTATTATGACATGCGGTCTGGAAAGGGAATGGAAGGGCTTCAATTGTTGGAGAGGGCTTCTGCCGCCGGGGACGGTGACGCGAGTTGTTTTTTGGCGCGGTGCCTATGCGGTCCGGGGTATGTGTGGGACGGCCATCATTTTCCGGTAGATGACAGGCGGGCCACGAAGTTATACCATGAGTCCGTGAAGCAGGGGAGCGCCCTTGGCGTGCTGATTTGTCTGCGCAGCGGGGAACTGACTCCTTCCGTGGAGGCGAGCATGCCATTTGCAGACCTTCAGGAAGCGTTCGACAAGGTGCTGGCATGCGCGAAAGCCGGAGATGCTTTTTGCCAGTATACGATTGCCAACAGTTATTTCTGGTGGGACTTTCTGCGGATTCAGAAAAAGGGGGAGAATTCGTTTTCCAACCGTGCGGAGTACAAGGCATATTTAAAGGAAAATATTTCCCAGTGTGAGGAGTGGTTTTGGAAGGCGCTTCGAGGCGGCATTTATTTTGCGGCAAATAATCTGGATCGGTATTATCGTCAGGGGGACGAGGACATCATCCTTCCCCAGCCGGAGAAGGCAAGGGACTTGTACAAGATAGGGGCGGAGACGGGAAATCCGTATCTTCAGTATTTTTATGGGGAACAACTGGAAAAAGCCGGGGACAAGGCGGGAGCCTTTTACTGGTATCAGCAGGCTCTCGAGGGAGGTGAGCCGCTCGCGTGGTATGACGTTGGTCATGCTTATGATCAGGGGAAGCTGGTGCCGCAAAATTTGGATTATGCCGTTCACTGTTTTGAAAGAGGAATGGCAGAACCGCGCGACAGCGGCAGCAAGATAGGCTGTGCCAATACCCTCGGCGAGATGTGCTTTAATGGCAGGGGCGTGGCGCGGGACTATGTGAAGGCGTTCCAATTATTTAACTATGCCTATGCCCACAAAAGTAACTGGGGCGTACTCTATCTGGCCAAATGTTACTTCTATGGCCTGGGCACGCAGCAGGATTACGTGAAGGCGAGGCAGTTTTTGGAGATGGTGGGCAAAAAGAACGAGGAAGTGTTCTTCATGCTCGGATTCATCCATGCCAGGGGCCTGGGCGTGCCGGAGGACATCAAAAAAGGCATGGAATACCTGCAGAAGGCCGGGGACTATAACGAGGCGATGCAGGAGCGGCTGCGTTATAAAAAGACGCTGTTTGGGAAATGGGTGAGGAGGTAAAAAGTAGGATTTTATAATGTTTTTCTCCTAGAATACAAAAAAATCATCCTACTCTTTTTTATAGAATTTCATTTACAATCTATATAGCGTTAGTATGTCAAAGGACAGTGCGGGGAAACGTGCTGTCCTTTGTCTATATACGGAGCATCAAATAAATTTGCCGCTCCGTATAACAAGATGCGAACAGCCGCATAAGGAAACTTCAAGGAGGGTATCATGAATCAGATTCTATCAGGAAAAACAGCGATTGTCATAGGTTCGGGTCAGGGGGTGGGAAGGTGCATCGCCCTTTGTTTGGCGGAGCATGGCTGCAAGGTGATCACGAATAATCGGAAACCGGGGTCTTCCATCAACGCGTTTGAGGAAACCAAATTGGATTTTACCCCTGGAGAACGGGAAGAACTGGAAAAGTTTAATGGGGATGCAAAGACGACGGCGGATGAAATTATCAAGAGAGGCGGCGAGGCCGTTCCGGTATTCGGGGACGTAAGCGACCCGGAAATGGCAAAGAAGATGGTGGAGACGGCGGTAGAGAATTGGGGAAGGATTGACATCATCGTCAATAACGCTTCTTCAAACTGGACGGGAGGTATCATGGACATGGATTTGAAAATTTGGGATATCAGTATCCGCTCCAAGCTCTCGGGAACCTACTATTTGATGCATTATGCCTTGCCATACATGAAAAAACAAGGGTATGGGCGCATTTTGAATTCCGCGTCGGACGCGTTCGTGGGGATTTCCAATTATGCCGCCTATGGGGCGGGAAATGCCGGCGTTGTCGCCTTGACGAAGGCTGCGGCCTCGGATTTGAAAGATAGCGGGATTACGGTCAATGTCTACACGCCGTTAGCCAGAACCCGTTCCTGGTACAACGCCAAGACGACTTACCGTTTAAACGGAGTTTCCCCGGAGGTGGTGGAGGCCTTTGCGCCGGAGGCGATGAAGCATACGGCGGAGGGAATGGTGCCGTTTTTGGCGTATCTTGCGTCGGAGGAGGCATCACAGATAACCGGCAAGCTGTTCAAACTGGCGGCGGACGGCGTAATCGGGCTTTGGTCGGAATCAGAGGTTGTAAAGGAAATCAAGGAAGAGAGCGGTACTTGGAGCGTGGAGGAATTGCAAAGGCGGATTCCGAAAGAATTGCTGGCATAATGATGGATATCTACCGACCTTGTCACTTTATCGGACGTGCGCGTTTGCGCGCACGGTTTCGCAGCTGTGTGGACATACGCCCCGTGAAAAGTAACGTCTGAACTGTTACACGAAGATTCCATTGAAAACTTGTGATTGATAATTTTTATGAAAGCTTGTAAAATGAGAAAAGAGACAAGTTGTTTTTCAATGGAGAAGAAAAGATGGATTTAATCAGGCAATTGGAAGAGCAGATGCGGGTATTTGGAGTTTCCACCCGGAGATTTCCCCTGACGGAGGAAGCGTTTCGTACATTTGACGGCGGACTGCAGCAATATTTTTTTCAAAACTTTAATCACATGGAGGGGCTTCAAAATGCCTTGACCTATTGTGAAGAAAAAACGGTTTATGTGTTGACGGATCAATTTGAATTGCATAATTATTCCTTCTTGATACCATCCGCATGCGTGGCGGAGGGGGAGAAGGAGATGATAACAATCGGGCCTTTCTTAACGGAATCCCCGAAACAGTTACTTCCGCAAGTCGTGGAGGATAACCGGCTGACACCCGGACAAGCAGGGGAATTGGAAGAGTTTTTCTATAGTATCCCGCTAATAAGGGAGAAAGAAGCGTTTGAAAGTCTCATTTTCCTGCAGATTGATTATATTTATGGAAATAAGGGGGACATCCAGATTAATCGAATCGAGGAATATTATGGTCAGAAGATTCAAACGGGCATGCCCAAGGAAAAGGAAGAACCCCGCTTATCCATGAAAGTGTTGGAGGAGCGTTACGATCAGGAGGAGGAATTGATGGCGGCCATTGCGCGGGGAAACATGGAGCAGGCGTATGAGGCACAGAAAAAGCTGGCTTTCCGACATTTAAACCTGCGGGACGGTTATAGTACCTTGCGGGAAGCAAAGAATATGATGATTGTTTCCAACACGCTTTACCGTAAGGCGGTACAAGCGGCGGCGGTGCACCCGTTTTATATTGATTCCGTTTCACGTTCTTTTGCAAAACGGATTGAAGAATGTGTTTTTGTCAAAGAATTGGATGATTTAGGGCATGAGATGGTTCGGAAATATTGTATGCTAGTGCGCAATCATTCCCTGATTGGCTATTCGCAGATTGTGCGGGACGTCATCAATTATATTGAATGTAATATCAAAGAACCGATGACGCTAAAGGAACTTGCCGAGATTAGCAATGTCAGCGTGAGCTATTTGGCAGTTCGTTTTAAAAAGGAAGTGGGGAAGTCGGTCGTGGACTATATCAATGAAAAGCGTGTGTTTGCCGCAATCCGCTATTTGACCACGACGGACTTGACGATTGCGGAGGTGGCAGAGTGCGTGGGAATCAATGACGAAAATTATTTTTCACGCCTATTTAAAAAATACCAGGGCAGGACGCCCAAGCAATACAGAAACCTGATGCAAGCCAAGATGTAGCGATATGAAAAAGGAATAAATGAATGTAAAACGCCGTGAGGATGAAGATTGTTTTATCCGTACGGTGTTTTTTTGTATCATAGGAAACTTCGTCCCCTATGATACAAACCCCTTTGTCTGTATAGTGTTTTTGTCCTAAAAAGGAAAAATATCATCCTATATCATCCCGAAATGTCATTGCTATAATAAATGCATCGAGAGAGTCGATGCAAGCAAGTATCGATTGATAATGGAAAGCAAGAGAGATTTAAGAAAAAGGAGGAGTTATTGTGAAAAAGAAAGTGGTTTCCCTGCTTATGGCAGGAGCATTGGCCGTATCCGCATTGGGACTGTCGGGCTGCGGTGAAAGCGGTGATGAAAGTAGCGGTGACACATGGAAGATGTCTTACTGGATTCCAAAGGCCGAGGACGCGAAGTTCTATGACGAGTATGAGGATAATCCGGTGCTGCAATACATCGAGGCAAATTATGAGTTCAACGGAAAGAAGATTGACGTTGACTTCTTTACGGCACCTCCTGGCTCGGAACAAGATGACTTTAACACGCTGCTGGGAACGGAAGAGTACTGCGACATCATGGATTTGTCCATGAGCACGACATCGGCGGCGGAACTGTATCAGAAGGGTGTCCTTCAGGATTTGACGGATTTGTACAAGGAACACATGCCGAATTATGTGGCGTTTTTGGAAGCAAATCCGGACGTGTCCGATGAGATTTATTCCATCGTGGACGGCGAAAAGAAGGTGTTGGCGTTATTCGGGATTGCGAAAGAGCAGGATGACCCGTTCGAGGGCTTCATTTACCGTCGGGACTGGGTTGCAAAGTATGGTAAGAACCCGGAGACGGGAGTGGCCTTTACCTATGGATTTGCCGATGAGTCCGACCCGGAGAGCTGGGAGGACGACGTGGTGTTTCCGAGCGGCGGCGACGAGCCGGTCTATATCAGTGACTGGGAGTGGATGTTTGACATCTTTGACAAGGCGATGGCAGATTTGAACATAACGGATGGTTATTGCTATTCTCCATATTACTTGGGATATATGGAGACGGGAGACCTCACCAGCAGCTTTGGCGGCGGGGCAACCGGCATCTATATTGATGGGGACACGGTGGTCGACGGTTATACCAGCGATAATACCAGAGCCTATCTGCAATGCATGAACAACTGGTATCAAAAGGGTTGGATTGACCCGAACTTTTCGGAGCATACATCGGACATGTTTTTCTCGGTAGATATGGAAAAGGTGTATCAGGGAAAAGTCGGGTTGTGGCAGGGACGTCCGTCCGCAGTAGGAAACCAGTTGGATTCAGAGGATGACTATACCAGCGGTATCGTGGTATATGGCGCAAAGATACCGATTAATGACGTTTATGGCGGCGATGCCCAGAAAAATAAAGAGCCGAATGCATACATGAGAACTACGAAAATGGGAACCAGCGTAGGTCTTACAACCAAACTTTCCGAGGAGGAGACGATTGCATTTATGGAGTTCGTTGACTTCCTTTACACAGAGGAGGGCGGCATGCTGAAAAATTATGGTTTGAATCAGGAGCAGTATGACGCGTTTGGCAGTGAATTGTATGATCAACTGGGAATTAATGGAAGCAATTATACCGTCGATGCGGATGGAACGGTTCACACGGTATTTAGTTCCGATAAGCCGGAATCCATCGCGGTGACGCTTGGCAGGTGTATCGGCATGACGGACAATGTTGATTTGGACAAGGGATATGACCGGTTCGTATTACAGGCGGTGGAAGCATGGAGTGCTTATGAAAACAGTGCGGCTCTGCGCAGCAGCGTACAAAATGCAGTATCCACTGAAAACCAGAAAGAACTTGACAAGCTGAAAGCCAATCTGGATCAGTACCTGGCCAGAACCATTCCGACGATTATCATGGGAACGGGCAGTTATAATATGAATGATGACGCGGATTGGGAGCAGTTCGTGAAGGATACGAGAAAATATGGTTCGGATAAAATGGCCGGGTATTATCAGGAAGCGCTGGACTTGTTAAATAGGTAAAAGGAGATAAAGGGTTATGGCGAAAAAGAAAAACGTAGCCTCCTATGTGAAAAAGACAAGCTGGAAGGAGGACATGAGGAAGAACGGCATACTGTATGTCATCTTCGTCCCGGTACTGGTTTGGCTGATTTGTTTCCATTATGCGCCCATGTTCGGTATTTTGATGGCGTTTGAAGATTATAGTATCACGCAGGGCGTGTTTGGCAGCCCCTGGGTCGGAATGCAAAATTTTGTGGATTTGTTTACGGGAACCGGGTTCGCGCTGGCCTTTCGCAATACGGTGGCCATGGCGATTTTGAGCCTGACGCTGGGATTTTTCCCGACGATTCTATTTTCTTTGGTGTTGACGACGTTTCCGCACAAGAGAATGAGGCGAGGGTTCCAGCTGTTAAGCTACCTGCCGAATTTCGTGTCGGCGGTGGTCATGTGTTCCCTGGCGACGGAGTTCTTGAGCGAACGGGGGGCCATCACGCAGTTTATAAGCCTCTTCGGCCCGGAAGCGCAAAACTGGCTGGCCAACCCGAATATCCCGATATTTTGGGTGATTTACACACTGATTGGCGTATGGCAGGGCATGGGCTGGGGGTCCATCATCTATGTGACCTCCATCAACAATGTCAACGGTGAATTGCACGAGGCGGCGGCTCTCGACGGTGCCAATCGGTTCCAACGTATCACGCATGTGACGCTGCCAGCCGTCATGCCTTTGATTATCATGATGTGGACGATGGCGATCGGCATGGTCTTTAAAACGGTGGGAACGAACGTCCTCTTGTTGTACATGCCGATTACGTACGACGTGGCGGACGTGTTGTCGACCTATACATACCGTATGTCCTTTGGCAGCACGGCGAATTATGGATTGTCGACCGCTTCGGGATTGTTCCAGTCCGTATTGGGGATGATTCTTCTAATCGTATCCAACAAACTGGGGAAGAAGGCCTCCGGGGCCTCGCTTTTTTAACAGTAAATAGGAGGTGTAAAGCTCATGAAGAAATTAAAAAGGAAAGAAGGCATGGTCGAGAATACGTCCATCGGCTCCCATATCGTTAATGTGATTCTGGGCTTGATATTGGCGGTGGTCGCGTTCTGCTGCGTGGTTCCCATGTGGCACGTGCTGATGAGCTCGCTCTCGGACGGAAAGGCATTGTTTGCCCATTCCGGGCTGGTGTTGTGGCCGGTGGGGGATTTTAACCTGGAAGCCTACAAAATCGTGTTGAAAGATAATAGCGTGGTGCGTTCTTACCTCGTGACGATTTTCTACGTGGTAGGTTCCTCGCTGGTAGGTCTTGTTCTTAACGTGCTTGCCGGATATGTGTTAAGCCGGCAGTCAAAGCTAAGAGGGCCGCTTATGATGCTGGTGCTGGTTTCCATCATGTTTAATGGCGGCTTGATTCCTACCTACATGGTGGTTCGGGGATTGGGACTGACGGGAACGCCCTTAGCCATCATCCTGTCGGGATGTACGAATGCCATGTTCATGGTCATGGTCATGAACGGATTTTTACAAGTGCCGATTGAGACCGTGGAAGCGGCACAGATTGACGGGGCGGGACATTTTCAGATGATGTTCCAGGTCATGCTGCCTCAGGCGCGCGGGTTGGTGCTCGTCACCATGATTAACACGGCGCTGATGGCGTGGAACGCCTGGTTCGAGGCATCCATTTACGTGCCAAGGACAAAGGAATGGTGGCCCCTGCAGCTTGTAATCCGCGACTTTATCAGCAGAAACCAGGATTTCCTGAATTATGCAAATCCAGATTATAATCGTTACTTGGTACAGTATGCCGTTATTGTGCTGGCCACGATACCGATTTTGCTGTTGATGCCGTTCTTCATTAAAAAATTGGAGGAAAACATGGTAATAGGCGCGGTGAAGGGATGAAAGGAGAATAAAAAGATGAAAAAGAAAAGTTTGTTGGCAGTGGTTTTGACATTGGTATTGATGATGGCGGTTTTACCGGTCGGATGCGGAAAGACGGATGACGGTACGAAGGAGAATGACGCGAAGACGGGTGGGGCAAAGGACGAGAAGGAGGATGCGACGTCGGACGAAGTCCAGATGTGGGACGGCTACTACTATTACATCATTGCGGACATGGGTATTGAGAGCTTTATTCGCTTCAACGAGGACGGAACTTATTATGCAAGTTATTTTGACAAGGCGGCCACCGATGCGGGGACTTATGAGGTGCTGGATGAAGAACTGGATTATTATCCGGATACGAGCGGTGACGACGTGGGGGACACGGATGGAGAAATGGTAAAGTCAAGCCAGGTAGTCGCGTTTACGTCTTATGTGATGGGAGAAACCCAGAAAGTGGCGTATGTGGATGATGCCTTGCTGGACATGAGTCTTGGAGGCCTTGGAAATCATAGGAATTTAAGACATAAGGCAGATTACCAGTATGTGGCGGAAAATGAAGAAATGCCGATAGAAATTGCCGCATATTTTGCAGGCGGCAGCACGGGAAGTGCGATTACGTTGGGACACAATGGCAGCTTCATGGATGCCACGGGAGATGAGTTGCTGGAAGGAACCTGGGAGCAGAAGGGCATGGGCGAGTATGCATTGACATACGACGAAGGAACAAAGGGAACCTTGAAAATTTCGGACGACAAGAAAACGGCAGAGCTGACAAGAGGGGACGAGGTCGTTGCGGTGGAAGCCATGGGAGCGGAGGGAAGCGCGTTTACCCTTTCCAATCCTTCTGTCGAGATCGGTGTGCCGATTACGGTGGAACTGCGTCTGGACTGTGCGGAGGATGGAACTTGTGAATTGTTCGTGGTGGTATCTCAGATAAACGCCGAGATTTCGGTTGACAAAGGTACTTACATGATGTCGGACGTAGCGAAAGGAAGCTTCCAATTTGAAAAGGCGGGGGCATGTGAGGCGGTACCGGATTATGAGACGGCGACCGACACCGGCGTGGACGTGAATCTGGCTTACAAGGCAGATATGACGATTGAGTTTAATGGACAGAGTGCCGATATCGGTGTTGACACTGTATTGACGGGAACTTACTCTAAATAATGCAGAATTGTGAGAGGCATAAGGATAGGCTGATAAAACAAGTATTGCAAAACTGCGAAATGCATGGGGTCAAAATGGTTTGACCCCATATTTTTCAAAATTATCATGCGAAATAGAATGGAGAATAAGATGCAAGTAAAGGATTTGACCATAGAATATAGAAAAAATCCGATTGGATTGGATGTGAATCCCCGGTTTTCGTGGAAATTGGAGAGCGACAAGGAAAATGTCATGCAGCGCGCTTATCACGTGCGGGTGTGGAAAGAAGAGTCACCGGAAGACGGTTTGGAAGTCGGCAAGGGGACATGTGTATGGGACAGCAAAAAGGTGGAGGGCGACAAGTCCGTGCTGGTTCCCTATCAGGGCGAGGAATTGCGGCCCTTTACCAAGTACCGGGTTGAATTGACCGTATGGGACAATCAGGGGGAAAGGGGCGAGGCGTGCGGATTTTTCGAGACGGGGCTGCTCGAACAAAAAAACTGGCAGGCGAAGTGGATTACCCATGATTTTCCGCAAGAGGAGACGGCATGTCCGGTTTTCACAAAAAAGCGTACGTGTGAGAAAGAGGTGGTACGTGCGCGTGCCTACGTGACCAGTCTGGGCGTCTATGAATTGTGCGTTAATGGGAAAAAGGCGGGGGATTTTTACCTTTCGCCGGGGTGGACTTCCTACCACAATCGGCTGCAGTACCAGGCGTATGACATTACGGACTTGCTGGCGGGTGAAAGCCCGGAAACGGCCGTAAACCACAAGATTGAGCTTACGGTGGCGAACGGCTGGTATAAAGGACATTTAAACGGTGAGGGTGAAAATTGCTTTTACGGAGACCGGGTGGCCGCATTGGCGATGTTTCGTGTTGAGTACGAGGACGGAACGCATGACGTGTTCGGCACGGACGAGAGTTGGAACGTAACGACTGGCGTCGTCAGGGACAGCGAATTGTACCATGGGGAAATCCAGGATTTTACAAGGGAAGATATGGCAGACGAGTATGCAGAGAATGCCGGGCAGATGGCAAGGTGCGCGGTTTTGTTTGACGCGTCGGAAAAGGTGACACAGATTGTTGCTCAGGAATCCGAGCCGGTGCGTGTCATTGAGGAGGTGGCGGCGAAGGAAAAAATCATCACTCCAAAAGGAGAAGTAGTCATCGACTTCGGGCAAAATCTTCCGGGATTCGTCAGGGTGGAATTACCGCCGATTACTGGCGACAAGCTCGTCATTCGCCATGCGGAAACATTGGATAAGGAAGGCAATTTTTATACGACCAATCTACGCACGGCAAAATGCCGGGAAATTTATATTTATGATTCCAAGCAAATCGGAAAAGTCGTCGCGCCGCATTTTACGTACCGGGGATTTCGCTACATTTGCCTGGAGGGCGTGGGCGAAGACATAGAAATCAGCCGCTTTACGGCCTGCGTGTTGCACACGGACATGGAGAAAACCGGCAGCTTTACTTGTGACAACGAAAAGGTCAACCGATTGCAGGAGAACATTGTCTGGGGACAGCGCAGCAATTTCGTCGACATTCCGACAGACTGTCCGCAACGCGACGAACGTTTGGGATGGACGGGGGACGCGCAAATTTTTTGCCGTACGGCGATGTTTAACTATCAGAGTGCGCTGTTTTATCGAAAATGGCTGCGCGACGTGGCCGTGGAAACGGATGATGAACATGGGGTTCCCCATATCGTGCCAAACATCGTTGGGCCGGCCACCGGAACCGCCGTGTGGAGCGATTGTGCGACGATCATTCCATGGACGGCCTATACGGTTTACGGGGACGAGGAGATTTTGCGGGAGCAATATGCCAACATGTGCCAATGGGTGGAGTATATCCGCAGAAGCTGTGGGGAGGACGTTTTGTGGATGAACGGTTTCCAGCGGGGCGACTGGCTGGCACTGGACAGCGACGAAAGCCTTCATTTGATGAGCGGCGGCACGGATAAAAACTTGGTGGCCAACGTCTATTATGCCTATTCGGTCAAATGTGTCCGTGACGCGGCGAAAGTATTGGGAAAAAGGCGTGACGCGGCGGTTTATGGGGAACTATACGATTCGATTGTCGAGGAATTAAACGAGGAGTATGTGACCCGGAACGGGCGGCTGGTATCGGAGACCCAGACGGCGTGCGCGTTGTTGCTTTATTTTGGCCTGATAAAGGAAGAGTACCGGAAACGGGTGGTAAAGATACTGGAGGATAATCTGGCGCTGCACAAGGGGCATCTGACCACGGGATTCGTGGGAACGGCTTATCTGTGTCACGTGCTCAGCGAAAACGGCAGGCATGATTTGGCGGAAGAATTGCTTTTAAACGAGGAATATCCAGGCTGGCTGTATGCCGTAGGCATGGGGGCGACCACGATTTGGGAGCGGTGGAACTCCGTCCTGCCGAACGGGGATTTTGATGAATCCGGCATGAACTCGCTCAACCATTATACATATGGTTCGATTGGTGACTGGTTGTATCGTAAGGTGGCGGGCATCAACCCGCTCGCGCCCGGATATAAAAAAATCCTCATCCGGCCGATTTTGACGAAAAGCATTATGCAGATGGATGCCTCCTATGAGACGATGTATGGGACGGTGGAGGTTCATCTGACATGCAGGGACGGCCAAATCGTGATAGACTTGAAAATCCCGGCCAATACGACGGCGGTTTTGGAACTGCCGGAAAGGGATGACGAGATAGAACTCGGGTCGGGCAGTTATCATTTTGCATACGAGACGAAAACCGACTTGCGTGCCGGGAAAATCACGATGAATTCCACCCTGGGACAAGTGCTGGCCCTTTCGGGCGGCGAGGAGGCGTTCGAAGAAGTGACGGGGCGGCCGTTAGAAGCGTCGATGCGAAATTATTTGCAGGAAAAGACGCTGAGTGAATTGGCGGCGATGATGCCGGGAGGAGAGCGGATGATAGGCGCGGTGTACGAGAAGGTAAGAGCATTGGCAAATTAAAAATGCGGGTGACGTGCGCCTTCGGTGCACGGCTTCGCTGCTGTTTAGGCGTTCTCCCGTGAAAAATAACATAAAGAAAGTCAACGGCTCTGCCACTTGTGGCGGGGTTGTTGACTTTCTTTTGGGAATTGGATATACTATGAAAAAGAAAAAATGGCCGCATGATTGAAAAACAGATAGGGGAGTGCGAAAGGAAGTGGGGAAATGAGTAGGACGCTGGGAATTGGGCACCAGGATTTTGAACAATTGATTACGAGTGACATTTTTTATGTGGACAAAACAATGTTCATAAAGGAGTGGTGGGAGAGCGGTGACCTCGTGACTCTTATTACGCGCCCCAGGCGTTTTGGAAAAACCTTGAACATGAGCATGCTGGAACAGTTTTTTTCTGTGAAATATGCAGATAAAGACGACTTGTTTGGAGGGCTTTCCATCTGGAAGGAAGAAACGTATCGTCAGTTACAAGGAAGTTATCCGGTGATTAGCCTTTCCTTTGCAAATATCAAGGAGCAAAATTATCATTCGGCACGCAGGAGGATATGCCAAATTTTGTCCAATCTATATTCTGCGAATCGTTTTTTGTTGGAAGAAGATTTTTTGGATGATAAAGAAAGAAAATTTTGGGGGGACGTGTCTGTGGACATGGACGACGTGACGGCGACGTTTGCCGTTCACCAGTTGTCACTATATTTGTCCCGCTATTATGGGAAAAAGGTAATTATTCTTTTAGATGAGTATGACACGCCGATGCAGGAAGCTTACGTGAACGGATATTGGGACGAACTCGTAAGTTTTACCAGGAGCTTGTTCAATTCCACCTTTAAGACGAATCCTTACCTTGAGAGGGCGATTTTGACGGGGATTACGAGGATTAGCAAGGAATCCATATTTTCGGATTTGAATAATCCAGAGGTGGTCACCACGACTTCCAATAAGTATGAGACATCTTTTGGGTTTACGGAGGGCGAGGTGTTTGCGGCTCTGGACGAGTTTGGATTGTCAGACAAACGCGGGGAAGTAAAGGCGTGGTATGACGGTTTTACGTTTGGAACGGCGAGGGATATATACAATCCATGGTCAATTATTAATTATTTGGATAAGAAAAGGCTGATGCCATATTGGGCAAATTCCAGTTCCAATCGGTTGATAGAAAAATTGCTTCGTGAGGGAAACAAAAATATAAAGCAGGAATTTGAAACATTGATGTGCGAGGAAGCAATCAGGGTCGAAATTGACGAGCAGATTGTTTATAATGAGCTGTCGATAAAGCAGAATGCCATATGGAGCTTGTTGTTGGCCAGTGGTTATTTGAAAGTGAAAAAATTGATGTTTCAGGAAGATGAAGGGGAATACCGATACGAATTGGTACTGACGAACAAAGAAGTATGGGTCATGTTCAAGGCCATGATTAAAGGATGGTTTGCCGAGGGTGAAAACTATAATGACTTTATACAAGCATTGCTGGCAGGAAATTTGAAAGCGATGAACGCATATATGAATAAAGTGACTTTGGAGATGTTTAGTTATTTTGACACGGGGAAGAAGGTGTCGAAAGGACGACCCGAGAGCTTCTATCATGGTTTTGTGCTAGGACTGGTTGCGGAACTGTCAGACAGATATGTCATTATGTCAAATCGTGAGAGCGGTCTCGGTCGTTATGACGTGATGCTGGAGCCGAGAAAGCGGACGGATGATGCCATGATTTTGGAGTTTAAAGTGCAGGATGCTGGGGACGAGAAGAAGCTTTCGGACACGGTGCAGGCGGCTTTGCGACAGATAGAGGAGAAAAAATACGAGGCAGTGCTTGTGAGGAGGGGAATTCCAGTAGAGCGCATACGGAAGTACGGTTTCGCGTTCCACGGGAAAAAGGTGCTGATTGGGTCGAATAACTCTTGACATTATTCTTGCACGGTGTTATCCTTTTTGGTGTATAATAAATTAAGGAATTTGAGGTGGTTTACGGGTTTTGAAGTCATGCTTTTTCATGCGGGCATGAAACGCATAGTCTTTTAAGCCTGGTATCATCATAACATGAAAGAAACGTAGATAGAGGTTGCATTTTTTATCAGTACGATGCCGGATGTACAGGAGCAGTGGATGGCATCAGAAAGGAAAAGGTGCCGAAAGGGTGTGAAGTTCCTGATTTCGCATTGCTTGGGCATGGCGTGAAGAATGTCATGACTGTCATACCGAAGGTGTGGAGAGCTGTTTTTACAAGGATTGCGCCGGAGGATGGAGTGCTATCACAATTTATACGGATTTTGGATCTTGTATTGATTGGAGACGGCACGACCTGCCGTTTCTTTTTATGCACACGGGACAGAAAGGCATATGCTGCTTACGCAGCCTGTCCCGGCGCGACGAGTAGGGGGAAAATCCCCCCTACTCGATTGCACACGGGCATCCAAAGGAAGTATGTCGGCTGGTGCTGTGTGCCAGTGGCACACGTTTAGCACGGACCGGAGCGGTAGCGTAGAAGCGCACGGCCCCGTGAATAATAAGTGTGCAAGGTACATAAAAAAATAATAAAAATTCAGGAGGAAAAGCAGTGGCAATTTTTAAAGGTGCGGGTGTAGCCTTGGTCACACCCATGAAGGAAAATTTGGAAGTAAATTATGACAAGTTGGATGAGCTTTTGGAAGAGCAGATTGCCGGAAAGACGGATGCCATCATTATCTGCGGCACGACGGGCGAGTCCGCGACGATGACGGAAGAGGAGCACGTGGACGTCATCAAGTTTGCAACCCGGCGCGTGAACCATCGTATCCCGGTCGTGGCCGGAACGGGGTCAAATTGTACGAGGACGGCCATCGAGTTGTCCGTGGAGGCGGCGAAAGCCGGAGCGGACGGACTGCTTCTGGTGACCCCGTATTATAACAAGGCGACGCAGAATGGATTGATTGCACATTATACGAAGATTACCGAGGCGGCCAAGCTCCCATCCATCCTTTATAACGTGCCGAGCCGAACCGGATGCGCGATTAAGCCGGAGACCGTGGCGAAGTTGGTAAAGGATACGGAGTACGTCGTGGGAATCAAAGAAGCGTCGGGCGACATCAGCAACGTGGCGAAAATCATGCATTTGTGCGATGGAAATATTGAACTGTACTCTGGCAATGACGACCAGGTCGTGCCATTATTGTCGCTGGGCGGAATCGGCGTGATTTCCGTGTTGTCCAACGTGGCGCCGACCTACGTGCACGACATGATTTTTAAATATCTGGAAGGAGACGTGCAGGGGAGTTGCAAGATGCAGTTGGACGCGATACCGCTTGTGGACGCTCTGTTCTGCGAGGTAAACCCGATACCGGTCAAGGCCGCGATGAACATGCAGGGCAAGGGGGTCGGCGGCTTGCGCGCGCCTTTGACGGAGCTGGAGCCGCAGCATGAGGAACTGCTTCGAAACGCGATGCGGGGGCTGGGTCTTTTATAGATGCCGTCACTTGTGCGCCGACGTTAAGGATAAGGGGCGGAGAGGCTAAAAAAACGTGGTGGCATTGCCGTAGTAGTTTCGTTTGCTTCGCAAGGGGCGAGGTTTAACTTCGAGGCTTGGTAAGAAACGTGTTTCCGTAAAATTGGCCAAGGGGCGCATTTGCCCCTTGTTTGCGAAAGGCTAGGGGCGTGATTCCTTCTTTGGCCTTGAATGCCTTGGAAAAATGTGAAAGTGAATGAAAGCCAAGCGCGGAGGCAATGGCGGTAAGTGGCTGCGAGGTATATAGAAGGAGCACCCGGGCTTCTTGTATCTTGGCTTCCTCGATAAATGCATACAAGGTCTGACCGGTTTTTTCTTTAAAGAGAGATGACAGATAGGAGTGGTTATATCCCATCCTTTCAGCCATCTCTTTTATCGTGAGCGGAGAGTATAGATTTTGATACACGTAGTCAATGCAAGAGTCGACGGGCTGTCCGTAGGATTCCCATGCCTTGGAGTGGGACAATTCGTCAAAATCCCGGCACATGTCTTTCATGACCCGGTTAAATTCTTCGGAATTCGTGACGGACTCGGCCTTGTTGACATAATAATCGCACAGAGCACCGGATGTCTCTAAATCCACATATTTGTCGAGGGCATGCATGTTAAGTACGAACGCGATTCCAATCAAGGTGTTCCGGTAGTTGACGGAGGGCGCTTGAGAAAAAGTTCCCATCTCTCCGCTCATGTTGTTTCCCCTGACTTCTCCATATTTATCCGCTTCCACGCGAAATGGCGTCTTGCGTTCGGATTGTTGCGAATTTCGGTAAAAAATCATACGTGAATTCTCCCGCGTATTGTGGGTAAAGCCACTGGCACGTAAATGATATAAAAATTCATAAAATTCTTTGTTCATTGTGAAACAGCCTCCCTTTTTGAATTTTTTCGTGTGAAATTTGCCGCTACTACATGCGCCGAAAGGCGTAAGTGGCAATAAATTTTTGTCTATATTGCACATGCCATATTTTCAAAAAATCTGGATTATTTACAAATTATAACATAAAAAATAGAGTAATATAACCCCGTCAAGCAAAAAAGAAAAGGAGAAAAAGGATATGTTGAAAAGAAACTGTGTAAAAATCATGGCGGTGACGTTGGCATGCATGGCAGTTCTGGCGGGATGTGGCGATGTGGGAAAGGAGGATGCCAAGGACACGAAAAATCCGGAAACAAATAACGAACAAGGTGCTGATTCCGTAATCACAATGGCGGCGGAAGATGCGACCATGACGGAAGGCGCGAAGGACGGGGTGAGTCAAACTCCGGAATACGATGAAGAGAACGGCGTGGTGAAGGGAATCATTCAGGATGCTTCCGTGAAATATACCGTGCCGGACGGCGTGGACGGGGCGTATGACATTTACCTTGAAATCGGAAAAACGCAGAGCATGGTGGGGTGCACGATTTATGATGTCGTGATAAATGACACGGACAGATATGTGTTGCCGACGGACATTGTGCGGGCGAACCCTGAACAGATGGATCTTTACGACATGGGAACGTTTTTGATGGCCAAGGACGTGAAGCTAAAATCGGGAGATGTCATCGCGGTGGTTGGCAAGAGCGGGTATACCACGATATTTAATGAGAAGGACATTTTCTGCGCGATCCCGGCCATCGGGGACATGAAGTTATATGAGGCAGGCAGCGCGGTCGCGGTGGGATATGGCGAGGGAGCAATCCCGAAAAAAGAAGAGACGGACTCCTCGGATCCGTTGTCGGGAAAGACGATTTGCTGGCTCGGCTCGTCCGTGACTTATGGGGCGAAGGCGGAGGGGTATTCCATGGCGGACACGATAGCGGAAAACCATGAAAATACGACTTGCCTGAAATATACGATTTCCGGAACCACGTTGGCAAATTCGGACGCGAGTTCTTACGTCGCCCGGATGAAAAGTGACATTGACACGGAACTGGACATGGATGTGATGATTGTACAATTGTCCACGAATGACGCGAAGCAGGGAAAAGAATTGGGTAGCGTTTCCGATGGTAAACAGATGGAGGAGTTTGACGATACGACGATTATCGGTGCCATGGAGACGATTGTCTCATATACGCAGGAGACATGGGGATGTCCGGTCATTTTCTACACGGGGACAAAATTTGAAAGCGAAGAATATGCGGCCATGGTGGAGGCATTGCACCAGTTGCAGGATAAATGGGGAATTGGCGTGATTGATTTGTGGGAAAACGAAGAGATGACAGCCATAATCGGGACGGAAGCATACGACTCCTATATGGCGGACGATACCCATCCGAACGAGAAAGGATACAAAGAATGGTGGGCACCGGAATTTGAAAGCTATTTGACGGAATATTTTACGCAAAAATAATGATTTGAATTGGCCGTGAACCGTGATAATTGGATGTTACAATTCAGCGCCATGCCAATGTAGGCTGAACTGTAACAATTGGATTAAAATATGTCAAAATTGTCAAAAAGATGTTAGCGGTAAAACGTTCTGGTGATGTATACTTTATATCATGGAAATGGTTACGATTTGCAGTCCGTCGGGCCGTGCGGCAGAGCGCACAGCCCCGTGAATATAACGTAACTTTAAATTTCAGATATGGAGGAAAATCAAAATGGAACAAAGTAAAATCAAAGAGCTTGTGTCGCAGATGACGGTGGAGGAAAAGGCCGCGTTCTGCGTGGGAAAGGATTTTTGGCATGTACAGGGATTGGAGCGGCTTGGCATTCCGTCCGTGATGCTCACCGACGGACCGCACGGACTTCGTAAGCAGGCCGGCAGCGGAGATCATTTGGGACTCGGTTCCAGTAATCCGGCGATTTGCTTTCCGGCGGGATGCGCGACGGCCTCTTCGTTTGACCCGGAGGTTGCCAAACTGGTGGGAACGGAGCTGGGAAAATTGTGCCAGGCGGAGGATGTCAGCACGATTTTGGGACCCGCGATGAACATCAAGCGTTCTCCATTGTGCGGGCGCAATTTTGAATATCTGTCCGAGGATCCATTGGTCTCCAGCAAGATGGGATCCGGAGAAATCGAAGGAATCCAGAGCCAGAACGTCGGCGCCTGCCCGAAGCACTTTCTGGCAAATAACCAGGAGTTGTACCGCCAGACGAGTAATTCAGTAGTCGACGAGCAGACGCTTCGGGAAATTTATTTGGCTTCGTTCGAGGGAGCGGTCAAAGAGGCAAAGCCGTGGACGATTATGTGTTCTTACAATAAGATAAACGGAACCTATGCCAGCGAGAACGCATTGTTCATGACGGATGTTTTGCGTGGAGAGTGGGATTTTGACGGGTATATGATGACGGACTGGGGCGCATGTGACGACCCGGTGGACAGCGTGGCGGCAGGCATGGACTTGTGCATGCCGGGACCAGGAGCGGACAATGTGCGGCGCATCAAGGAAGCGGCGGAAAACGGCACGCTTGACATGGCGGCTCTTGACAAGGCCGTGGAGCGTGTTTTGAATATCGTATTTCGTTACAGCGAGAACCATGACAAGGACGCGGCATATGATTTTGAAGCAGGCCATGAGGCGGCAAGGAAGGTCGAGACGGAGAGCGCCGTCCTTCTGAAAAATGAGGATGCCATTCTTCCGTTAAAAGACGGCGAGAAGATTGTTTATATTGGTGAATATGTGAAGGCTCCACGTTACCAGGGCGGCGGAAGTTCCCACATCAATCCATACAAGGTTACCGGCATATGGGAAGTGGTTGGAGAAAAAGAGGGCACATCTTACGTCAAGGGATATGACTTGAAAGCAGAGACGATTGAGAAAGACGCTGCGGTAGAAGCGGCACGGGGGGCGGACAAGGCGGTGATTTTTGCCGGATTGCCGGATAGTTATGAGACGGAAGGAATTGACCGTACGAACATGGACATCCCGGCGTATCAGAATGAACTGATTGCGGCGGTCGCGGCGGCGCAGCCAAACACCGTGGTCGTATTGCACAACGGTTCGCCGGTGGCAATGCCGTGGATTGATGACGTGAAGGGTGTGCTGGAGCTGTATTTGGGTGGCGAGGCAGTTGGCCTGGCAGCGGCAGACCTTTTGTATGGAAAGGTAAATCCGAGCGGACGCTTGACCGAAACCTTTCCGATTCGCATCGAGGACACCCCGACGTATCCATATTACGGGGTGGAGAAAGAGGATGTAAAATATAGGGAAGAGAGAATGGTAGGATACCGCTACTACGAGACGATGAAGCGGCCGGTACTGTTCCCGTTCGGCCATGGATTGTCCTATACGAGCTTTGCTTATGACAACCTCTGGCTGGATAAAGAATCCATGACGGATGCGGAAGAATTGAAAGTGTCCGTGGACGTGACAAATACCGGGGACATGGCGGGCAAGACAGTCGTACAGATTTACGTGGCTCCGTGCAAGACGGGTGAAATCCGTCCGGTAAGGGAACTGCGTGCATTTGAAAAAATCGCGTTGGAGCCGGGAGAGAAAAAGACGGTGACATTGACTTTGGACAAACGCGCCTTTGCCGAGTGGAACACGTCCATTCATGACTGGTACGTGCCAAGCGGCGTGTATCAGGTTCAGGTGGGCACTTCCGCAGCCAATATCGTGGCAGAAAAGCCGATTGACGTGACCTCCATGCGGATGTTGAAGCCGAAGTTCACGGTCAATACGGCCATGGGCGAGATCATGGCGCATCCGGTTGGCAAGCAGGTTCTGATGCAGGTGATGGGACCGATGATGGGCGGTGACAAGGCAGCTGCTTTAAGCGGAGAAGGTGAAGTTGCAAGTGAGGACAACGCGCTTAGCCAGGAGGCGATGATGGCGACCGGCATGGCGATGCCGTTGCGGGCGATGGTATCCTTTAGCCCGGATGCCACGATAGAGCAGATGGAGCAGTTAATTGGAGCAATCAATCAGGCGATTGAAAACGCGTAGCGCGTCTGATAGGGTATTTGCAACATTATTGATAAAATAAGAAAAACTGCATAGAATATGAATGGAAAATCCGGTGTGATTAAAGTCGCGCCGGTTTTTTTCAATAAAAGCATTTTTAATAAAACGGTCAAAAATAGTCAAATAAGACCAAAATTATGCAATACGAACAAAAACCAACCACATATTTCGCGAAAAAGTTTGATTGACTTTGAACCAATTTGGAGTCATACTTAGTTCAACAAAACAAACAAGGAGGCGCGAGATGATTTACACGGTTACTTTTAATCCGTCGCTGGACTATATCGTGTCGGTGGAAGATTTCCGCTTGGGGTTGACGAACCGGACGGATTCGGAAAAGATGCTGCCGGGGGGCAAGGGGATTAACGTGTCGACGGTATTGAAGAATCTGGGGATAAGAAGCATGGCCCTTGGATTCACGGCCGGGTTTACCGGGGCAGAGATTGAGCGCATGCTGCGGGACATGGACGTATGGACCGACTTTATCCACATCGAGGAAGGTATTTCCAGAATCAACGTCAAGCTGAAATCGATTGACGGGACGGAGATTAACGGCAGCGGCCCGGACATCGGCAGGGAAAAGACGGGGCAGTTGATGCAAAAGTTGGAAGCATTGGACGAGGGCGACGTGCTTGTGCTGGCGGGGAGCATTCCGAGCACGATGCCGAATGACATTTACATGCAGATCATGAAGCACCTGGCAGGAAAGAAAGTCACCGTCGTGGTCGACGCGACGAAGGATTTGCTGGTCAATGTGCTTAAGTATCACCCGTTTTTGATTAAGCCGAACAACCATGAGTTGGGAGAGATTTTCAATGTGGCTTTGGATACGCGGGAGTCCGTCGTGCCATATGCGAAAAAGCTGCAGGAGATGGGAGCGCGTAACGTACTGGTTTCCATGGCGGGAGAAGGAGCGGTGCTTGTGGCGGAAAACGGCACGGTATACGAATCTCCGGCACCGAAGGGCACCCTTGTAAACGGGGTCGGCGCGGGGGATTCGATGGTGGCCGGGTTCCTTGCCGGATGGCTCGAAAATCAGAGCTATAGGCAGGCGTTCTATATGGGCCTCGCGGCAGGCAGCGCCAGCGCGTTTTCGGAAAACCTGGCGACGAAAGAAGAGGTACGGCGAGTATATGACCAAGTGGTAAACGGATAGTATAAAGTGAAGAGGTATCGGGAAAAATACCCAAGGGCATCCTTTAATACATGCCCAAGCTTTAAGAGACATTTTTGAGTTTGGGAGAGGAAAATAAAATGAGCAACCACCTAAAAAGCGCGACAAGTCCATATTTGCTACAGCATGCAGAAAATCCCGTGGATTGGTATCCGTGGTGCGAGGAAGCATTTGAGAAAGCGAAGCGAGAAGATAAGCCCATCTTCCTAAGTATCGGCTATAGTACTTGCCATTGGTGCCATGTCATGGCTCACGAGAGCTTCGAAAACGGGACGACGGCCGAAATTCTCAATAGGCATTTTATTTCTATAAAGGTTGACCGTGAGGAACGTCCCGATGTGGACAGCGTGTATATGTCGGTATGTCAGGCGTTTACTGGAAGCGGCGGATGGCCCATGAGTATTTTTATGACATGGGATAAAAAACCTTTTTTGGCCGGCACATATTTTCCGGTGCGGTCACGGTACGGAATGCCGGGATTTGCCGACTTGCTGAACGCGGTGGCAAAGCGGTGGAACGGTAACCGGGAAGAACTGTTACATTCGGCGGAACAAGTAATTGCACATTTGAAATATTCCGAACCCAATGATAGAGACGTAAATGATGATCATCTTTTCGAGAAGGCGGTGAAATTGTTTTCGGAAAGCTTTGACCGCACGTATGGGGGATTCGGGGCGGCTCCGAAATTTCCCGTGCCGCATAATCTATTGTTTCTGACGTTATACGCAAAGCAGAAGAATGATTCGGATGTGTTGGAAATGGTCGAGAAAACGCTTACACAAATGCGGAAGGGTGGCATCTTTGACCAGATCGGACATGGGTTTTCCAGGTATTCCACGGACAAATATTTTCTTGCGCCGCATTTTGAAAAAATGCTGTATGACAATGCATTGCTGATGATGGCATATGCGGCGGCTTACATGGCGACCCAAAATCATTTATATTTGGACACTGCCGAAAAAACCGCGCAATATGTGATTCGTGAAATGACTTCCCCGGAGGGCGGATTTTACAGTGCGCAGGACGCTGACAGCGAGGGCGTGGAAGGGAAATATTATACATTTACGCTGGACGAAATAATCGCTGTCTTGGGAAAGGAAAAGGGAAAATGTTTTTCAGACACGTTTGATATCACCGCAGGCGGCAATTTTGAGGGCGTAAATATTCCAAACCTTTTGAAAAGCAGTGACTTGGACTCTAATTTTAGCGATGAGATGCAGAAGCTGTACGACTATCGGAAAAAACGTTCAAGGCTGCATCTTGACGATAAGACTTTGCTTTCCTGGAATTCCATGATGATAGCGGCATTGTCCATGCTTTATCGTGCTTCACAAAACGAGGATTATCTTCAAGCGGCAATTGACGCGCAGAGATTCATTGAGAAAAATTTGAGCGAAAACCTACGCCTTTTCACAAGCTGGCGTGACGAAAGGCGGTTGGAAAGCGGATTTTTAGATGATTATGCATTTTATGTAGCCGCATTGACAGAGCTATATCATTCTACCCTGAATGGGAATTATTTAGAAAAAGCAAAGCGATTCTGCAATGAAGCGGTAAAACGATTTGCCGATGGAAAGAACGGAGGATTTTATCTTTCGGACTCGAGTGACACGGAGCTTTTTATGAATCCGAAAGAATCCTATGACGGCGCGATCCCAAGCGGGAATTCCGTGATGACGTATAATTTTGTAAGATTGTATCAGCTGACTGAAGATGAGGAATACAAGGAACTTGCAGAAAGGCAGATCCATTATATGACCATTCAGGCACAAGATTATTTGGCGGGACACAGTATGTTTCTTCTTGCGAAGCTGCTTTATGATAATCCTCCGGAGCATGTCGTGATTGCCTTGAAAGAGAGTTCGGACTTGGAAAAAATAAAAGGACGGCTTCCTTTATTGGCGAATGTAATCACGGTTTCAAAAAGCGAGGAGTATCCGTTGATAAATGACAGCACGACTTTTTATGTCTGTAAGAATCATACTTGTTTTGCACCGACAAATACGTACGGACGCTAGTGTCTTGTCTCGTTTTGCTGAAAGTCAACGGGACAAGACACTAGGCTGTCCGTTACAATTCGGCCCGAATCGGCACTCGGTGACGTTTGTAGCATTCGAGGACGTGCAGATATTGACGGAAAATTGACGGAGACGAAAGCCGCCCGGTAGGACGCGCTTTCGTCTCCGCTTGTGAACGGCAAAATAAAAGGTGCCTTTTTACGCTTTTTGCAGTTTGCGGAGTTGTATTTCTCTGTGAACTTCCATGCCGCGGCTGTTATAATAATCCATGCGTTCTTGCGGTGTCATATCTTTTGTTTGGTAATAATTATACTCTCTTAACTTATGAATGTCTTCAATGGTAAAATCCGGGCTTAAAATAGGCTTTTTCATAATCATTCCTCACTTTCTAGCAATACGGACGGATTTAGAATTTCAATTGGCTTATGTCCTTTTAGATTGGTGATTGCCCGTACTCCTCGTATGGTTTTGATATTTACAATATGCTTGAAATTCCAAGATATAATACAATCGCATTCATTGACAATAGCTGCCCCTATGTGCTGGCAGTCATCATAGCTTTTTCTTGTTAGTATACCCATTTCAATAATCTGTTGAGCGATTTCTATAACGTCATTATCGACTTGAACAAGTTTATAATCAATTTGTCCCAAATAGTCAAAAAGTCGGCTTTGTTTTGGTTCTGAGCAACCTTTTAATTAAAGTATATTAAAAAATATTCACAAAAGCAACAGAAACTAGAAAAACATGGAGTACAGTATGACGGTGCCCGCCCCCGCGATGACGATGGCCGCCCCCCATTTTACCATGTAAGGGATGGTTTTGGGGATTTTCGTGCTGTCCTTGGCCTGGGTCGCCCGTTCATAGGCCAAGAGAATCGCCATGTAAAAATTGTAGTCCATATTGGAATGGAAACGCAGTGACTTGTCTGCCGGAATCTGGGCAAATTTTAGAAACTCGTTCCAATCCTTGCAAACGGCCTTCCATCCGTCCAAGATTTCCCTTTCCAAATCATCAATTTCCGAATGGGAGAAAAAGCCGGTATCGGAAAAATATCGTGCCGCTTTCTGGAAAATGGAATCCTTCTGCTTTTCGTGAAAGCTTTCCGATGCCTTTTGCAATCCGGCTAGGACGGCGGCTTGTGCGTCCTTTTTATCCTGATACGTGTTTACCATAAAATGATATACCTTCTGGAAGTCGTCAGCTTTCAAAGAAGGGCTCGATGACCGGTCTCGGAAAGCGGAGGACTGTTTTAAGGCTTGGGCATTCTGGAAAAACTGGCTTTGGATATAACTGTCCAACGCATATTTCAAGGCAGATGACATGCCGCTTCCCATCCCCTTTTTATCCATGAATGTCTGGGCTTTTAAGGCCATGATCCCGGAAGAAAAGCCGATGAATTCTTCGCTGGTGTAGGGAAGTTCTTCCGCGTCAAGTTCTGGAAAATTCAGCCTTAAATACTGAATGAATTGTTGTGCCTGCGAAATGTCACGTGTAGAAAAGCCGGCCGTGCCCGTTCCCATTCTTCTTCCGCCTTGTTGTAATGCAAAATCTTCTCTGCCCGTTAAAATGTCTTTGCCCGACGCGTTATTCCGCCGAAGTAAGTCTGCAACTTGGTTTTGCTTGTTTTCTGATCGGTCAATACGATTCTGGTAATCGGCATTGACCCGGATTCCGCGAGAATCTTTATGGTAAATGATGCCTTGTCCCTTTGAGGAAGACAAAGCTCCTTCGGGTCCAAAGCTTTCACTGGAGAGGGAGATGGGCTTGCGTCCCGCGACCGCTTCAAACAAGCTGTCCATGATTTGCTGGTTCGTTCCGGGGCGGCCATATTGTCCCAGAAAGTCAAGCAAATCGGAATAACGCTCAATCATCATCTGTTTAATCGCGTTCATCGTGAGGCTGTCAAGCTGTGCCAATAACTGGAGCTGCATCTCGCCCCGATAATTTGTCATGATTTCTTTGAGCAGCATTTGAAACAAGGCCTGGAGCTGCTTTAAATTTTGCTCTGCAGACAGCTGGGAGTTCTGTCGCCATGCAAGCAACATTTCCCAGATTTTGTCATCGACGACTTGTTCCGGCTGTCTTTCCACTTCCCGCGTGGACTCCAGTTCGGCGCGGTCGGTTTGGGCACCTACTTCGATGGCCAAATCCGTCTGATCAAGTGTGGCTTGTAAAAAGGCTTGTTCTGCCCGCATTTTCGCCATTTCCACGCTCATCTGCGGGTCGATGAGGCCTTGCCCCGAACCGGTTAAGTTTTGGATAAGCGCGTTTAAGACAGCCACGTCCTTGGCGGCCGCGCCGGAACTAGTCAGGCTTTGAACGAGCTCTTTTAAGGCAGCCATGTCCTTGGTGGATGTGCCGGATCTGGTCAAACTTTGGACAAGTTCTTTTAAGGCGGCCACGTCCTTGGCGGCCGCGCCGGAATTGGCCAGACTTTGGACAAGCGCGTTTAAGGCAGCCGCGTCTTTGACAGCCACGCCTTGTCCAGACATAGTTAGCCCCGTGCTTCCTTGTTTTACACCACTTAGGGTCATGCCGCTTGAGTTGTTCTTGTTTGGATTGGTAATATTTTGTACTGACATTTTTTGTTTCGCCGCTCCCTGCCTGTCATGGCCATATCTTATAAAAAGATTATCGGCAGAAGTAAAAAAAGGATAACAGTTACTTTTTATGGGGCACTGCCCGGAACTTGTGAAACCGTATGCCAAAAGCGTAAAACCGTAGTGGAAAAAAGGTATAGTTTGTATTTTGTGGATAAGACAGAACTTTTGGACGGACGGATTCCTCCGGTGTGACAAGAGCAGTGCTTGATGGCACGGCAAGACGTTGGTTGGATTGGGTAGCAAAAGGTTAGGTTTCAAACTGTAACCAGTTATAGGTTTTTTGGGGCGGAAAATTGCGGAAATGGATTGACTTGAGCGTAGAAGTGTGAGAAAATATTTGAAGAAAATATTTAATGTGCGAAGGTGGTGGAATTTATGTTCAAGGTGAATCCTTACAGACCGGGGGCGGGGCTTATGCCGGCATATTTGGCCGGTCGTGACGAGGATATACGAGAGATGGAGCAGGTGTTTGACGCGTTGGCCATGGATGTGCCGACGTCATCTGTCATTTTCAGCGGATTACGGGGAGTAGGCAAGACGGTTCTGATTAATAAATTGCAAAAAATAGCGGAAGAAAAGAATATCTTTTGCAGACATATAGAAGTGGAGGAACGGAATGACTTTATTTCTCAAATTGCCACATGTTCGCAAGCGTTTTTGAGAAAAGTAAGTACAAAAGAAAAGTTTAAAAATTTGATACAAAAGCCGTTGGATGCCATTAAGGCGTTGGTGATTTCCTTTGACCCAAATGACAATACATTTTCTTTATCCATGCAGGAGCGGGAATTATATCAATCTACGAATTTGACGCAAAGTTTGATGGAAGTATTCACGACGATTGGGGAAACGGCATATAAGTCCCACACACCGATTTGCTTTTTTATTGATGAAATTCAATATATGAAATCAAAGGAACTGGGACCCTTGATTGCGGCATTGCACCGTACGAATCAGCTGGGATATCCCATCATGGTGGTGGGAGCCGGACTGCCGAAGATATATAAGATGCTGTCAGATGAAAAATCATATTCGGAGAGATTGTTCCTATACAAAGAAATTGGTTCGCTGACCGAGGGACAGTCCCAAAAGGCGATTGAAATACCCGTGCAAAAATTCGGTGTCACATATACAAAGGAAGCGATAAAAAGGATTATTTCCCTTACAAAAGGATATCCGTTTTTTATTCAGCAGTTCTGTCAGATTGTGTATAAAAACATAACTGCAAAAGAGATTGGGCTTACGGATGTAGAGCATAGCATTGACGAATTTTTCCGAACGTTGGATGTTGGTTTTTTTAAGGTTCGGTATGAGCGGTGTGCGAATAGCGATAAGAAGTTTGTATTCGCCATGGTGAAATGTGGGGAGTTGCCATGTACGATTTCAAATATAGCAAAAAATCTTCATAAAGATGTAAGTGCCATATCTACTACGAGGGCACAACTAATCGGAAAAGGAATCATATATCCTATAAGGTATAAGGAGTTGGACTTTACGGTGCCGGAGTTTGACGAATATATTCGGCGTTTGGACGAGTATCACTCGTGGTGTGAAGAAAATCCAGAGTAGTATCGGAAACTTATCAGGCTGTCAAGTGGAATATGGAAGGAACGCGGATATTTGACAGCATCTAAGAAGAGTGACAAAAACGAGGATATTCAGAAAAGGATATCCTCGTTTTTAGTCTGTTTGTTTCTCCACCATTTGGCGAAACGTATTCGTTGTCACTTGAATAACCTCGAAGAGATTACCACGACACATTATAAATAAATTATTGGCAGAGGCGTGGGAAACAATAATGGCATCGGCACCGTTACATGACAAACCCGCACACGAGGAACGCCGACGCGCTGACGAGCATTCCGATAATCCCATAGGGGAATTGCGTGATGGCATGTTCCTGGTTGTCAATCTTCGTAATCGTGGAGGTAAACACCGTCACGTCCGTATAAAAGCACACGTGTGCGCCAAAGGCCGCGCCGGAAACGATGGCGGCCAGCACCAGTGGCATGTTTGCACCGAGCACTTGTGCCAATGGGATTACGATGGTCGTGATACCCACGGTGCCGCCCCAGTTGCTCCCAGTCGTGAACGTCAAAACGACGCAGGCGAGGAACGTGATAAGGGGTAAAACCGACGGTCCCATGATGGGTTCGACGAGCGAGATTACATATTCAGGCAGGCCGATGTCCGTGATGGCTTCTTTTAGCATGTATGCCATAAATACGATTACGCTCATCGATGTCATGCTTACGACTCCCTGCATGCTCGCCTCCATCATTTTTTTCCAGCTTGCCGCGCGCAGGAGGAGGTAGAGGAAAATCATCACGCCCAGCGTCACGATTACGGAAAACAGCACGTCCATCGTGACCAGTGCGAGTACGATTAAAAGAATGACGGGCACGAGGAAGCAGATCAGACCCTTTACCAACATTTTTTGCTCCATTGGCTTGTCCGTTTCTCCGTCCTTGGCGTTTAAGGCCTCGCTTTCCTTGCCGAAAAGTTCCCCGCTGTCCTTGGCCCTTTTATAGGCCTTTTTCATGGCACCGAGAGGGCTTATGACGTTTAGGGCGGCTAAAAGAGATATAATGAGAGAAGCCCATCCATAAAACATGAACGGGATGGCCTTGATGTACGTGCTCATGACCGGTCCAAGGCTCGTTACTTCGGTGTATCCCGAAAATAGCGACTGGTAAAAGACGGCCCATGTCCCGAACGGAATCAGGATACACAAAGGCGACGCGGTCGCGTCGGTAATGTAGGCGAGCATTGCCCGGGGAATTTTGTGCTTGTCGTACAATTTACTCATCATGCCCCGGATGACGACGCTTGTAAAGTCGTCAAAAAACACGACAAGGCCGGCCACCCAGGAAAGGACGATCGTTTTCCTTGGCGACGTGGCCCATTTTTCCATGACGTGTAAAAACGCCCGTTGCCCGCCGGACACCGATATGAGTTGGATAAAGCAGCCAAAAAAGGCGGTAAACGCGATAATCCAGATGGTGTCCTCGCTCGTACCCACGCGGTAAATCAAGTCGATGAAGGGATGCAGAAAATGAATCCCGTATTTTAACAAGCAGCAGAGAAGCACTCCGATCAATAAAGAAGAAGTGGTTTTTTTCGTCGTCATTGCCACCACGATGATGACGATTGGCGGCAATAAAGTCAATATTCCTAATTCCATGTCTTTATTCCTCCCGTTTCAATAAAAACGATAATAGGGCCAAAAATATTTTGACCCTGAACAGCGTCGGTGTGCAGAGGCGCATTGCCATCTGTACGCCGACGTGATTCCAATATGATGTTAAAAGATAAATCCCGCCG
This sequence comes from uncultured Faecalicatena sp., assembly GCA_948468385.1. Lineage (GTDB taxonomy): Bacteria > Bacillota > Clostridia > Lachnospirales > Lachnospiraceae > Schaedlerella. The sequence continues at coordinate 91,493 of CAOKHZ010000004.1, read as the reverse complement.
CCAGGTAGAGTACGGCCGTAATTCCGCCGCCAATCAAGCATAAGGGCAATTGCGTGGTGGCGTGTTCCATATTGTCGATTTTCGTCATTCCCGAAGTGAACACGGTCACGTCGCAGTAGAAGCAGGCGTGCGCGCCGAACGCGGCACCGGAGATGACGGCCGAAATCACGAGGAACATGTTTCCACCGATGGCCGCGCAAAGCGGAATCACGATGGCCGCCACCGGCAGGCCGGAGCCCCAGTTCGTGCCGGAGACGAAGGCCAGGAAGGCGCAGATTAAAAATGTCAATGCCGGAAGGATGACCGGGCTCATGAATGGTTCCATCACGCTGGTCACGTATTCGGGCAGGCCGACCCCGATCAGGGAGTCACGCACCATGTAGGCACAAAACACGATGACGATCATGGAAAGCATGTCGCCGATGCCGCCCATGCAGGCCTCCATCAATTTCTTCCAAGTGGATAGGCGCATTACCAAAAACAGCACCAATGCGATGGCGATGGCGATAAGCGACCCGGTGATGACATCGCCCGTCATGATGACCGTGATGATGAAAACGAGAAGCGGCCCGAACAGTCCAATCAGGAGTTTTTTCATTTTTCCGGCTTCCATCGCCTCCTCCGCTTCGTCCTCCGCGTTTAGCGCGCCTGAAGCGTCAGAGTATAGTTTGCCCGTTTCCTCGGCGGTTATGACGGCTTTTTTCATCGCGCCAAACGGCTTGATTACGCCCAGGGCAAAGAGCAATGCGATGATGACCGCCACCCAGCTGTAAAACAAGAACGGGATAAGCTTTACATAAAGTCCCATGCCGGTTCCGTATTGTGTGATTTCCTCGTACCCGTTGAACACGGATATGTAGAAAATGCCCCATGTCCCGATGGGAATCAGCGCGTTTAGCGGGGAGGCCGTGGCATCCGTCATGTAGCTAAGCTGCGTTCTCGGGATCTTGTTTTTGTCATAAAGCTTCGTCATCGTTCCCCGAACGGCGATGCTCGTAAAGTCATCAATGAATAGGACCAAACCGATCAGCCATGTAAGAATCAGCGTTCGTTTCTTCGTCGTCGCATATTTTTGCAGGCAGTCCGCCAAAGCCCTCGTGGCTCCGGATCTCGTCCAAATTCCAATCAGGCAGCCGAACAAGGAGACGAACAAGACGTACCACGCGGTGTCCTCGTCACAAGCCACCGCGTACATCAAGTCAATCAGGCCGGTCAAAAATCCGGTCTTGTATTGCAGGATGCAGCAGACGATGGCGCCGATGAAGAGGGACGACGAGGTGCTCCGGCTCTTAATGGCAATCACGAGGATGACGAGTGGCGGGAGCAGCGTTAAAATTCCAAGTTCCATATGACCCTCCATTTCTTTGCGGGAGATGCGTATCTCCCGCAAGAATTTCTTCTATCATTCCAGTAACAATTCATGCAATCTTACTTTGACACTTGCTGCGTGAAGCAATGGATGGAGCCGCCGTTCAGTGCGATTTCGTGAGCGTTCACGGGACGAATCACGTATCTTCCGTCAACGATTTTCGTGATGCATTCGATGGCCTCGTCGTCGGTTTCCAGCCCATAAATCGGGAAAATGATGCTTCCGTTCGTAATCAGGAAATTCGCGTAGCTTGGGACGGAGAAATCCCCTTCTTTCCGCCATTTCCCGTCGGGTTCCCTTCCCACGCCTTGGGACACGAGTACGTTTTCAGCCTCGGCCTTGGTAAAGCGAAACGGCTTGGCCGCGGTCAGCTTGTGAACCTTTAACTTGCGTCCCTTCGCGTCCGTCGCGTTGCACAGCGTGTCATAACATTCTTTGAATATTTCGTAATATTCATTCGTGGTGTCTTCGGTGTAACAAGTCACCACCTCGGCAGGACCGATGAAAGCGCAGATGTCATCAATGTGCCCGTCCGTCTCTCCCTCGCCCAGGTCGATTCCACGTTTCAGCCAGATGACTTTTTCGAAGCCGAGGTATTGTTTTAGTGTTTCCTCGATACCCGCACGGTCAAGGTGCGGGTTGCGGTTTTCATTTAAAAGGCAGCTTTCCGTCGTGATGACCGTGCCTTCGCCGTCCGTGGTAATGGATCCGCCCTCCAGCGTGAACGTGGTCTTGTAGCGGTCCAGGTTGGTGATTTGCAACATTTTCCGTGCCGCCAAATCGTCGTTCGCCCAGCAGACCTGGGCACCGTGCAGTTCGCCGCCCCATGCGGTAAACTTAAAGTCCACCCCGCGTACTTCCCCGGTCTTGCGGTTCTTGACGGTAATCGCCCCGCTGTCGCGCGGCCAGCAGTTGTCAAGCGTCATTTCATAGATGGAAACGTCCAGTCCCTGGAAAATATATTCCACTTCCATGTATAAGTTTTGCGGCACGGCAACGTTCACTTTCGTCCCCGCTTCCAAAATGGCTTTCGCCAACTTGACCTGCGTGTCGCGTATGGCGAACCCGCCGCTGTGCCAGTGGGAATATAACCCGCCAATCATAATCCAAACCGCTTCCTGCGGCTCGTATTCCGCGGGCATGACGAACCCGTCCTTAAAAGGTGTCGAATCAATTAATCTAGATGCCATAAGTTTAAACCTCCTCTCTCTATTTATGCGTATACTCCGTTCCATATTTTTCCCGCATTTCGCGAATTTTTTCCTTGGCGCGCGCCTCGGATTCTTTTTTGGATGCCGCGTAGAAGTCAGGCGACAGCGGTCCCATCAAGTACGCCATCAATCCGCGTTGCGTGTGCAGGCGGTTTTCGGCCTGCTTCCAGAGCAACGACCCCTCATAATCCATGGCGTAGTCCGTCATTTCCTTGCCGCGCAGCGCGGGCAGGTAATGCATGGTCTGTGCGGTCGGGCAGAGGGAGAGCAGTTCCTTCGTCACCTGATATCCCTTGCTCGTGAAGTCACGCTCATAGATTTCAAAGTCGCTTTTGCTTTCCGTGCCCTCGTAGCAGAAGCACCCGGTGTAAATGTAGTCGGCATTTCGTACCGCCTCTTTCGGATCTTGGATTTCCAAGACCTTTCCGCCGCCTTCGGCGCAGGCCTGCTTGCGTCCGTTTACATTTTTGTCAATCATCCACTGCTCGTTTTTGTCGTGTTCCCCGCCCAACACATAACCTTCCGGGCTTGACAAAATCACGGTCGCGCCGAACCTCGGCAACAATTTCGCGAGGTCGTTGGCGGAAGTCTCGCGCACTCCGGTGGAACCGATAAAGGTCAAGGTGACATCCTTTAATTCCTTTCCCTCCGGCAGGTTTTCCAGAATTGTCACGAAGTCACATAACGTCTGCGTGGGATGGCGCGTGTGATCCATGCCGTTGAAAAACGGGACGGAACAATTTCTGGCAAATTCTTCCATTTCCAATGTCGGCCGCCACCTCATGGCGATTCCGTCCACCATGCTGGAAACGACGGTTGCCGTGTCACCGATGGTCTCGCGCTTTCCAAGGTGCAATTCCCCTTCCTCCCCGCCGGTCAGGTAGAGGGCGTGCGCGCCAAGCTGCGTTGCCGCCACTTCGAAAGACACCCTCGTGCGGGTGGAATTCCCGTTAAATATCATGGCCAGGGACTGATCCTTTAATAACTTGGGGCAGCGTCCCGCTTTTGCGTCCTTTTTTAGTTGAATGATCAATTCAGCCAGATCCATTAATTCCTCATTGGAATAATCCCAGCAGTCCATAAAGTGTTTTACATTTCCCATCAAAGTAATCCTCGCTTTCCGTTACGCTTTTGCTGCAGCAATGATTGTAACTTTTGTTCTTTTTCTATGTTACTATTGTAAAGCTTTTGTGCATTTTATGAAATTCCCAGATATAATGATTTTTTTGAATAATTAAAATTGAGTATGTTTATTTGTAGATTTATGGTATAATGTCCGTAAAATGAACATTTGGCGAGTTTTTTTCGAGCCTGGTGGGCATGGCATACCATTTCGAGAGAAGGAGCATCCTTTATGGAAAAACAATATATCACCTTGGAAGATTGGGAGGCATTGGAACGACTGAATTACCTGATTTACGACACTCCCGTGTTAAAGCTGCTGCCGGTATTGCTAAATGAACTCAAATCTCTGGTTTCGCATTCACACTCGTTGACGCATTTTGTCCGTTACGAGGACGGAAGGATGGAGAGTTTTCAGTACGAGAGTCCGGACATTCCGAAGGAACATCTGCGGTTGTACGTGGAAAAGTTCATTACGATGGATTATATCAACTGGTATGCCAGGGAATCCAGTAATTGCGTGTTTCGGGAGTCAGATGTCGTTCCAGATTCATTGCGGCTGAATTCGAGTTTCATGTCCGGTTGGATGAAACCGCAGGGCTTGTACCACGGCGTGGGGATGATTATTACCAGGAATGATGTCAAATATGCAGGTGTCTACTTGTATCGCGGCGAAGAGGAAGCGGACTTTTCAGACAGGGATTTGGAGATTTTGGGCGTTTTGCAGGGGCGTTTGTGCCGGAAGTTTTTTCAGGCGTTTCCAAACGGACTTGTGGACGAAAATCTGGATGCCTTGTCGGGAAACGTGGTTCGGATTGACGGGCGGCTTACGAACCGGGAGCGGGAAATTCTCGCCTATATCAATGCCGGCGTCTTGCGTAATGACTTGTCCGACCGGCTTTGCATCACGGAAAACACGCTCAACAAGCATTTTGCCAATATATATAAGAAATTGAACATTGGCACCTACGAGCAATTGATACAGATGTTGAAAGCAAAATGAAAAAGGCCTTGGCCATGACGGCCAGGGCCTAAATATCGCAAAAGCGGCCACGCCTTGCTATAGCATTTCCCGCAAAAGTTCGTTGACCCGTCCGGGGTTCGCCTTGCCCTTCATCGCTTTCATCGTCTGGCCGACGAGCGCGCCGAGGGCTTTTTCCTTGCCGCCCCGGTAATCGGCCACGGCCTGCGGATTTGCAGCGATAACCTCCGTCAGTGTCTGCCGGAGCGCGTCCTCGTCGTTGACGGTCATAAGGCCATGGTCTTTTACGTAAGCTTTCGGATCCACGTCGTGCAGGAAAATTTGCTCGAATACTTCCTTGGCGACGGAACTATTGATGGTTTTCGCATCTGCCAAATCAATCAGGCTCGCCAGGTTTTCCGGGGAAAAGCGCAAGTCCTGCGGCTCCATGGCATTGTCCTTCAAAAGCCGCATCGTCTCCACCATCAGCCAGTTGGCGGCTTTCTTGGGTTTCTTGCATAGAGCCGCCGTGGCTTCGAACAGTTCGGCCATTTTTTTTGACTCGGTCAATATTTCCGCGTCCACCTGCGAAATATCATATTCCTTCTTATAACGTTCCAGTTTTTCCGTGCGAAATTCCGGTTCCTGATTTTTGATTCGCGCAATCCACTCATCGTCAATGACGATGGGAACGAGGTCGGGTTCGGGGAAATAGCGGTAATCCTTGGCATCCTCCTTCGAGCGCATGGCATGGGAGCTTTCCTTGTTGTCATCCCAGCGACGCGTTTCCTGCACGACCTTTTTCCCTTCTTCGATAAGTTCGATTTGCCGTTTTCGTTCTCCCTCGATGGCGTGCGTGATAGCCTTGAAGGAGTTTAAGTTCTTCATCTCGGTTCGCGTGCCGAACGTGTCGGAACCGACTTCGCGCACGGACAGATTGACGTCTGCCCGCATCGAACCCTCCTGCAGCTTGCAGTCGGATGCTCCCAGGTATTGTACGATATGTCGTAATTTTTCCAGATAGGCGATGACTTCTTCGGCGGAGCGCATGTCCGGCTCGGAGACGATTTCCACCAACGGTACGCCGCTTCGGTTGTAATCGACGAGCGACGTGTCGTCCCATTCGTCGTGTACGAGTTTTCCGGCATCCTCTTCCATGTGCATCTCGTGGATGCGAACCTTTTTCTTGCCGGATCCGGTCTCGATTTCCACCCAGCCGTCCCTGGCAATCGGCAGGTAGAGTTGCGAAATCTGGTAATTCTGCGGGTTGTCAGGATAGAAATAGTTTTTGCGGTCAAATTTGCAGACCTGCGTAATGTGGCAATGGGTCGCCAGGCCGATGGCCAGCGCGTAGTCCACGACTTGTTTGTTCAGTACCGGCAGAGAGCCTGGCATGCCGGTGCAGACGGGGCAGGTGTGCGTGTTGGGCGCGCCGCCAAATTCCGTGCTGCAGCCACAGAAAATCTTCGTCTTTGTCGCCAGTTCAATGTGGACTTCCAGTCCGATGACGGTGTCGTATTGCTTGGCCATGTCGTTTATGCCTCCTTTCCCGTTGCGCGTTCGTAAGTGTATGCCGCGCGCAACAGTGTCTTTTCCTGAAAGTGGTTTCCAATCAGCTGCATGCCGATAGGCAGTCCTTTTTTGTCCTTGCCGACGGGAATCGAGAGGCCCGGAAGTCCCGCCAGGTTGACGGATACCGTGTAAATGTCGCTCAAATACATTTTCAGCGGGTCGCTTAAGCTTTTGCCAAGTTCCGGGGCGGTCGTCGGTGCCGCCGGGGCGAGAATCACGTCGTAGCTTTCAAAGGCCTTGTCGAAGGCGGCCTTGATTAAGGCCTTTGTGCGCAAGGCTTTCAGGTAATAGGCATCGTAATAACCCGAACTTAGTACGAAGGAGCCGAGCATGATGCGGCGTTTGACCTCCGCGCCGAACCCTTCGGAGCGGGTTTTCTTGTACATGTTGTGAAGCCCCTCGTATTCGGGGGTACGGTAGCCATATTTCACGCCGTCAAACCGTTCCAGATTGGAGCTAGCCTCGGCCGAGGCAATGACGTAATAGGCGGGAATCGCGTATTTGACGAGGCTAAGGTCGAATTCCTCGACGACGGCACCATTTTCCGCCAATACCCTGGCTGCGGCGCGAATCGCCCCGGCCACTTCAAGGTTCAACCCGTCGGTAAAATAATCCGTGGGAATGCCGACGCGCAAGCCTTTTACGTCCTCCGTGAGGGCACTTGTAAAATCATAGTCCGCACGTTTTACGGAGGTGCTGTCCTTTTTGTCCCACGAGGCAATTGCCGTGAGAACGGCCGCACAATCCGTCACGTCCTTGGTAATCGGCCCGATTTGGTCAAGTGACGAGCCATAGGCTATGAGCCCATAGCGCGACACGGTTCCGTAGGTCGGCTTCATTCCGACCACGCCGCAGAACGAGCTGGGCTGGCGAATCGAGCCGCCGGTATCCGAGCCGAGGGAATAGTAGCATTCCCTTGCGGCCACTGCCGCACAAGAACCGCCGGACGACCCCCCCGGCACGTGGTTTGTATCGTGCGGGTTCATCGTGGGGCCGAAATACGAGGTTTCTGTCGTGCTCCCCATGGCAAATTCGTCCATGTTGGTCTTGCCGAGGATGACGGCCCCTGCCTTTTGCAGGTTCTTGACGGCCTCCGCCGTGTAGGTCGGCTTGAAGTTTGAAAGAATCTTCGAACTGCAAGTCGTAAGTTGCCCCTTGATGCACATGTTGTCCTTGATGGCCGTCGGAACGCCTGCCAGCGGACTCGTCAACTCTTTGTTTTCAATTCTTTTCTGTATTTCTTCCGCTTGTTTTAACGCGCCTTCCTCGTCCACGGTCACATAACCGTGGATGCGCGGTTCTTCCGCCGCAATTTGCGCGAGTGAAGCTTTCGTGGCCTCCATGGCGGAAATTTCTCCTGCCTTGATTTTTTTACCCAGCTCGACTGCCGATAAACTTAAAATGTCCATGTCCTTATGCCGCCTTTCCATCTAAGTGCCTATGCCCAAGTGCCTGTGCTCGAGTGCCTTCGTCCCAAGTGCCTATGCCCCGAGTACCTTTGTCCAGAATGCCTTTATCCGATTGTCTTTGGCACTTTGAAGCTGTCGCCGCCGCGCAGCGGCGCGTTTGCCAGAGTTTCTTCCATGTGGTTTTCGTTTGTCACGACGTCCTCGCGGAAGACGTTGTTTACCGGAAAGACGTGGGACATCGGTTCTACCCTCGACGTGTCCAGTTCGTTTAGGGTGTCGATGTAATCCAGCATTTTTTCCATGTCGGCCTTGGCGTTCTGCTTTTCTGTTTCCGAAAGCTCCAGTTTTGCCAGAATGCCGACGTATTCAATGGTCTCATCTGAAATTTTGTTTTTTGCCTTTGTGACATGTTCCATCGTTTCGTCCGAAATCTTGTCTGCCATATCGTCGTCCTTTCTATTGTGCGGCCTTGCCTGCGAGAAGCGTGCTCCGGCCATGGGCAAATGCTTCTTAACGTGACAGCCGCGCTTGACTGTTTATAGTTTAATCATCATAGTCATAGTATGTATCATAATCTATAGTTCCAATCTCCGGACTTGGCGCCAAGGTAAAATTCGAGGCATCCGAATAGATTTTGGCACCTTCCACGAGCACGATGTTTTTATAGGTCGCGCCCTCGTCCAGCCAGAGGATTTCCTCGTAGAGTTCCCCGTCGCCGGACCAGTAATACGGACGGGAGTAATAGAGGAGCCCGTTGTTTGAAAATCCTTGGACGTCATATACGCCGGGGGCGATATCCACCCCGCAGACAAGCTTCGTGCCTTTCGGGACGTTGAAGACATCCTTCAATGGATTTTCCACAGCGAACATCTTGGCGATTTGTCCGTTATGCGTCTCAAAAGAGAGCGTCACGTCGGGGTAAACGGTAATATGAGCCCCGTTAAACAGACGAACCTCGTCCAGTTCGGTTATATGGTAGTCTTCCCCGTCTTCGCCTTCCACGTCGAGTTCGAACCATTCATAAACGGAAATGCCGTTCAGGTTATCCGTGACATTGAGGGAACCGCTGCCCTCTGCCAGCGTGACCTTGTAAAGGCCTTCTGGCAAATGCACTCCCACGATATATTTCCCGCCGGTCAGCACGGTCGTGAAATCGTCTCCGGTTTCGGAAAGCGTGGGACCGTCGTTCTCGTATGGGTCATACGGCGCTGGCTCAGGGGTATTGCCGGAGTTGTCCGTCCATGGTTTTGGCATGTCAAACGCGAATTGTGCGACCACGGAGAAAACTGCCACAAGGAAGAAAGTAATGACGACAACACCCACGATGATTCCCCTGCTAGATTTCTTGCTTTGCATCGTGTTTTGTGGCCGGCTCCAGCTATAGGCGTTGTTTCCGGATGCCCGGGATTTGCCCGCGCCGTCGCCAGAGAGCAGCTTCTGGTCAATCTCCGTCGCCAGGGTACTCACCACGTTTTTGGCGGATTGGAAGGTTCCTTTTGCGGCCGCCGCCATGGAATCAGAGGTAAGCGTTTGTTTCAAACCGCGGTTTGCGATTTCCTGCCGTAGGGCTTTTTTGCGCGCGTCCGCCTCGCGTCTGGCCTTGATGACTTCCGAGGACGTTCCCTTGAAGTCATTGTGCAGATGTTGATGTGACTTTTCCCTGCGTTCCAACTGCTTTTCCAGATTTTTACCGTATTGTGCGTCCAGCCGTCTGGAAGCGTTGCTCTCGTTTAGCCGATAATGCATTTTGTTCTTGCGTACCGCATAAAATCCACACGTATGGCAGTAGCCACGATCCAATGGCCCGCCACATAATTGGCAACAATTCTTTTCTGACATTTTTCTCACCTTACCCTCTCTTTCAGACGGAGCCAATGTCGCAAAAGCGTGATGCGTTGCGGCTTGCCACAAGTTCGCGCAGTAAACCGCGGCTTGTTACAAGCCTTGCTCGTCCCGCCGCTTGTGGCGGGCGCGGATCATGGCTCCAGCCTGCTTAAGTCTCTTGGGAACAAAGTCGTTTCCCGCACGTTGTCTTCGCCGACCAGCTTCATGGTCAGGCGCTCCATGCCGATGCCGAGCCCGCCGTGCGGCGGCATCCCGTACTTGAACGCGCTTAGGTACTGCTCCATGCCTTCCGTGGTCATGTCCCGCGCCTCCATCTTTTCCAGTAATTTCTGGTAGTCATGGATGCGCTGTCCGCCCGTCGTAATTTCCATCCCCCGGAATAATAAGTCGAAGCTTAAGGTGAACCTTGGGTCGGCCGGGTCGTCCATCGCGTAGAATGGGCGTTTTTTGGACGGATAATGTGTTACGAAGACGAAGTCCGCGTCCCATTCTTCTTTCGCGTAGCGGCTGATGGACAATTCCTCCTCCGGCTCTAAGTCAAATGGATTTTTCATCGCGCGGCCATATTTTTCCGAGGCAAGGCGTTTGATTTCATCAAAGCGCACGGCGGGAATTACGTCCGTCCTTGGAAGCGTGATCCCCAGGATTTGCAGCTCTTTCGCGTAATCCGTCTCCAGCAGCTTCATCGTATACTGGAGAAAACCGGTTTCCATCGCCATGATGTCCTCAAACCCGTCGATGTAACCCATTTCGAAGTCCAGGCTCGTGTACTCGTTCAAATGCCTTCTGGTGTTGTGCTTCTCCGCGCGAAATACCGGTGCCGTTTCAAACACACGGTCGTATACGCCGACCATCATCTGCTTATAAAATTGCGGGCTTTGCTGTAATATGGCCGGCCGGTGGAAATAGTCCAGTTTAAAGAGGTTTGCACCGCCCTCGGCGCTTTTCGCCCCGATTTTCGGCGTATGGATTTCGGTGAATCCTTCTTGATAGAGAAAATCCCGAAATCCCCGGACGATGCCCTCCTGCAGCTTGAACTTCGCGCGTTCCCTTAAGTTCCTTAAGGAAATGGGACGGTAATTGAGTTTCGCGTCCAGCGAAGTTTTCAGCTTCCACTTGGAAATGGGAAGCGGCAGGGCTTCTGCAGGGACGCTTAGCACTTTTATCTCCCTGATGCGAATCTCGATTCCGTTCGGGGCCTTGTCGGCTTTTGACAATGTTCCTGTTACCTCTACTGTAAACGCTTCTCGCAAATCTTTCAAGTCAAATTTTGAGTTTTTTTCTTCGTATACGCATTGAATGAGTCCGTCGCGCTTCCTTACGATGACAAAGGCAATATTTCCCATGTCGCGGATGGCGTGCACGGCTCCGTTTATCTTGACCGTGCGTCCCTGCATTTCCTCTGCCAATAGCTCCTTGATTTCCAGTGTTTCTTTTGTCCTTACTCCAGTTACATATTCCATCATCGTCGTCCTCCCTTTCTTTTTGTGCCGCCCACGTCGGCGGGGCACGTTTTGCTTGTTCAAGAACGCGTCGTCGTTCTTGCATCGTCATGTCCATGCAAGGATTTTGCCGGTGCATGAACACAAGTTGGGCAGGTACATTCCCGATAGAGTTAAAAAAGAAAAACGCCCCGGGGATGCACTTGCATCCCGGGACGGAAATTAATCGAATAATATCCGCGGTACCACCCGCATTGAATCCGTTCGGATTCCACTCTTTGCACGTAACGTGTGCCCTACGTACCGGCCTACTCTCATCATGTTCAACCGGTCGGCTCCCAAGTGTTCCCTTGATTTCCTTCCCTGTCCGGCGCTCTCAGTCGGTGACGCCAACTTCCTGTCAGGTTCTGAAAACCAGAGTCTTGTTCCCAGCCTTTGTCATCATGTTTCATTTTCACGGGCATCCCCGCGGCTTGTCGCAAGGTGCCATGTTCAATTCAATGTAACGATCAATGTAACGCGTTACCTTGCTAAAACGTTTATTATCATAGCACAACAAGTTTCGCATGTCAACTTAAAATTCGAGACTGTTGTCATTTAATAAAAAATCATAGATGCTCATCGTGGTGATTCCGTATTCATCCCGTTTGACGTTCATGACGTCTTTTACGATGATAATTTTCTTAAAAGAGTCATTTACTTGCAGGAGGGACGACTTTTCTTGTTTTTCCTTTGCCTCGTCGGGCAGTGCGAACGCAGACTGGATATAATAACGTCTGCTGCCCTGGTTTGCAATGAAGTCAATCTCCAGTTGCTTTTTGTTTTGCGTCCCATCCTTCGCACGCTCTCTTTTGGAAACGACTCCCACGTCCACGCAAAAGTCCCGGCTTCGCAGTTCGTTGTAAATGATATTTTCCATCAAATGCGTTTCCTCCACTTGACGAAATCCAAGTCGGGAGTTTCGAAGTCCAACGTCTTCGAAATAATATTTCAGGGGTGTTCCAATATATTTTCTGCCTTTCACGTCATAGCGATTTGCCGCTCCTTCGAATTCCGGTAATTACCTTGATCATGCCGTTATGCATGCGGAGAACCAGGTCGTTTAAATATTTTTCTCGTTTTATCTCCATGTCTGCCTCCCAGGTCAATGATGATGTCAGGGGCAAAGGGCATTTTGCCCCCAACATCATTTGTAATCTTATAGCAACCGGAACACCTGCTCGGCGGCATCTTGCACGTTTGCCTTCGCGTTTTCCGGGTTCATGGCATCTTCGAGCGTGGTAACGCCCCGCACGACCGGGAAGAAAGCGTCGATTCCGGCATCATTGCAGGCGCGGGCTTCCTTTGTCACGCCTCCGGCGAAGGCGATGACTTTCGCCCCGTGTTTCTTGGCAAGCTTCGCCACGCCGACGGGGGCCTTGCCCATGGCGGTCTGGAAGTCAAGCCGTCCCTCGCCGGTCACGACGATGTCGGCATCGGCAAGTTCCTGCTCCAATTTCACCGCGTCGAGTATCAGATCAATGCCCGGGGTGAGCTCGGCATTTAAGTAACTCAAGAAAGCGAATCCGAGACCGCCCGCCGCACCGGCACCGCTTGCGTCACGATTGTCGTGCCCCAGGCTTTTTGCGGTCACGTCGGCAAAGTGCGCCATCGCCGCGTCAAGCGTACTTTTCATGTCGTCGGTGACCCCCTTTTGCGGGCCGTAGACGAAGGTCGCGCCATTTTCCCCGCAGAGGGGGTTGGTCACGTCGCAGGCGACGCGGAAGCGGCAGTTTTCCAAGTCGGCGAGCCGCCCGTTTGTCTGGATGGAGGCGACTCTGGAAAGGGCTTGTCCGCCCTCGCCGACGTCATTTCCGTTCTCGTCCTTGAACGCGAATCCAAGGGCCTTGAGCATTCCGATACCGCCGTCGTTGGTCGCGCTGCCGCCAATGCCAACGATGAAGTCGCGGCACCCCTTGGCAATCGCGTCCGCAATCATCTCTCCCACGCCATATGTGGAGGCGCGCATCGGATCTTTTATGCCGTCCGGCAGCAGGGTGATGCCGGAGGCAGTGGCCATCTCCATGATGGCGGAGCTTGACTCGGGCAGCCGGCCATAATACGCGTCCACCGGCTCGCCCAAAGGCCCGGTCACGGAAAGGTTCACGCGCTCGCCGCCCAAACCTTCAATCAGGGCGTCCGTGGTTCCCTCGCCCCCGTCGGCCAGGGGCTTTACGATGACGTTCGCATCCGGCTTGGCGGCCAGTATGCCCGCCTTTACCGCGTTTCCGCCCTCCATGGAGGAGAGGCTTCCCTTGAATGAGTCAATTGCAATCACTACTTTCATGTTATTTTTCCTTTCTTAAACTAATAAGCACTTGTCGAGCCTGATGGTGGTACTACTTTCTTTGTTCTAGTTATGCGGAACTTCCATGTCCGCCGTTATCTCTGTTGGGATTATACTATATTTTTTGCGAATTTGGTATTTTTTTTGTGAGATTTTTCGCTTGTATATGAAAAAGAACAAGAAAAGAGTGTTGGGCGCAAAATAGCTACTTGGCGACATGCCGGTTTAGAAAAAATTTATATTTTTCACAAAATTGTTAGCACTCTGGTGAGAAGAGTGCTAAATTTGTATTGACATTTGAAAAAGGTTGTATTAGAATGTCCATTAGGCAAAAACGGCATGGCGTCCGTCAGCGACTTTGCGGAGCCGGTCGGCTGCATCAGGTCAACGCTGGTAAAAAAATAAAAGGAGTGTGCAAGGTGATGGAATTGAAAAAAGGCAGTTTATCAATCGACAGTGAAAATATTTTTCCGATTATCAAGAAGTGGGTGTATTCAGATCACGACATTTTTATGCGCGAGATGGTGTCCAACGGTTGCGACGCGATTACCAAGCTGAAAAAGCTGGACATGATGGGCGAGTACGAGATGCCTGCGGATTACAAGGCGAAGATTCAGGTCATCGTCAATCCGGAGGAGAAGACGCTTAAGTTTATCGACAACGGTCTGGGCATGACGGCGGACGAGGTGGAGGAGTACATCACCCGTATCGCGTTTTCCGGGGCGACGCAGTTCTTGGAGAAATATAAGGACAAGACGACGGACGACGAGATGATCGGGCATTTCGGACTTGGTTTTTATTCCGCGTTCATGGTGGCCGACGAGGTGCACATTGACACGCTGTCTTATCAGAAGGACGCTACGGCGGTGCACTGGGTGAGCAACGGCGGAACCGAGTACGAGATGGGCGAAGGCACGAAGGAAGGCGTGGGTACGGAGATTACCCTTTTCCTGAACGAGGACAGTCTGGAGTTTGCCAATGAGTACCGGGCGCGGGAAGTGCTGGAGAAGTATTGTTCTTTCATGCCAGTGGAGATTTTCCTAAGCAAGGCCAACGCGCCGGAGGAGTACGAGACGATTGACGAGGCGGACGTGCTTGACACGGACAAGGTAATCGAGCACATTACCGAGGAGCCGAAGGAGGGCGAGGAAGGCGAGCCGAAGAAGAAGGCTAAGATTGTGAAGCGCCCGGTTTCCTTAAGCGACACGCACCCGTTGTGGGGCAAGAACCCGAGCGAGTGCGAGAAGGACGACTATCTGGAATTTTACCGCAAGGTATTCATGGACTACAAGGAGCCATTGTTCTGGATTCATTTGAACATGGATTATCCGTTTAATTTGAAAGGGATCTTGTATTTCCCGAAGATTAACATGGAGTATGATTCCATCGAGGGCAAGATCAAGCTGTACAACAACCAGGTGTTTATTGCGGACAACATCAAGGAAGTGATTCCGGAGTTCTTGGCGGTGTTAAAGGGGGTCATCGACTGTCCTGACCTGCCGCTGAACGTGTCGCGTAGCGCGTTGCAAAATGACGGGTTTGTGAACAAGGTGGCGGACTACATTTCCAAGAAGGTGGCCGACAAGCTGAATGGCATGTTTAAGACCGACCGCGAGAATTATGAGAAATACTGGGACGACATCAATCCATTCATCAAGTTCGGTTGCCTGAAGGACGAGAAGTTCGGCGAGAAGATTAAGGATTCGCTTTTGTTTAAAAACCTTGACCACAAGTATCTGACGCTGGAGGATTGTATTGCCGAGAACAAGAAGGAAGAGGCGAAAGCGGAAGAATCGGCCGAGGAAACCGCAGGGGCCGCCCGTACAGAGGACGGCGAGAGCGTGGAGGCCGAGGTCGTGGAAGAGGGAGATGCCACGGAAGGCGCGAATATGGCGGATGCGGATGGCGCCGGTACGGATGAGGCGGCCGAGGCGAAGGAACCGGAGAAGACCACGATTTATTACGTGACGGACGAGCAGCAGCAGAGCCAGTATGTGAAGATGTTCAAGTCGCAGGGGCAGGACGCGGTGATTTTAACGCATAACATCGACGCGCCGTTTGTAAGCTACCTGGAGCAGAAGCATGAGAACGTGAAGTTCTGCCGCATTGATTCCGACGTGCACGAGTCCATGAAGGCGGACGTGGCGGAGGAAGACAAGGAGGCATTCCAGAAGCAAACGGACAGCCTGGTTGAGATTTTCCGTAAGGAGTTGGGAAATGAAAGCCTGGACGTGAAGGTGGAGAACCTAAAGGATGAAAGCGTTGCCTCGATGGCGGTGCTTTCCGAGGAGTCCAGAAGGATGGAAGAAATGATGCGCATGTACGGCATGGGCGGCATGGACAGCGGCATGTTTGGCGGCAAGGCTACACTGATACTGAACGCGAACCATCCGTTGGTGAAGTTCGTCGTGGAGCACAAGCGCAGCAAGAACGTGACGATTATCTGCAAGCAGTTGTACGACCTGGCAATGTTGGCGCACAAGCCGCTGAACCCGGAAGAGATGACGGCGTTCGTGCAGAGAAGCAATGAAATCATGATGTTGTTGACGAAATAAGCGATGTTTTAGAATTGCGTGGGCAAAAAGGTGCGTGGCAATTCATGGCATCATGGAGTCAAAGGGTGATGTGTTTCATGAAAATATAGATGGGGCGGGTTCTTTGAACCCGCCCGTTGTGCGTTTTAGATTATATTAGGCGACCACGTCAAACTCAATGCCTTTCTTGGCAAAGAAACGTTGCACCATCGCGTCCCAGCTTTTTTCAAGGGACTTGTCCATGGAAAATGTCTTGAGCGACGTTCCGGTCACGCAATTCAGCCCATTTTCATCAAAACGGATGTTTATGTAGAGTCCTTGCACATCGTCGGGTTTGAAATCCAGATGGTCGCTCTCGATGAATCGGGCGATATTTTCCACGGAAAGACTGAAAACGAACTTGAAATTGAGAGGCGTGCGCTTTCCCTTGATAAGGGCATGGCAGAATTCCCGTGTCTGTTTCCAGGACGAGTATTTTGGCAGGCCGTCCTGATCTTCGAAAAAATCCTTTTGCATGTAGCCGTCTATGTGGAACGTGTTGAAGGTGGTGATTTCCCCCTCAATCAGTAAAAAATGGTCGAAAGTTTCCGATAACAAAAGGTGGGACATGAAGTTCTTGGGGCTGGTAAGCTTCAGGGCAATCATGGGCGTTCCTCCTTGCAATGAGTTTCTTTTGCATACGAAAGATTATATCATAAGCCTCCGCATAAGTTCAACAGAGATTTTGTGTTGTATCGTGAATTTTCAATTCACGTAACTTTTCCTTCCCCCGAGAAAAGTAACTAATTTACATCGACATGATTATTGTTACTATTCACGGCCTGCGGCCGCGATAGTAACGGCATTCGGCCATTTAAAATCGTCTACGGCGATGGCCGAAATGCCTAATCGGCACCATCACTTTGTCGGACGGAGGCCGTGCGGCGGAGCGCACAGCCCCGTGAATAGCAACTGATTATTCGTGTAATATGGGGGAGTTGGAGTTCTAAGTTGTAATCAGGCTAAAAATATGTTATATTGTCTAAAACAAGAGGACAAGTTTTGTTGCCATATTATGTGAAGGTGGAGAAAAAGAGGAGTATCTGGACATGCATGTATGGTTATTGGAAGGAAGAGAAGGAGTATGCGATAAATATTATGAACATGCGGGAGTTGAAACGGCTGATTTACGAGGGCGAAAAAGTAGATGTAGAATGCAAGGAAGCAGAAAATAGTGTGCCAAAATCTGTATATGAGTCCTATTCTGCCTTTGCCAATACAAAAGGTGGCTATATTATTCTTGGAGTGAAAGAGAACAAGAGGAAAATTCTTTCAGAAGAACGATTTGTTTTGCAAGGAGTGAAAAATGCGAAGAAGCAAGTGGAAGATTTTTGGAATACGATTAATGGAAGTAAGGTCAATACTAATATTCTTAAGGATGAAGACGTATTTGTCGTCGAGGATTCCAAAATCTGTCTGGTTGTGATTAGGGTTCCGAGAGCTGATTATAAGATGCGTCCGGTTTATGTAGGCGAAAATCCATATAAAGGTACATTTAAAAGAAACAATGAAGGTGATTTTCATGCAACTAATTATGAAGTTGACGGAATGATTCGTGATAAAAGCCCGGATGGTAATGACGACATGATTCTGGAGTATTATACGATGGAAGATGTTGACAAGGAAACTTTGCGTAAATATAGACAGATTTTTGAAATTCGAAATGAGGGACATGTATGGAATTCTCTTGATGACAAATCATTTCTTGAGAAACTTGGCGGCTACAAGAAAGATAGGAGAGAAGGAAGAGAGGGGGTGACGCTTGCCGGGTTGATGATGTTTGGAACTGGTCTTGCCATACGAGAAGAGTTTGATAATATTTTTATGGATTATCGTGACGAAAGTGAGATTACGCCAGAAGTTCGTTGGAATGACCGTATTACTTATGACGGGACGTGGGAAAATAACTTGTTCAATTTTTTTACCAAGGTCACGCCAAAATTGACAAGTGATTTAAAGAAACCGTTCAAATTGGAGGGAATGCAGCGCATTGATGAGACTCCAATCCATAAGGCGGTCAGGGAAGCGTTTGTAAACCTGATTATTCACGCGGATTATTTGTCGGATGCGGGAACTTTGAAGGTGATTAAACGTTCAGATGGATTTGAGTTTTCCAATCCAGGAATATTGAAGCTACCAGTTGAGGCGATTTATCAGGGAGGGAATTCAAAGTCAAGAAATCCGCATATGCAAACCATGCTTAGAATGATTGGCTTCGGGGACGATGCCGGCTCTGGCTTTCCGGCTATTTTGTCTGCATGGCAGAACGAAGGTTGGGTTATTCCGGAATTGGTGGAGGATACGAGATTGAATCAAGTCGTATTAAAAATGAAGATGGTGCCAGAATGGATGCTCCGTGTAATTGATGCATTGAAGGAGATTCCTTTTGAAAAATATGGAAGTAGGGGCGAGTTTTTGAAGCGGATGTTGGTGTATATGTCGTATTTTTCCATGAATCGGGTAATGGAAATTGTCAAGGTGCTCAAAAATATAGGAGAACAAGGTTCTGTAGATGATGAAATTGTTTATGTGGCAGATGAAATTTCAATGATTATAAAAGAATCGCTAGAAACAGAAGGAACAGCAGAAAAATCAGCGGAATCTGGGTTGAAGACGGAGAAATCAGCAGAAAAATCAGCAGAAAAATCAGCAGAATCCGGATTGAAGATGGAAAAATCAGCAGAATCCGTGACGGAAAAGGATGAGGCTGTTTATAAATTGTCGAAACGGCAAAAACAAATATTGGAATGTATGGAACAAGGAAAGTCATATAGTACGAACGTATTGGCGCAGATGATAGGGTTAAAAGGTCCCAGAACGAGGCAATTGCTAAATGAGTTGGCGAAAATGGATTTAGTGACGTGTAATGCGGTTACGAAGAGAAGAAGATATATGAAAAGATAGAGGGCGGTAACTGAAATGGTATGCCTTTAAGAGAAAATGTTGTTTTGTTGACTTTTCTTTTCAAAAAAAGTATTATTAGGGAAGATGTCTTTGAAAACACGTAGAATACTTGCAAAACACCCATGGAAGGTTTGATAAACATTGAGAAGAGTAAAACCAAGACGAATCGGATGGCTGCCCATCGTTTCCGGCATCGTGGTACTTTTGTTGGTGGGCATCACGGTAATAGAGGCGATTTCGAACCGTACGAGGAATCGCGTGGACGTAAGCGAGGGGCTGGCTTTGATCGAGGCGGCGCAAAAGTCAGACGTGACGGCGATCGAGTTGAAAATACAGTCGCTGGACGCGCAGGACGAACTGGGCGGCGGGCGCAGCCTGAAGGAGATTTTTGCGAGTTCGGTCATCATGGGGGATTCCATGGCGCAGGGCTTCGCGGAATATGATATTTTGAACGCGTCGAGCGTGGTGGCGGACATCGGGATCTCGCTGACGGACTTGAACGACCAGATTGAGCGGGTGAGGGAAATCAATCCGCAGTATATTTTCATGACCTATGGTGCGAACGACGTTCTCACGACGGACGGGGACGTGGAAATTTTCATAGAGCAGTATCGGAACGCGCTTCGGGAAGTACAGGCGCAGCTCCCGAACGCCCGGGTGTTGGTAAATTCCATTTTCCCGGTGCGGGGGGAGACGTTGGAAAAATATGTGGCCTATCAGCAGGTGGAAGAATACAATCAGGCATTGAGGGAATTGTGCGACCGGTTGCAGATTACCTTCGTGGATAATACAGAAATCGTGAAGGACACGGATTACGAGGCGGACGGATTGCACTTGAAATCTTTGTTTTACCCAAAATGGGCCGTGAATATGGCGGAGGTGACTTCGCTATGACGGAAGACGGTGGAAAGATGAGGATGGTCGGAAAGACGAGAAAGAATGGAATTAAGAAAAAGTCGGGTCTGGCCCTTTTGGCCGACATGTTTTCCATTAGCGTGACGGCGGTAGGAAAGTGGCTTGTCATGGCGTTGATTTTGGCGTACGTGGCCTTTTTGCTTTGGTATACGGGCGGCAGTACCAAGCCGTTCGAGGAAGTGGCGCAGGCGGTGGAGAATAATTTGAACACGGAAAACCTGGTCAAGCGTGACGGGCAGGCCTTGAAGCGCTATTATGGCCTGAACAGTGCCGATTACGCGGGAGTGCTTTTTTATTCGTCGGAGTTTAGTATTTCTGCCGAGGAGGTGCTTATTATCGAGGCCAATTCGGAGACGCAGGTACAAGAAATCCGGGATGCCGTCGAGGCAAGGCTGGAGGGCAGGAAGGAAAATTTTTCGGATTATGCGCCTAAGCAGGCAATGATGATTGAGCAGGCGGCGATTTTAGTGCGCGGCAAGTATGTGTTCGTGGCGGTCTCGCCCGATGCCGAGCGGTACGCGGAAGTGTTTCGAAAGAGCTTGTAGGGGCGGATCGTGTTTTTCATCGAAAGACATGCCGAGCGTATATGGATTAGGAAGAGGAAAACACATGCAGTTTAGC
Source organism: uncultured Faecalicatena sp. (assembly GCA_948468385.1). Taxonomy (GTDB): domain Bacteria; phylum Bacillota; class Clostridia; order Lachnospirales; family Lachnospiraceae; genus Schaedlerella. Next base: position 71,223 of record CAOKHZ010000004.1, on the reverse strand, counting down.
AGTATTGTATTTATATTTGTATTTTTGCCGTTCATCGTGACGGCGTATTATCTGGTTCCGCAAAAATTTAAAACTCCCGTGATGCTCGTCGCCAGTCTGGTTTTTTATGCGTGGGGAGAGCCCGTGTACCTGGTTTTGCTGATTTTGTCCGTTGCGTTTAATTATTTTTGCGGAAATGACATCGAGGAAAGGCGCGGTGAACCATGGTTGGCAAGAAGGAGCCTTTTCGTCGGGGTGGCGGTCAATTTGTTGATTCTAGGATTTTTTAAATATTATGGGTGGCTGTTGGGGACGTTCAACACCTTGTTTTCGGTGTCCATTCCCTATCGGGTGCTTTCCTTGCCAATCGGGCTTTCCTTTTATACGCTGCAGGCGCTTGGTTATCTCGTGGACGTGTACCATGGCGAGGCGAAGGCGCAGAAGAACGTGTTTCGGTTCGCGCTGTATATGATGATGTTTCCAAAGCTGGGCGCGGGTCCCTTGGTGCAATATGCGTCGTTCGAACCGCAGCTGGAGCGGCAGGTGGTCAATGTCTACACGTTGGGAAGGGGGGCTTCCAAATTCGTTTGCGGCCTGGCCAAGAAGGTGCTTCTGGCGGATCGGATGGGGGAGGTTTTCGCCCAGGTGTACGCATTGCAGATGGAAACGTTTTCCATATTGACGGCATGGGTCGGCGTTGTCGCTTTCGCGTTCCAGATTTACTTTGATTTCAGTGGCTATTCGGACATGGCGCAAGGGCTGGGAATGATGTTTGGTTTCGAACTGGGAATCAACTTTCGATATCCATATACCGCGAAGAGCGTGGCTGAATTTTGGAGAAGGTGGCATGTTTCGCTGGGGAGTTGGTTTAAAAAGTACGTGTACATACCCCTTGGAGGTAATCGGGGCGACACCACGGCATGCGTTCGCAACATTTTCGTGGTATGGCTGTTGATCGGGGTGTGGCACGGCGCGAAATGGAACCTCGTGTTATGGGGATTCTTTTTCGGGGTGGTAGTGGTTTTGGAAAAATACGTATGGGGCGGGTGGCTGGCCGGATTTCCGGATTTCGTGCGCCATATTTACACGTTTGTCGTGGTATCCATTGGGTGGGTCCTATTTTTTGGTTCTGACACCGGGTATGCGATGGATTATCTGGAAATTATGTTCGGGTTTGGCAGGCGCGCGCTGGTTGACCAGCAATCTTTGTACTTGATTGTCACGCATTGGGCGTTGTTCGTACTTTGCGTATTGTGCTCATCCATGCGGGGGTGGGATTTGTTTCGAACCATGACGGAGGGATATAAAAACGTGCTCGTGCGCCGTCTGGCGGTCAGCGTGTTTTATTTGTTACTGTTTGTCGTAAGCATCGCGTTTTTGGCGACGGAGGAGTGCGTTCCTTTCTTGTATTATGCGGTATAGTGGTATAGTGGAATGGTGGAATAATCGAATAGTGGATTTGAGGCGTTTTAAATTGCGGGAGCACAAAGTGCGTGGCAATTGGAAGGGGGCAGGGGAAAAAGTTTTTTGTCCCCTGCATCGTAACTAAGCGAATTCGAGGAAAAATAGAGGCAAAATGAAGAAAAGAAGAAAGAGAATTATAGACGGCATCGTGGGAATTCTGCTATCGATGGTTGTATTAATCGTGTTTTTGTGGAACGTTTTGGTTCCCGACAGGGAAATTTCCACGAAAGAGAGCAGGGTGCTCGCGCAAAGGCCAAAGCTGACGTTGAATAGTTTGATATCGGGAGAATTTATGGACAAGTATGAGGTGTATTTGTCGGATCAATTCGCGGGGCGGGACTTATGGCGGAATTTGAAGGTGGCATTGGGCCGCATTGGCGGCGTGCGGCAGGAAAACGGGGTCGTTTTGGGGGACGGCGGACAATTGTTTGATATGTTGGAGTCCCCGAACCAGGACACGCTTTCGGAGACGCTCTCCGCGCTTGGGACGTTCGTTGACGGGCATTCGGACATGAACTTTTATATGATGCTTGTGCCGGACGCGGCCTGCGTGTTGACGGGAAAGCGGCCGTACCTGGCGACGTTCCCCGACCAAAACCACATGATTACCCAGGTGAAGAGGGAACTTTCCGAATCCGTGACCTGGATTGACGTGACGGAGGTCTTAAGCGGGCATGCGGAAGAAAAGATTTATTATCAGACGGACGCGCACTGGACCAGCCTGGGGGCGTATTACGCGTTTGGCGCGGCGGCGGAACCGCTGGGCATTTCCAAGGATTTTGTCAACGAGTACGCGGCATACCCGGTTTCAACTTCGTTTAACGGAATCTTGTCGTCAAAGAGCGGGTATTGTCTGGATATACAAGAGCAGATAGACATTTACGTCCCGAAGGGGAGGGATAACGACGTGGTGGTGAATTATGTGGACGAGCAGCGCAAGACGACTTCGTTGTATGATTCTTCGTGTCTGGAAGGTAGCAATCAGTACGAGGTGTTCCTTGGCGGCGACACGTCGGTGGTGGATATTCGGACGGCCTCGGAAAGCAGCAGGCGGCTTTTGCTCGTCAAGGATTCTTTTGCCAACTGCTTCATCCCTTTTTTGGCACCGCATTTTCGAGAAATCGTCGTGGTGGACCCGCATTATTACAGCGGGACTCTGCAGGAACTTCTAGGGACGTACCGCATTAGCGACGTGTTGTTCTTATATAGCGGGAATGGATTTTTTCAGGACAATAGTTTGAGCGGGGTGTTGGGAAACGGGTGAAAAACGGGTAAGAAACGGGGAGTGAAAATGAAAAATAAGGGAAATCGGATCAGCCGGGAATTTACGGAAAAAAAGACGCCGGTGCGCTTGAACAAATATTTGAGCGAGTGCGGGGTATGTTCCCGCCGGGAAGCGGACAAACTGATTGAGGAAGGCCATGTGAGCGTGGACGGGGTGCGGGCCGAAAAGGGCATGAAGGTGTCGCCCGGCCAGGACGTGCGCGTGGGTAAAAAGAGGGTCGGCCGGTTGGAGGAAATGGTCGTGCTGGCGGTCAACAAGCCGAGGGGCATCGTCTGCACGGAAGACAGGCGGGAGCGGGACAGCATCGTGCGTTTTTTAAATTATCCCGTCCGCGTGACTTACGTCGGACGGTTGGACAAAGAGTCGCGGGGACTCCTTTTGATGACGAACAATGGGGACATTATCAACAAGATGATGCGTGCGGGTAACCGCCACGAGAAGGAGTACAAGGTGACGGTGGACAAGGAGCTTACGGAAGAATTTCTTTCGCGCATGGCATCGGGAGTAAAGATTCTTGATACCGTGACCAGGCCGTGCGAGGTGCGGCGGATTGGGAAATATACGTTTTCAATCATATTGACGCAGGGGCTCAATAGGCAAATCCGCAGGATGTGCGAGGCGCTGGGCTACGATGTGCGTGATTTGGTGCGGACGCGGGTGGTGAACATCGAGCTCGGAAATCTGAAGGAAGGGGCGTACCGCAAGCTTACGGACGAGGAACTGGACGGGTTGTATGAATTCATTAAGGATTCTTCAAACGGACCCGTGCGGGATGTGGGGATGACCGACATGGAGACGCGGATATGAGGAAATGAACCATAAATTGGTATGCGAGATTAGAGTGGTGCGAGGTGCAGGTCAATGAATGAAAAGAAGCAGCGGATGCTGGAATTGGTGGAACTATTGAATCATGCGCGCCGTGTTTACGAGCAGGAAGACGCGGAAATCATGAGTAATTTTGAATATGATAGGTTATACGATGAGCTTCTCGCCTTGGAGCGGGAACTGGGCACGACTTTGGGTACAAGCCCGACCGTTAATGTCGGGTACGAGGTGCTTAGTGAATTGCCGAAGGAGCGGCACGAGCGGCCGATGCTTTCGTTGGACAAGACGAAGGAGGTCGAGCGGTTAAAAGAGTTTTTGGGCGGGCAGAAGGCCTTGATTTCCTGGAAACTGGACGGGCTGACGATTGTATTGACTTATCAGGACGGAACGCTTGTAAAGGCCGTTACCCGTGGGAATGGGGAAGTCGGCGAGGTCATTACCAATAACGCGAAGGTGTTTAAAAATGTTCCCTTGCACATTCCTTATCAGGGAGAACTCGTGTTGCGGGGAGAGGCCGTCATCGGCTATCACGATTTTGAGAAAATCAACGCGCAAATCGAAGACGTGGACGCGAGATATAAAAACCCCCGCAACTTGTGCAGCGGGTCCGTGCGTCAGTTAAGTAACGAGGTGACGGCAAGGCGAAACGTCAATTTCTACGCCTTTACGTTGGTGCGGGCGGAAGAGATGGATTTTGGAAACTCCCGGGAAATGCAGCTTTCGTGGCTTCAAGGGCAGGGATTTGACGTGGTGGAACACCACGTGGTCACGGCGGACACGGTGGAGGAAGAAGTTGCATGGTTTGCCTCCAAGATTGCGGAAAATGATTTTCCCTCCGACGGGCTGGTGCTGGTCTACGATGACATTGCCTACGGGCAGTCGCTGGGGATGACGGCCAAGTTCCCGCGTGATTCGTTCGCCTTTAAGTGGGCTGACGAGATTCGGGACACGAAGCTGTTGGAAATCGAGTGGAGTCCTTCGCGCACCGGCCTGATCAACCCGGTCGCCATCTTCGAGCCGGTGGAGCTCGAGGGGACGACGGTCAGTCGGGCGAGCGTGCACAATCTAAGTATCATGGAGGAATTGGAACTGGGAATCGGCGATACCGTGCAGGTGTATAAGGCCAACATGATTATCCCGCAAATTTCCGAGAATTTGACCCGTAGCGGCAATGTTGAAATTCCCAAGGCCTGCCCGGTGTGCGGCGGGGCGACGAAGATTTCAATGGACAACGAGACGAAGACTTTGTATTGCACCAATCCGCAGTGCCAGGCAAAGCAGGTGAAGGCGTTCGCCCTCTTTGTCAGCCGGGACGCGCTTAATATCGAGGGGCTTTCGGAGGCAACGCTGGAGAAATTCATCCTAAGCGGGTTCGTCAAGGACTTTGTGGACATTTTCCATTTGGAGCGATATGAGGAAGAAATCAAGAATATGGAAGGTTTTGGCGAAAAGTCGTACGTCAATTTGCAAAATAGTGTTAAACGGGCGCGGGAGACGACGCTGCCGAGACTGGTATATGGGCTGGGGATTTTGAATATCGGTCTGGCCAACGCGAAAATGATTTGCAAGGCGTTTGACAATGACCCACAAAAAATCGTGAACGCCACGCGGGAGGAACTTGGCGAGATTTCTGGAGTGGGCGACGTGATCGCGGGAACTTTCGTGGAATATTTCGCGGAAGAAGGGCATAAGGAATTATTTTATCGTTTGCTTGAGGAAGTGGAACTTCCTGAAAAAGAGGATGGAGAAGCCTCGACGCAGATTTTTGCGGGGAAGAATTTCGTGATTACCGGGAGCGTTTCGCATTTTGCGAACCGTGGCGAGGTGAAGGAATTGATTGAAAGCAAGGGCGGCAAAGTGACCGGCTCAGTGACATCGAAGACGGACTATCTGATTAATAATGACGTGCAGTCAACATCGTCGAAAAATAAGAAAGCGAGAGAGCTGGGGATTCCCATTATATCAGAGGACGAATTTTTGTCGATGATGGAGTGAGGGCGGTGAACGCGCCCGTGTGAACGGGATTTTACGGTTTAGAAAAAGTTGGGTTTAGAAAAAGTTCATTTGTATATTGCGCGGTTTTCAGATATACTATAGGGGTACGGGAGGATGAGAACATGTCTGAGAATGATTTTACGCTAGTTGATACGGAAGATGGCCAGGAGGAGAAGAAGGAGGTCGGGTCCGTACAAGAGGATGACAAGGAAAATGAGTATGAAAAAGTCTGCTTTGTCTGCCACCGTCCAGAGGGAGTGACGGGACCGATGATGTCCCTTCCTAACAACATTACCATTTGCAAGGACTGCATGCAGAAGAGTTTTGATTTGATGTCGGGAAGCGGATTTGATTACAACCAGATTATGAACAACCTGAACATGCAGGGATTTAACATACCAGGCATTCAGTTTATGAACATGTCGGATTTGGAGAACGGCATTCCGCCGCAGCAGAAGATTAAGAAGAAAAAGAAAAAAGAAACGAAAAAGTTTAAAAAGTTAGATATCCATGACATTCCGGCACCACACAAGATTAAGGCTCGCCTTGACGAGTACGTGGTGGGGCAGGAGCAGGCGAAGAAGGCCATGTCGGTGGCGGTTTACAACCATTACAAGCGTGTGGCGACCGACACCGTGGACGACATCGAGATAGAGAAGTCTAACATGCTGATGATTGGGCCAACCGGGAGCGGGAAGACGTTCTTGGTCAAGACCTTGGCGAGGCTTTTGGACGTGCCGCTGGCCATTACGGACGCGACGTCCTTGACGGAGGCGGGATATATTGGCGATGACATTGAGAGTGTCGTGTCGAAGCTTTTGGCGGCGGCGGACAATGACGTGGATCGCGCCGAGCAAGGGATTATCTTTATCGACGAGATTGACAAGATTGCCAAAAAGCGGAGCACGAACCAGCGCGATGTCAGCGGGGAGTCCGTGCAGCAGGGGATGTTAAAGCTACTGGAGGGCAGCGAGGTCGAGGTGCCGGTGGGGGCGAACAGTAAGAATGCCATGGTGCCGTTGACCACCGTGAATACGAAAAACATCCTCTTCATCTGTGGCGGCGCGTTCCCGGATTTGGACGAAATCATCAAAGAACGTCTAAATAAGAAGTCGTCGATGGGGTTTAACGCTGACTTGAAGGATAAGTACGACAAGGAGAAGAACATACTCGACAAGGTGACGGTGGAGGATTTGCGCAAGTTTGGCATGATACCGGAGTTTATCGGCCGCCTGCCGATTATTTTCACCTTGCAGGGCTTGGATCGAGGGATGCTCGTAAAGATACTCAAGGAGCCGAAAAATGCCATTCTCAAGCAGTATCAGAAACTATTGGCACTCGACGAGGTGAACCTGCTTTTTGACGACGGAGCGTTGGAGGCGATTGCCGAAAAGGCGATGGAGAAGGATACCGGGGCGAGGGCCTTGCGGGCGATTATCGAGGAGTTCATGCTGGACATCATGTATGAGATTCCCAAGGATGACGGCATCGGGCAGGTGACGATTACGAGGGCCTACATAGAAGGGACGGGCGGGCCGCTAATCGAACTTCGCGGGCAACCGGTGCCAAGGCTGAATTAAGTGAAAGGTTGAAGTTATACTCACGGTCATCATCCGTGAGTAGCAACTGGATGAATAAGGCAGTATAGTGTAAAAGCTATACTGTTTTTGTTTTATTTTGTAAACGGATAAAAAACGGGTGGATAATGGTTGAAATTTGGACGGCACTATGATATGATGATGTTATCAGGAGCTTAAGGCATGCGTTTTGTGCCTGCATAAAAAGCATAGCCTTGAGACCCGCAAAACACGGAAAAGTAGCCGTATTTTGACGTTGACGGAAGGAGGGATTTTCATGACCATAGAGGAAATGAGACGGGTGAAGCAGGAGAAGGGATATACCATGGCGCAGTTGTCGGCTTGCAGCGGCGTTCCGTTGGGGACGCTACAGAAGATTTTTAACGGTGAGACAAAACATCCGCGATACAAGACGAGGCAGGCCATCGAGAAGGTGCTTGGCGGCACGGAAGCAAGCTCGGGAGAAGGCTTGAAAAGATGGGATGACCATGATTCGCAGCAGTTTCATTATCTGAAAGACCGGGACGAGGTGCCGGCAGACGTCGTGCGAGAGGCGGCGTTTTCTTATGGCGGGAGGAGAAGGCGAAAGCAGGGCGAGTATACTTTGGATGATTATTATGCCTTGCCACATGACGTCCGGGCGGAGCTGATTGACGGCGTGATTTATGACATGGCGGCACCGGACTTCGTGCACCAGAGGATTGCGGCGGCTCTGCTTTTCCAGATTGGCGCGTTTATTCGAGAAAAAGGTGGTGAATGCATCCCGCTGTCGGCCCCGTTGGACGTGCGGCTGGATTGCGATGACAAGACGATGGTTCAACCGGACTTGGTCATTTTGTGCGATCCGGGCAAGATCAAGCGCTGGGGCATCATGGGGGCACCGGATTTCGTGTTGGAGGTGATATCGAAATCCACGCGCAAGAAGGACTACACGAAAAAATTGCAAAAATATGCCGACGCGGGAGTGCGGGAGTACTGGATTGTCGATCCGGAGAAAAGGTTGCTGGTTACTTACGACTTTGTCAATTGGGACATCCCGTGCATCCATCCGTTGGAGGGCAAGGCGGGGCTTGCCCTTTATGATGGTAAATTGCAGATAGACCTTGACGAGGTTGCCGGCTTGATACGTGAGTGGCCGGAGTGATGCAAAAACGGTTCGAGTGCCATCGGAGAAGGATGGAGTTACGGATGGCAGGGCGCGTCATAGTCTCCGTAATTCTTCAAACACTTGAAAAAGATTTAGCTGGCCGTATCCCCACTCCCGGTTTGGGAAGGTCATATTGGCGGGCTGTACTGCGCCGATGAGGAACAACGCCTTGATCAGGTAAGCGTCGGCGGCGGGCACGCCGTCCACCGTGCCCCCGTAGTTGCGTACCCATTGGAGTAAAAGGGCGGCGGCTCCGGCGGAGATGGCGGCGGAGATGCAGGAGCCGGAGCGGGTGGCATAACGTCCTCCGGGGAGTGCTCCGCGGACGTTGATGCCGGGGGCGGCGAGGTCGGGATGATATTTCCCGGCAAGCTCGTAGCCGCGACCGGAGCTTAAGGAAAGTGCGTTGTTATTGCCGTCATAATACGCCATTACGAGGGGACGCATGGTGTTTCCCGGGTTGGTGATGGTATAATATGGATTGGATTCCAGGAAAAATACGTCTCCGCTCAAAAATTCCGTGACGGGAAGCCACATGTGGAACATGCCGTCCAGTATGCGGACGGGTTTGACCCGGACTTTCCAGATGCCGGTAGACGGTGCTTGGAAGCGGAAGAAAATCAATTCCGCAGTGGTCTTTTCCACGACGATTCTATAGTCGATGCTTACACGTGTTCGTTCTAACAAGAAGGAATAATTGATGTTGCCTTCGACGCGCAGCGGAATGTCGGAGGTGCTCTCCCCGCCCGGAGATTCCAAGGAAACCGACAATAGGTTGGGGATGGAAGTCCAAAGTTCCAGTGTAAAGCCGGTGACGTTTTCCCCGACGCGGATTTCCACCATACGCGTGTCGGACGCGTCTTGCAGGCCACTTTGGTAATGATGCCTCTTGTCGGCTTCGTTGCCCACGCCGATGACCGGAATGCAGTTATAGCGGGCGGCGTAGGAGTCCAGGCTGTTGGAAAAGGGTAGAATTGCGATATGTCCGCCCGAACTGGTTCCAACGGTGACGCATACGATCAGGGGGAGCGCAAGCCGTGCAGCAAGGTTGGTCAGATATTTTATTCCAAGGAGCAGGTCGGTTTCCTGGTAACAGACCGTGCTTTCTGGAATGAAATAATAGTTCCGCAGGTATTGTTTGGCTTGTTTCAATTTTACGACGGCGATGGCAGATTCCGGGGCGGCCCCGAGAAAGGACTCGCCCGCGTTCCCGCTGCCAGCCGCCAGACTGGCGACGAAGGTACCATGCCCGTCCGTGTCCGTGGTGGGGACGATACCGAATGGATTTTCATCGCGCAGGGCAATGTCAAGCTGCGCCTTGGAGTATTCGGTACCATAAGAAAAAAGTTCCGGTGGAGAGCCATCCTGAATCGTCTGGTCCCAGATGCCGACGATGCGGCTGGTGCCGTCCAGATTGCGGAAAATGGGCAGCGTGTAGTCGATTCCGCTGTCTAAAAAACCAATCAGGATTCCGTCGCCTTTTAATTGTAGCGAAGGGAAGTTCTGAATTTGCAGGATGCCGGTCTGGTTTAGTGCTTCGAGGCTTATAGGAGCATAGCATTTGGGAATCGTGTAATAGGGAAAACGGTCAAAGGTGATGGGTTCCGCCAGGAGGGCGGGAAGATAAAGGCATTTGTATTCGAAGTCGGCCGTTTGCGTGCAATATTCGTCAAGCGGTAAATTTGTAAGGAAGTCCGAGGAGATGCCTCCGATGACAAAGTCGCGATAATCTTCGGAGAGGATTTCTTCGCGGCAGGGCGTGTTTTCAGGCATAAAAATAAAACTCCGTATGTTTTGAAACAGTATATGACGGTGGAGGTATAAATATTATCAAATTATAAAGAATATAAAAAAACAGAAATTGTTTGAACTTCTCGCAGAAAGGGGTATAATGGAAAGAAATAGAAACAATTATAGAAGCTGATTTTGAAAGGAGACGTTATTATGGGAACATTTTTTGAAGATTTGGGGAAGCGATTGGGAGAGACGGCGGAGACGATGACGAACAAGGCCGGGGAGGCGATGGAGATCCAAAAGCTGAAGAGCCAGATACGCACGCTGGAGCGCAGCAACGAGAACGACATGATTGCGCTTGGCAAGATGGTGTATGACCAGTTCAAGGAAGGCGGAATCATGAGCGAGGAGGCATCCGGCTTATGCGAAGCCATCCAGAGCAGGGAGGAAAGTATTGAGGAGTACCTGCAGAAAATCGTCGAGGTAAAGGGCGAATACGCATGCCCTAGCTGCGGCAAGCTGGTGGCGAGGGACGTGGCCTATTGCCCATATTGCGGCGAGAAAGCACCGGAGAAGCCGAAGGCCGAGTCCGTCAACATGGAGGAAAAGCTGAAAAATGCCAAGGAGAAGGCCGGCGAGTATGCCGACAAGGCGGTAAGCGTCATGAACGAGATGGCGGGAAAAGCCGGGGAGTACGCGGCAGAAGCGATAGATAAAGCCAGTGAATATGCGGAAAAGGCAGTGGATAAAGCGGGAGAATATGCGGAAAAAGCTGCAGAAAAGGCGGGAGAGATGGCAGACAAGGTGTCCGAGAAGATGGAAGACGCGGCGGAGAACGTTGTGGACGTGATGGAAGAGACCGTGGAAACGGTGGCAGAAGAGGCGGCGGATGCGGTGAAGAACACGGCGGACGCGGCGAGTGAAGAGGAGAATAAAGCGGAATAAGGAAAAGTAAGCGGCAAAAAATCAAGAGAAGGAGAAGCAAGGGATGGTGATTCTGGTACTGATTAGCATTACCGCTTGTTTGGCCATGCTCGACATCACGATGAAGTCGGTGATGGAAGGGTATTTAAAACAAGGCGAGGAGCGTACCGCCTTTGGCGGCAAGGTGATATTGCGCAAGGTATATAACAAGGGATTTTGCCTGAACATACTGAAGGAAAAGCCGGAAATCGTAAAGTACACGTCCGCGTACGCGGCGGTGATTTTGACCATTTACCAGTTGTTCACGTTGCTTCGGAAGGGAAGGTTTGGCAAAAAGGTTGCGCTTTCCCTTTTGACGGCGGGAGCGTGGAGCAACACGTTTGACCGGTGGTTTCGCGGGTACGTGATTGATTATGTGGGATTTGAGACGAAGAAGGAGAAGCTTACGCGCCTCACGTACAATCTGGCCGATTTCTTCATTGCGGCGGGAGCCGTCATCATGATGATGTCGGAGGCGATGCATGGGATTGCCAAAGGCTTTCGGGAGTTGACGAGAAAAAAAGGCTGATGCGAAGTGCGGAGGGGCAAAATCAGGGCATTCGGAAACGGATGCCCTGATTATGTGGAGAAGGACTGAGGATTGCAATGAGAAGGAGATGCCATGGCGGGAATTAAGGATGTTGCGAAAAGAGCGGGCGTCGGTGTCGGCACAGTGTCAAGAATGTTGAATGACAGTGGTTATGTGGCTGAGGAGACGAGGAAAAAGATAAGAAATGCCATGTATGAATTGAATTATACTCCGAACGAGCTGGCTAGAAATCTGTACCATAAAAGAACAGGAATTGTCGCGGTGCTTGTTCCAAACGTATCAAATCCTTTTTTTGCTGAATTCGTGGATTATGTGGAGACAGAATTGTATGCGTCAGGATTTAAGATGATGCTGTGCAATACGGCAAAAGCAAGTAACGCCGAGTTGGAATATCTTGATATGTTAAATCGTCACATCGTGGATGGGGTGATTACGGGGGTACATACATTAGATGTAGAGGAATATGGAAAAATTCATAAGCCCATCGTGGCATTGGATCGATATCTGGGGGAGCATATTCCAACGGTTGCGGTTGACCATGAAGAGGGGGGACGGTTGGCGGCAGAGGCACTGATTCGTAGTGGATGTAAAAAAGTCTTGCATTTTAGAGGCGATACGGCGGTGGGTTCTCCGTACCACGAGAGGCATTATGAATTTGACCGTGTGATGAAAAAGCGAGGGGTAGAGACGTGTGACTATGAATTGAAGCGGAATCGGTTTGACTCGGAGTATTATCAGAGGGTTGTTCAGGATGTATTTGCAAGGCAATTGGAGTTTGATGGGATTTTTGCGGTGGATTGGCTGGCAATTGAATGCATGAACGAGGTAAGACGGAGACATTTAAGGATACCAGAAGATGTGAAGATTATCTCCTATGACGGAACCTTCATTACAAAACTTACGGAGCCGAGATTGACAACCATTGTTCAACCAATAGAGGAACTTGCGAAGGAAGCGGTAAGGTTAGTTGGAAAATTGATTGCCGGAGAAGAGTATATAAATCTGAAAGTTATGTTGCAAGTTCATATTAAAGAGAGAGATACTACAATTCATGGCGTAACTTTCGCGGATTGTAATGGCATCCCGCCATTTTAAATTGCTTACGGCAAGGCGGGATGCCCATTGACACAATCACATTATCGGATGGCAGGCGTACAGCCCCTATAGATAGGGCAGAAATAAGTGGGCAGAAAAAATAGTTATTATTTAGAAAAAAATATTGACATATGGAAAAAAAAGAATATAATAAAAATATATGTTTTTTTATACAAAGGTGGAACCCGTTCCATAAAAAGCCTTTCTTTTTTTGCGCAAAGGTGGAACCCGTTCCATAAAGCGGAGGTGCGAAATGTCTTATGAAATAATGGAAAAAAATATTAAGAGGGCACAGCGGGAAATTGAATGTGGCAAGGATAAGGTGAAAGACGGAAAAATGCGTCAGCATTATCACTTTATGGCACAAACGGGATGGTTGAATGATCCGAACGGTTTGATTTATTTTCGGGGAAAGTATCACTTTTTTTTCCAGTATAATCCATATCATGGCTTTTGGGAATGGATGCATTGGGGGCATGCGGTGAGTGAGGACATGCTGCACTGGGAATATCTTCCGCTTGCGCTCGCGCCTAGTGAGGCGTATGACAATCATTTGCATGGCGGTTGTTTTTCGGGAAGCGCAATTGAATGTGGCGGCAGGTTATATTTGGTATTTACGGCATCGACGAATGAAGGGGATGGATTTGAACAAACACAATGTATCGCATATAGCGAAGATGGGATACACTTCAAAAAATATGAAAAAAATCCGGTTTTGACTGCCCCGGAAGGTGTGGCGAAAGATCAGTTCCGGGATCCTAAGGTTTGGAAACATGAAGATACTTACTATTTGGTGTGCGGGGCGAGTCGGGGCAATCGGGGGCAGGCACTGTTATATCGTTCGAAGGACATGTTACAATGGGAGTTTTTCAATGTACTGGCGGAGAGCAGGGGAGAATGGGGGAGCATGTGGGAATGTCCGGATTTTTATCCGTTGGGGGAAAAGTACGTTCTTTCATTTTCGCCAATGAATGCGGGGGATCATACGGCCGTATATTTTGTGGGAGACTTTGATTATGATACCGGGAAATTTGATTATCATGTAAGCGGTGAGATGGACTGGGGGTTGGATTTTTATGCGCCTCAATCTTTTCAAGCACCGGATGGAAGGCGGATTGTGGTCGGATGGTCCAATGAGTGGGAATGGATGCCTCAGTGGAAAGACTGGGGACCGACATATAAGGAGGGTTGGTGCGGGTTTTTTAATATTCCACGGGAAGTGCGCATGCTTGAAGATGACACATTGCAATTTCTTCCCGTCGAGGAGATGGCAACGTTAAGAAAAGACTTGCAAAGCAAAGGAGAATTGGCCGTGATGGAAGAAGATATAGGGATCACGGCAGGAGATGGCGTTAGTTTTGAATTGATGATGGAAATAGACCTTGTGAAAACGAATGCAGATAAGCTGGAGTTGGATTTGCGTTGCGGAAACGGAAAAAAGACGGCGTGTATATTTGATTTCAAAAATGCCGAATTACGGGTGGATAGGACGAATGCGGATGGATGGAGCAGTGGTGTTTCAAGAAGCGTGATGTATTTGAAAGGGAAAAAGGTGTTGGACGTGCACGTTTTTTCAGATCAGAGCTCATTGGAAATCTTTACGGACCGATATCGGAATAATCATTCAAATAATATATTTGCGGCAGATGAACAGAACCAGTTGAAAATTCGGGCATATGGAGGTACTGTATTTATCAAGGAGATGAAAACGTGCGGGTTAAAAGACGTGAATCGTTTTTAGCAAGCCGAGTATAGTGTTAGGAGGAGCTTTTATGGACGGAAGAAATTTTTATGATGTGACAAAATGGAAGACTGGAGATCCGTATCAGGATATCGGGGCCGTAATGAATAGTATAATTGCGGATATTAAAATCAGACAGACAGATTCTGATGAAAATGAGGGAGGAAAACCAGGGGCGGTTATTTACTTGCCCGTTGGCGACTACCGTTTGGCCACACAAGTCGTCATAGATATTAGTTATTTAAAAATCATGGGTTCAGGCCATGGCTTCACATCGTCTAGTATTCGCTTTAATACGCCGGAGGATGAATTGGAGAACTGGCATGAAATATGGCCCGGCGGCAGTCGCATTCTGGTGGATTTGCCCGCGGCGTCTGATGAAGAGGAACGCAGTGGTGCCGCGTTTTATGTGAAAAGGGATGGTGAGCCGCGCATCAGCTCGGTGGAATTTGAAAATTTTTGTATTGACGGGCTGCATTTTGTAGATGACGGAACTAAAAAGACGAGCGGGGAAAATACGTATAAAAACGGAAAAACGGGGATTTATGTTGAGAGCGCACAAGATTCCTTTCGTATTACGGGGATGGGGTTTGTGTATTTAGAGCATGGAATTGTCATTTATCACGCGGACGCGCTGGCAATACATGACAATTTTATAGCAGAATGTGGAAGCTGCATAGAGTTGAGGGGATGGGGACAAGCTTCCAAGATTACGGACAACCTGATGGGGGCAGGTTATAAAGGGTATTCTATTTATGCGCAAAATTTCGGGGGACTGTTAATTGCAACGAACAATATCTTCCCTCGCGGAATGAGCAGCGTTCACTTTGAGAATGTGATGAGGTCTACAATTACGGGCAATAGATTTCATTCCTTTTATCCTGGCATGTTAGTGTTTTGCGGAAAGTGCTCGGACAATATGATTGCGTCAAATCATTTTTTCCGTGATTATGAACCATGGAAGCCGATGCTGGCGTGTGATAACGGCCAGGATGACGGGTATGGAATTCTGAATGTTAGCGGGAACTATAATTCCATCATGGCGAATCATATTTCTGAAACGGTCAAAAAAGATGACATCAAGCCGAAAGGAACCGTGCCGGTTATCATACATGTCGTTTCAGGTGTAGGGAATTTCATTTCTTCGAACCATATTGTTGCCATGGCAGAAACATCGGTAAAGAGGGAAAAAGAAGATGAGGGGTGCTATTCTGCCCAGGTCGAAGCGCTTCTTGCAAGTGACAGCCTGGCACCGCTTAAAGTGACGACGGTGTTGATAGAAAAGGAAGCGAGACAGAATACGGTTCTTGATTCCGGGAGTGAGGCGGAAGTAGTCATGGATAGGACGGAGAATGCCTTTCGAGCCACTCCGACAGTATAAAACAAGAAGGGGAATAGAAGAAACCTCCAAACCGATTTATGGTCTGGAGGTTTCTTCGCAGTCTGGTCGAGAGGTGGAATCTCTTTCGATTAGCGTTGCCGGGACAATGCTTTCGCAAGGAATGTAATTTTCTAAAGACTCTATGGCGATTTGGGCCATCATAGGAATGTTCTGCGCAATGGAAGTGATGGGGTAAACGGCGTATTCGGATACGGTGGAATTGTCATACCCGATCAATTCAATGTTTTGCGGAATCTTAATGCTGCTTCGTATGCAGTATCGCTCAAATAAACGGGCAATATCGTCATTGGAACAAAATACGCCAATCTTTTTGCGGCCATATTTTTTCGTGATTTTATTAAGCAGTTGTTCCATGGACAGAGAGGCGGCAGGCGAATATGGGTCTGTGAAATCGTTTTCAATATACATTTCATAAGGAAGTCCCTTTACGGCCAGCTCAAATCCAAGAATTCGCTTGAAGGAAGGCCAATCTTCCTGATAATCATTGTTAATGTGGAGAAATACATCACAATTATTGCGAATCAGGAGGTTGCCCGCGAGCTTTCCGCCCGTGAAATTATCATTATTGATTTGCTTGAATCGTCCTCCGATGCGTTCAATGGAAATGACGGGAACGGGAAGGGACTCGATATCTTCGGGAGATAGGACGTGGCTAAGGAGGATTAATCCTTTGATTTGATACGCTAATAAGTCATTAATAAGATGCAATTCTTCATCCCTGGTCTTTGGAGACGTATAGACGATGAAATGCCACCCTTTCTGCTGCCCATGTTTTACCAGTTGGTTTAAAATTTCTGTATAAAAACTTAAGTGCAGGTGGGGAAAAATAACTCCTACAAGGTTGGATTGTCCGGTACTAAGCATGCGGGCAAGGTTGTTCTGAGTATAGTTTAGTTCTTGAATGGCACGCTCAATGGCATTTCTTGTGTTTTGCGATAAAAGTTCAGGGTGATTGAAATAGCGCGAAATTGTCGTGGGTGATACGCCGCACTTTTTTGAAATATCAGTAAACTTTACTTTGTCCATGTCGTTCCTCCTGAAAGGTATGTGTTTCTAGTATTTTTATAAGTATAGCATACGTTTTTCAAAATAGAAAGATATATATATGAAAAAAATGAAACATTATTATGAAATCGGTTGACATAAAAGAATTCATAATATATAATATGAGCATAAGAGAAATCGATAAGTCAGGTACATGAATGACAAGAGATTTCGAGATACTAAATAACAAAGGAGGAACAGAAATGAAAAAAAGGGTACTTGCCGCATGTTTGACGGCGATTTTATTGGTCGGAACCATAGCCGGAATGGTAAGCGGGTGCGGAAAGCAGGCGTCAGATGGCGAACAAGGGTCGGAAGAAAGCGGAAAGACGAAATTGGTATTTTGGATCAGGGGAACTGAAACGGATGCAATATGCAAGGCGTTAAAGGCGGACATCGATGCCTATAATGAAAAAGAGGATGGAATGGCCGAGGTTTCTATTGAATTTGTGCCCCTTGGAGATTTTGCGACGAAGTTTAATTCTGCTTTTGCCGGCGGAACAGCTCCGGACATTGTTGAAACGGGAGTGGACCAGATTTCAATACGGGCACATATGGAGCAGTATCTTGCGTTGGACGATTATCTGGATGCATGGGAAAATAAAGGGGAGATAATTGAAAATTATTTGGAAGCGGGTAAGATGTTGGACGATGGGAAAACATATGGGCTTGCATATGCGCCGACACCGTGCGTGTTTGTATGGAGAAAGGATTTTTTCCGGGAAGCCGGGCTTGATCCAGAAAAACCGCCGAAGGATTGGAACGAGATGATGGAATATGCCAAGAAGCTGGTGGTAAAAGATGGGGATACAGTGGTTCGAGGCGGTTTTTCTCTGGAACCGGCGGATTTCAGGTTGTTTACGTTGATGGCAAGACAAGCGGGGAGCCGTCTATATGATCCGAAGACGAACCTGCCTGAGATTGCGGATGCGGCAGGGATAAGGACGTTGCAATATTTTGCAGATATTATGCCGTATTCCATTTTGTATAATCCGGCACCGGGTGCCCAGACCCTCCGTTCATTCCAAACGTCGGAGTCGGCAATGGCGTATATTACTACGGAAGAAATCTCGGCAATGATTGCAAACGATCCTTCCCTGAAGGATGAGATTGGGATTTGTTCTTATGTTCCGGCAGATGACGGGGAAGATTCGACTTGGTGTGGCTTCCGCCTCTTTTCGATCAACGCGGCATCAAAAGATAAAGATGCGGCTTGGGACGTGATTTCCTATTTGATGACAGAAGAGGCAAATAGGAATCGGATGGAGAATGCGAATGTTGCTCCTGCGTATAAGTCTTTGAACGAGGAATACAAACTTTTAAATGAAAAGGTAAACGTTCCGGCAAGCGAATCTATTGCCGTAGGCGTGCCATTTCCCAAAACGGATTGGATGACATCCTATGGAGAGGCCGTGCGAAATGCGCAACAAGAGGTTCTCTATGGGGAAAAGAGCGTGGAGGAAGCGTTAAATGACGCGGAAAATTTAATAAAGACAGACGCACAGTTGAATTGACGGGCGGGGGAGGATACTCCCCCCTCGCCTAGATGGCAGGAGGAAATGGGCATGAAGGTAAAAGTTGGTTTTCGGCAAGCCGTATTGGGATATTTGATGATCGCACCGTTTTATATGGTTTTTCTTTTTATATATCTGGTACCGGTTTTGCAGACAATCTGGAATGGCTTTACGGATCGAAAAATTTTTGAAGAACCTAATTTTATAGGATTTGCAAATTATGTTCAAATCTTTCAAGACCAGTATTTTATAAAAGCGTTATTTAATACTTTGATTTATGTGTTATTTGCGCACTTTGGCGTTATGGTGATAGGATTGGCCCTTGCACTGTTGGTCAATTCCAAGCTGGTAAAATCGAATGCCTTTCGGGCGGCCTATTTTTTGCCATACGTTGCTTCTATGGTGGGGGTCTCGATTATTTGGATCTGGATGTTGGATCCGACAAAAGGTTTTTTTAATTACATTTTGAAAATATTTGGGATCAATTCAATAAATTGGCTCGCAGATTCACGGTGGGCACTACCTGCCATTATTGTCATGGGGATATGGAAGGGGGTCGGCTACAATATGCTGGTCAATCTTGCAGGACTGCAAGGCGTTGACGAGAGTTATTATGAGGCGGCAATCGTGGACGGAGCAAATAAGTGGCAGGTGTTTTGGAAAGTTACATTTCCTTTGATTTCTCCAACGACGTTTTTCTTGTTTATCACGGGAATGATTAACAGTTTCAATATGTTTGAACAGGTAAATGTCATGACTGGTGGCGGACCGATGAACGCGACGACTACCATCGTGCATCAGATTTATACGCGGGCGTTTTTAAAATATCAAATGGGATATGCGTCTGCAGAATCCGTATTGCTGATGCTGTTGATGGGCGTGTTTGTGTTTTTTGCATTTCGGTTTAGCAAACGAGGAAGCGGCGTTGAAATGTGAGGAGAAAGCGATGAAAAATAAAATGAAAATTAAGAAAATGGCATTATACGTTGTCATGGCGGTATTGGCGATGATATTTTTGTTTCCTTTTTTGATTATGTTGTTGACGGCGTTCAAAAGTCCGGCGGAACTGCAGCAACCGTATTTCAGTTTGTTCCCAAAAGAGTTTTCTCTGGATAATTTTATTGGGGCCATGTCGACGGGAAACTGGGCGAGATATTTTGCAAATAGCATTTTTATCACCGCGGTCACGGTTTTGGCAAGCTTGTTTTTAAATTCAATGGCGGCGTATGCATTTACGAGATTGAAATTTCCGGGACGTGATTTGTTGTTTGCGTTTTCCCTGGTCGCACTCATGATTCCGGAGCAGGTCATTATGATCCCGGTCTTTTTGGAATTGAAAACATTTCCGCTGGCAGGGGGGAATGATATTTTTGGAGTTGGCGGAACGGGACTTCTAAATACCTATGCAGGTTTGATTATTCCGTTTGTGGCACATCCGTTTGGCGTGTTTCTGTGCCGGCAGTTTTTCATGACATTGCCAAAATCTCTGGATGAGGCGGCAGTGCTGGACGGGTGCTCCAGGTTTCGTGTGTTTTGGAACATTTATTTGCCTTTGAGCAAGCCCACCCTGGTCACATTGGGACTTTTGAAGGCGGTGACGACATGGAATCAGTATACGTGGCCACTGATTTTGACCAATAAAGATGAAATGAGAACGGTTCAATTGGCACTGAGCAATTTCAGCACGGAATTTGTGACGAATTGGGGATATGTAATGGCGGCGACAACGTTGATCATTCTTCCGGTAGCGATTTTGTTTTTATGTTTGCAAAAGTATTACGTCAGTGGAATCATATCATCAGGAGTGAAAGGATAATGACAATGAAGCAACCGAATATTTTAGTGATTTGTAGCGATGAACATCATCCGCATGTCTGTTCCTATTTAGGGCATTCTTGCGTGAAAACGCCAAATCTGGACAGACTGGCAAAAAGGGGAACGGTTTTTACAAGGGCATATTGTACTTGTCCGGTGTGTACGCCAAGCCGGATGAGCTTTATTACGGGAAAATATGTCAATCAGATTGATAATTGGTTTATAGGCGTGCCGTTGGACCGGGGTGAGATGACCTGGCCAAGGAGACTGGACGGTGCAGGAATTCCTTCCACCATGCTTGGAAAAATGGATTTTTGCGGAGAGTATCAGGATGGGGGATTTACGAATTATAGAATAATTGAAAAAAGGGGCGCTTATGAGGTATATCCGAGGACGTCCCCACTTTTGTCAAGGTTGAATGGATATGTGAGAAAAGATAAAAGAGAACATATCATTCATTCTGGAATTCGGAAAGAGATTGTGACTGATGGAAAAAATGGCCATGATGATGAGTTGGGCTTTTATGATCATGATAGGATTGTGACGGAATGGGCTTGTGAATATTTGAGGGAAAAGGGAAAGGATAAAGATGAACCATGGGCATTGTACGTTGGACTTTTATATCCGCACTGGCCGTTTACGGTGCCGGAGCGGTATTTGAAAATGTATGACAAAGAGAAACTGGAAATGCCCGTTGATTTTCAGATTCCATTGAACCCGAGGCTTCATCTGGAGATTCAGAATTTTCAAAGGGCACAAAATTTGGTTGATTTGTCGGAAGATGACATCAAAAGAACGTTGGCGGCATATTATGGCATGGTTACCTGCATGGATGAAATGATTGGAAAAATATTGGACACCTTGGAAGCGGAGGGGATGTTGGAAGATACCTACATTATATATACATCGGATCATGGAGAGTCACTGGGAGAACACGGGATTTTTTACAAGCAGTGCTCCTATGAGGGCTCGGTCGGGGTTCCGCTTATATTTTCAGGCCCGGACATCCCCAAGGGAAACAAGGTGGACATGCCGGTTAGCTTGATAGACTTATATCCGACAATATTGGATTGTGCAGGGTTGGAAACGGAAGCTGACCGGGATGGGATTAGTTGGAAGAAGGTCGTGACACAAAAAGACGTGGGGCGCGAAGTGGTGTTTTCGGAATACCATGGTAATTTTTTCCGTAAAGATTGGTACATGTTGACGAATGAAAGATACAAATATACGTATTATGTGGATGACGTCCCTACATTGTTTGACATGCAGAAGGATCCGTTCGAACTGGATGATTTGGCTGGCAAAGCAAAATATCAGGAAGTGATCACATGGTTTGAAAAGAAATTGCGTGAGTTCGTGGATCCAGAAGAAGTATCATTGAGGGCAAAAAGAGATTTGGGATTAATATCGCCCGAAGGAGAGGATTATACAAAGAGCTTGACAATGGCAGAAGTAGAAGCCGGATATAAAGATGGAACGTTTTGTTTTGAACCAGAGGTTCCGAGACCGTTAGAATAAAAGAAAATATTATGAGAAAAGAGGGCGTTTAAGCTGAGGGGTAGAACATCTGCCCTCTCAGCTTAAATGGATTGCGCAACCGCGCAAGGAATTTTATCGTTTTGCGGCGTGGCTGGCGCAAATCTCACTGCGTATAAAAGAACGCCCGCAACTTTTCCACGGCACTTTTTTCGATACGTGAGACATAGGAGCGGGAGATTCCAAGTTGCCTGGCAATCTCCCGCTGCGTATATTCTTCCCCGTTGTATAGGCCGTATCTCATTTTTAATACCAGTTTTTCTCGTTTTGAAAGCTCGGTTTCCACTTTTTCATAAAGTTTCTGAATATTTTCCCGTAGAAATAGTTTCTCCGCCACATCGACTTCTTCCGTTTCGATAATGTCATAGAGCTTGATTTCGTTGCCCTCGCAATCCGTGCCGATTGGCTCGTAGAGCGAGACTTCTTTGCTGCTTTTCTTTTTTGCACGCAGGTACATGAGAATTTCGTTGTCGATGCATTTGGAAGCATATGCGGCAAGTCGGTTCCCTTTTGCAGAATTGAAAGTGACTACGGCCTTGATTAGCCCAATCGTGCCGATTGAAATCAGGTCTTCGGAATCTTCTTCCAGATACTGGTATTTTTTTATGACATGTGCGACCAGCCGGAGATTTCGTTCAATCAGGACATGCTTTGCCTGCAAATCTCCTTCGGTGTATTTTTGGATGTAATACTTTTCTTCCGAAGGGGATAGAGGAGGAGGAAAGGATTTCAAACTTGCACCTCGAAAGACATTTGATATAGTGTATGAGAAAGGGACAGATTTCGTGCTTTTCCGATTTTATTTCTTTTTGGGTACAAGGTATTTGGTAAACATTCACAAAATATGGCAATCGAGAAATGTCCAATTGACTTTTGTGACGGAATCGGCTAAGATACAGACATCTGGTTCGCCGATGCGTCTGGCATTGGCAGCAAGGATTTCAAAGTGAATCTAGGGCGAATGTGAGAGTGCATTGTACGAGGCAATCAACTTTTATCCATTATTTTGATTTTGACAAAATTTTTATGGAAAGGAAGGATGCAAGTGAGTTTTAGCACGGTATTATCCGCGTCAATCGTCGGGCTGAAAGTGGAGCCCGTGCGTGTGGAGGCGGACGTAAGTAACGGGCTTCCGTCGTTTAGCATGGTGGGATATCTCTCGTCGGAAGTGAAGGAGGCGGCAGAGCGGGTGCGCACGGCAATCCGCAACTCGGGACTGGATTTTCCGGCCAAAAAGACCGTGATTAATTTGTCCCCGGCAAACGTGAAGAAGAGGGGGGCGGCATTTGACCTGCCAATTGCGGTGGCGATACTTGTCTCTTTAGGAAAAATCCGGCAAAAGGATGTTGGCGGCATGTTGGTCATAGGGGAACTGGGGTTGGACGGGCGCGTGCGAAAAGTGCCGGGGATTTTGCCGATTCTTTTGGAGGCGAAAGAGAACGGAATCGGGAAATGCCTTGTCCCCAAGGAAAATGCGCCGGAGGGCGCGCTCGTGGAGGGCGTGTCGGTAATCGGGGTGGAGACTTTGCGGGACACGGTGGAGTATTTGAATGGAAATTATGCCATAGAGCCGGAGCGATACCATGACGCGTACGAAGAGGAGGGCGAGGACGTGGCGATGCCAGACTATGGCGACATTTGCGGCCAGGGGGCGGTAAAGCGCGCAACGGAGGTGGCGGTGGCAGGCGGTCACAATTTGTTGCTTGTCGGGCCGCCGGGAAGTGGGAAATCAATGACGGCCAAACGGATTCCGACTATATTTCCGCCGATGACGCGCGAGGAGAGCATGGAGGTTACGAAAGTGTACAGTGTTTTGGGGATGATTGACAGTGAGCGTCCTTTGATTCGAAAACGTCCTTTTCGCAGCGTCCACCATACGGCCAGCAGGGCCGCGTTGGTTGGAGGGGGCGCGATTCCCGCGCCCGGGGAGATCAGTCTTGCCCACGCGGGCGTCCTCTTTTTGGACGAATTGCCGGAATTTTCCAAGAGTGTGCTGGAAGTCTTGAGACAGCCGTTGGAGGATGGGCAGGTGCACATTGCCCGTGCGCACGGCACGTATCAGTTTCCGGCCAATTTCATGCTGGTGGGCGCGATGAATCCTTGCCCGTGCGGCTGCTATCCGGACATGAACCGTTGCACTTGCACGCCGGGGCAGATACAGCATTATTTAAGCAAGTTGAGCCAGCCGTTCTTAGATCGCATGGACATCTGCGTGGAGGCACCCAAGGTGGAATATGAATCCTTGTCGGGGAAGGCCGTGGAGGAGAGTTCGGCCGCCATTCGCGAGCGGGTTTGCAGGGCGAGGGAAATCCAGAACGTTCGTTACGACGGCAGCAAAATTATGTCCAATGCCATGCTTGAAACGAAGGAAATCGAGCGGTATTGCGTGTTAGGGGAGGAGGAAGAGCGAATGATGCGGCAGGCGTTTTCTAGCCTTGCCCTGACGGCTCGCACGTACCATAAGATTCTCAAGGTGGCCCGTACCATCGCGGATTTGGACGGGGCGGAGCGAATCGGAGTCGTCCATCTTCGGGAGGCGATAGGCTATCGGACGCTTGATAAAAAGTATTGGGGGCGATAGGAGATGGAGTATGAATACTGGTTGGCGGCGATGGAAAAATTGTCTGGTCGGAAAAAATATTTGCTGCGGCAGCACATGAAATCGGCGAAAGCGGCTTATTATATAGAAGAAACGGAATTGGAACGACTTTCGTTCTTAAATGAAAAGGACTGCCATACAATAAAGCAGGCACAAAAAAGTTGGGACGTCCATGCACGCTATGAAAAGTTATGCAGGCAGGGCATACGTCTTGTCCTCGTTTTTGACGAAAAGTATCCTAAGAGGCTTGGGCAGCTTTCGGACAAACCTTATGCGCTTTACGTCAAGGGGGAAATGCCGGAGGAGTGTTCGTGCGGTGCCGCCGTCGTGGGGGCGAGGAGGTGCACGCCATATGGGGAAAAACATGCGTGTGAGTTTGCAAGACGGCTTTCCGAGTGCGGCGTGCAAATTATCAGCGGCCTGGCGCGAGGAATTGACGGGATGGGGCATCGGGGGGCGCTTTTGGGGAAGGGAAAGACGTTTGCCGTGATGGGAAATGGCGTCGATGTTTGTTATCCGAGGGAACATATCGGACTATATGAAGACATTTTGGCCTGCGGCGGGGGGATTTTGTCAGAATTTCCGCCGGGAACCCCTCCGCAGGGATTTCATTTTCCCCGCAGAAACCGGATTATCAGCGGGTTGTCGGACGTGGTGCTGGTGATGGAGGCAAAGGAAAAAAGCGGTTCCCTGATTACGGCGGACTTTGCTCTGGAACAAGGGAAGGACGTATACGCCTTGCCGGGAATGATTGACAGCGAGTTAAGTGGTGGATGTAACCGGCTGATTGCGCAAGGGGCGGGGATTCTTTTGTCCCCGGAACTGCTGTTGGAGGAACTGGAATTTTATGGAAAAACGGTTTCTGGGAAAATTTCACAAAAAAACCCTGAAACTGAAAAAGTGCTTGAAACAGGAGAAAATATGGTGTATAGTTCTGTTTGTTTGCAACCCAAAAGTGTAAACGATTTGATTGAGGAAACGCATCTTCCGGCGAAGGAGGTGCTGGGAAGTCTGGCGGCGTTGGAGATAGAGGGGCATATCCGGCAGATATCGAAAAATTACTATGTGAGAAGTTAGCATATTGAAACTGGTTTTGGAGGGGTAGAAATATGGCACATTATTTGGTGATCGTGGAGTCACCCGCAAAAGTAAAGACGATTAAGAAGTTTCTTGGCAGTAATTATACGGTTGCCGCGTCGAACGGGCACGTCCGTGATTTCCCGAAGAGTAATTTGGGAATTGACGTGGAACACGATTACGAACCGAAGTATATCACGATTCGGGGAAAGGGCGACGTCCTCGCGGGGTTGCGCAAGGAGGCCAAGAAGGCGGACAAAGTGTATCTGGCGACTGACCCTGATCGTGAAGGGGAGGCGATTTCATGGCACTTGGCTGAGGCGCTGAAGCTGGATGACAAGAAGATGCGTCGTATCACTTTCAACGAGATTACCAAGAAAGCCGTAAAAGATTCGTTGAAGGCTCCCCGCGAGATTGACATGGATTTGGTGGACGCGCAGCAGGCCAGACGGGAACTTGACCGTATGATAGGATATCGCATCAGCCCCCTTTTGTGGGCGAAGGTGAAGCGGGGGTTGAGTGCCGGGCGCGTGCAGTCCGTGGCACTGCGAATCGTAGCGGATCGCGAGGAGGAGATTAACGCCTTTATACCAGAGGAATATTGGAGCCTTGATGCGGTCTTGCAAGTGGAAGGGGAGAAGCGCCCGCTTACTGCCAAGTTCCACGGGACGGACAAGAAAAAGATGACAATTTCTTCGCAGAAGGAATTGGACGAGATTTTAAAAGAGGTCGAGCAGGCAGAATTTCAAATAAAGGATATCAAAAATGGCGAGCGTCTTCGCAAGGCGCCCTTGCCGTTTACGACCAGTACTTTGCAACAAGAGGCGGCAAAGGCACTTAATTTCAGCACTCAGAAGACGATGCGCATCGCCCAGCAGTTATATGAGGGAATCGATATCAAGGGGAATGGGACGGTCGGCATCATTACTTATCTGCGTACGGACTCCACCCGCATTTCCGTAGAGGCGGACGCGGCTGCGAGGGAGTATGTAGCGAAGGTTTATGGCGCGGAGTACGTCGCCACGTCGAGCGGCGTGAAGAAAAACGAGCAAAAGATTCAGGACGCGCACGAGGCGATTCGCCCGTCTGACATCACCAGGACGCCGGCGATGCTCAAGGACTCCCTAAGCAGGGATCAGTTTCGACTTTACCAGTTGATTTGGAAACGTTTTACGGCCAGCCGGATGCAGGCAGCCAAATATGAGACGACGTCGGTAAAGATTGGCGCGGGAAAATATATGTTCACGGTGGCAACTTCGAAAGTGGCGTTCGAGGGCTTTCGAAGCGTCTATACGGAAGCGGACGAGGAGAAAGAAGAGAGTAACGTGCTTGTGCACGGGCTTCGGAAGGATTCCAAGCTGACGAAAAAGGATTTGGAGGCGAAACAGCATTTCACGCAGCCGCCGGCCCATTATACGGAGGCTTCTCTCGTGAAGACCCTGGAGGAACTGGGAATCGGCCGTCCGAGCACTTATGCTCCGACGATTTCTACGATTTTGGCCCGCCGGTATGTTACGAAGGAGGGCAAGAACCTATATATCACGGAGATTGGCGAGGTGGTCAACCATATCATGAAGCAGTCGTTCCAGAGCATCGTGAACGTCAATTTTACGGCGAACATGGAAGGGCTGTTGGACATGATCGCGGAGGGGCGCGTGGAGTGGAAGGAAGTCGTGCGTAATTTTTATCCCGATTTGGAGGAGGCGGTGCAGGTTGCCGAGAGGGAACTGGAGAGCGTGAAAATTGCGGACGAGGTGACCGACGTCATCTGCGAAGAGTGCGGGCGCAACATGGTCATTAAATACGGGCCGCATGGGAAATTCCTTGCTTGTCCGGGATTCCCGGAATGCCGCAATACCAAACCGTATCTGGAGAAGATAGGGATTTCTTGTCCGAAATGTGGAAAGGAACTGGTGATTCGCAAGACGAAGAAGGGAAGAAGGTACTATGGATGTGAAAACAATCCGGAGTGCGATTTCATGTCTTGGCAGAGGCCTTCCAAGGAAAAATGCCCGCAGTGCGGCGGCTATATGCTGGAAAGGGGAAACAAGCTGGTCTGTGCGGACGAGACTTGTGGCTATGTCGATACCATCAAGAAAAAGAAGGAGCAGTGATTTTGGAAAGGTCGTAGGATTGAATTTTTGAATTGCCATTTCTCGAATTGTGTGATAATATAAGATAAATTGACAAATTTAAAGTAATTGTGTGTGCAATTTGAAAGCGGAGGAAAGTAATGAGTGTACAGTTATTAGATAAAACAAGAAAGATTAACAAATTGCTGCATAACAATAATTCCAGCAAAGTGGTATTTAATGATATCTGCGCCGTGCTGACAGAAATATTGGAGTCGAACGTGCTGGTAATCAGCAAAAAGGGGAAGGTTCTTGGTGTGGGAAGAAGCGTCAGGGTGAGGAAGCTTGACGAATTGCTTACGGAGAATGTCGGCGGTCATGTGGACAAGATGCTGAACGAGCGCTTATTAAGCGTCTTGTCCACGAAAGAGAACGTCAACCTTGAGACGCTTGGATTTTCCGCCGACATGGTGAAAGGGTATCAGGCGATAATCACGCCGATTGACATCGCCGGTGAAAGGCTGGGAACGTTGTTCATCTATCGTCAGCAGAACATGTTTGAGATTGATGATATCATATTGAGCGAGTATGGGACGGCCGTGGTCGGCTTGGAGATGTTGCGTTCGGTAAATGAGGAGAGCGCGGAAGAATCCCGCAAGGAGCACATTGTGCAGTCGGCCATCAGCACGTTGTCGTTTTCGGAGCTTGAGGCCATCGTGCATATATTCGAGGAGTTGGAAGGGACGGAGGGGATTCTCGTAGCCAGCAAGATTGCCGACCGCGTGGGAATTACCCGTTCCGTGATCGTGAACGCGCTGCGCAAGTTCGAGAGTGCCGGGGTGATTGAATCACGCTCTTCGGGCATGAAGGGTACATATATAAAGGTTTTGAATGATTACGTGTTTGCGGAACTGGATAAGCTAAAAAGAGAGGAATAAAAGGAGAGTTCAGGTATGTACGAGGGAAGCCCGGTGAGTCTGCAGATGGTGAAAATCATTTCTGCGGACGCGATTTTTGACAACACGATACGTCACTGCAAAGTTTATAGATACGATGTCGAGGATGATTATATTTACTTGAAATTGAAGGAAAATGATTTGACGGTGATTTCCTTGGACGCGAGGTATGGGTGCCATATTTCGACGAAAAAGGAGGTGTTGTACTGTACGGGCGTCGTAAAGGAGCGGTTTCAGTCGGAAGAAGGCAACATGTTGGTGTTTCGGATAGAGGACGGTTTTTATAGCGTGGCGGAAAAGGAAAAGTTATAACTATCACGCCATGGGGTGTCTCCGTGAATCGTAACGAAGTTATAAACTAATTATAAAAAATAACAAACTCTGTTGACAAATGGTCGGCAGAGTGCTATTTTATATCTAGTGTTTAGCACTCAAAGGAAATGAGTGCTAACAAAGCTTAAAAATAAAGGAGGAATCGTAATGAAATTAGTACCATTGGGTGATAAGATTGTATTAAGGCAGTTAGAGGCAGAAGAGACGACGAAGTCAGGGATTGTCCTTCCGGGGCAGGCAAAAGAGAAGCCGCAGGAGGCGGAAGTCATCGCCGTTGGACCAGGCGGAGTGATAGATGGAAAGGACGTGACGATGCAGGTCAAGGCCGGTGACAAGGTGATTTATTCCAAGTATGCCGGGACGAACGTAGAACTTGACGGCGAGGAGTATATCGTGGTGAAGCAGGGCGACATTTTGGCAATCGTGGAAGAATAATCGATGGGAGAACCGTCAGCGGGGTTTTGATGGTGAAGGCGTTATCGGTAGAGGCGTATCAGTAGAGGAATTATCGGTGGGGATCCTGCCGGTAAGCGGATGATTGATAAGATAATAAATGGAGATTTGGAAAAAGACTGGAGGAGATTATTATGGCAAAGGAAATTAAATATGGCGCAGAAGCGCGTGCGGCATTGGAAAGTGGCGTAAATCAGTTGGCGGATACCGTGAGGGTGACGCTTGGACCGAAGGGAAGGAACGTCGTGCTTGACAAGTCTTTTGGTTCACCGTTGATTACGAACGACGGCGTGACGATTGCGAAGGAAATCGAGCTGGGGGACGGATTTGAGAACATGGGGGCACAGTTGATTCGTGAAGTCGCATCCAAGACGAACGACGTGGCCGGAGACGGTACGACGACGGCGACCGTGTTGGCACAGGCGATGGTAAACGCCGGCATGAAGAACCTGGCGGCGGGTGCGAACCCAATCGTGCTTCGCAAGGGCATGAAGAAAGCGACTGACTGCGCGGTGGAAGCCATTGCCAAGATGAGCAGCAAGGTGACCGGCAAGGATCAGATTGCCAGAGTGGCGGCGGTATCTTCCGGCGACGACGAGGTTGGCCAGATGGTGGCAGACGCGATGGAGAAGGTTTCCAACGACGGTGTCATCACGATTGAAGAGTCCAAGACGATGCAGACCGAGCTTGACCTGGTAGAAGGCATGCAGTTTGACCGCGGTTATATTTCCGCATATATGGCGACTGACATGGAGAAAATGGAGGCCGTATTGGAGGATCCGTACATCCTGATTACGGATAAGAAGATTTCCAACATTCAGGACATTTTGCCGTTGCTTGAGCAGGTGGTACAGAGTGGTGCGAGACTGTTGATTATCGCCGAGGACATCGAGGGCGAGGCATTGACCACTTTGATTGTCAACAAGTTGCGCGGGACGTTCAACGTCGTGGCCGTGAAGGCTCCGGGGTATGGCGACAGAAGGAAAGAGATGTTGCAGGATATCGCGATTTTGACTGGCGGCCAGGTGATTTCCGAAGAATTGGGCATGGATTTGAAAGAGGCGGAGTTGTCCATGCTTGGACGCGCGAAGTCCGTGAAGGTGCAGAAAGAAAATACCGTCATCGTGGACGGTTGTGGCGACAAGCAGGCGATTTCCGATAGGGTTGCCCAGATTAAGAAGGGCATCGAGGAGACGACCTCTGAGTTTGACAAGGAGAAGTTGCAGGAGAGACTGGCCAAGTTGGCGGGCGGCGTTGCCGTCATCCGCGTTGGTGCCGCGACCGAGACCGAGATGAAGGAATCCAAATTGCGCATGGAGGATGCTTTGAATGCGACCCGTGCGGCCGTGGAGGAAGGCATCATTGCCGGAGGCGGTTCCGCATATATCCATGCGGCGAAGGAAGTTGCCAAGATGGCAGAGACGTTGGAAGGCGATGAGAAGACTGGCGCGCAGATTATTTTGAAGGCGTTGGAATCCCCGTTGTACCACATCGCCAACAACGCAGGTTTGGAAGGCGCGGTTATCATTAACAAGGTGAAGGAGTCCGACCCGGGAGTGGGCTTTGACGTATACAAGGAAGCTTATGTGGACATGGTAAAAGAAGGCATCCTGGATCCGGCCAAGGTGACGAGAAGCGCGTTGCAGAACGCGACCAGCGTTGCTTCCACGCTCCTGACCACGGAGTCCGTCGTATCCACGATTAAGGAAGATACGCCAGCCATGCCGGCCGGTGGTGGCGGTATGGGAATGATGTAAGACATATCCCGCGACATCAGGGCAAATTGATTCGTGATATTAGAAATTGAAAATAATTGATAAAAAAGAAGTCGCTCATGCGAGTGGCTTCTTTTTGCATGTTGGTTGAAAATGAGCTGATAGAGGATGGTCACATGTTAGAATTAGAAGAACAGAGGAAAGGCAGAGATAAAGAAACTGTTATTAATCACACTTATATTGCTGGTGGTGAATACAAGAGAAAATTTGACTTTATCTCGAATAATGTAGAATTAAGCAGAACTTTATATAAAATTGCGAAAGACATTTTAATTCATCGTTCGGGTACGAAATATGAGGACATGTATTGGATAGATTTGGATTCGATAAGCGTTGTTGCAAAAGAGACAAATGTAATGGTTGAAAAGAAGATAGTGTATTCGAATATGACTGAAAAAGTGATAAGGAAGTATGATAATCTGCTTACAATACATAACCATCCAGATAGTTTCCCTCCAAGTATTGATGATTTGAATTCAAATTTTGAACACGAATATGTGATTGGTGTTGTAGTATGCCATGATGGAAGAGTGTATATGTATAGTGCGAATGAGTGGGTTAACGAAAATTACTATAAATTGGTGGTTGAAGGATATTTGAAAAGTGGTTATAATGAAGATAAAGCACAGATTATGGCCTTGTTTGAAATTCAAAAAAGCTTTGATGTTAATTTTAAGGAGGTAACAGATGATGGTGGCATATGAAAATGACATTTTGGTGATTCCTGAAAAATATAAGGAAATGTCTGTTTCTGAGCTTGAAGAGGAAAAGATGAGGATGTTAAGAGAAATCAAGACAACAGAAAGGTCAAAGAAAGCGGCGAAAATGAATAAAAACAATATTGTTTTTAACTTTTAAGTGATAGTGTTATTTTTATAAAGATTATCCGGACATCAGCCATTTCATTGGCCGATGTCCGAATTTTTTATGCACACGGGACAGAAAGGTATATGCTGCTTACGCAGCTTGTCCCGGCGCGCGAGTAGGGAAAAACCCCCCTACTCGATTATCATAGGAAACTTCGTTCCCTATGATATAAAACCCTCCGAGGGATGCGCGCTTCGCGCCTAAGGAAAATGGCTGCTGGCGCAGCCGCGCTCCGGCGCGAGAGTCCGGCTTGCCGGACTCTTTGTTACAGCAACAAGCGAGGACTTGTTACTTGGACTTTGCAATCCAGGCATTTAATTCCTTTGCAGAGTGGTTTAGTACCAGCGAGTCTGGAAATTCCGTCTTTTTCAACAATTCCAGCGAATACGTGAAATCTCCTACCCGTTCTGGTCCATGGCTGTCGCTCGAGAGTAGGATCGGATATTGAAAGTGTTTGCACAAGTTCAAAATCATCAAATTGTTGAAACGGGTGTCGCCGCGATAGCCGTCCGGCCTCAACGAGCTTTCGTTAATTTCGAGTAATACGTGGTATTCCATCGCCGCCTTGACGATGCTTTCATAGTCAACGGGAAATTTGACATCGTCGCAATGCCCGAGAATGCTTACGTGCGGATTTTTCATGGCCCCGACGTAGGCACGCGTGTTTTCTTCTGCGGTGCCGGGGCTAATGACCGGCCGGTGCATGCTGGCAATGACGTAATCGAGCGTGGCCAGTATGTCGTCCTCCAAATCCAGATGCCCGTCCCTATCTAAAATATTGGCTTCCGCGCCATAAAGCATCTCGACCCCGAGGCGGTTTTTTTGTGCCAGGTGGAGGGAGCGAAAGTATGACGCGCGCCCGCCGCCGACGGTCGCCGGGCCGTGGTCAGAAATACCGAGTAACTTTAAATCCTTTGCCACGGCCGCCTTTGCCATATCGGTAATCGTGGCGGTGGTGGCGTGTCCGCTGGCAATCGTGTGGGTGTGAATGTCAAATTCTATCTGTCTCATGGCGTGTCCAACCTTTCTTGTATCATAGGAAACTTCGTTCCCTATGATACAAAACCCTCCGGGGGATGCGCACTCCGCGCCTAAGGAAAATGGCTGCTGGCGCAGCCGCGCTCCGGCGCGAGAGTTTCGCAAGCGAAACTCTTTGTCTGCATCGTGATGGTTTAAGTATGCTATGTATTTTTACATTTGTCAACTAAAAAAGTGAAATTGCGGGGAATCAGACGGAAATCCCGGGCAAAATCGATGAAATGCGAACGACAACAAAAACCAACATCAAAAATGTGGTTTTTTGTGGCATTTATTTGAAAAAACCACAAAAAATATGTTGCATCTTGTTGACTTCGAGACGTATCTGCGGTATAATAGCAACAACTAGGTGAGATGGGATTATCAGACATCATTTGGCGGTACATAAAGTGCATTCCTTTCGTGAAATGGGGAGGGCAGGCTGCACCGACTCACCGGGGAATTCATATGTGCATAAAGGCATGCACATATAGGAAGGAGACAAAGAAGATGGGATTATACACCTATGACAGTACGGACATTCCAAAGTCAGACCGGATTCCGAAGCTGGTGGCGCATCTGTTTGAGAAGACCCCGGAAGTCGAGTCCGCCCGCGCGGTTTTGATTACCGAGTCGTACAAGCAGACGGAGAACGAGCCGATGGTCATCCGCAGGGCGAAGGCGTTTAAGCACATTTTGGAGAACATCCCGATTGTGATTCGGCCGTTGGAGTTGATTGTCGGCAGCACGACGATTGCACCGCACAGTTGCCAGACGTATCCGGAGTTCTCTTACGAGTGGCTAGAGAGCGAGTTCGAGACTTTGGAGACGCGAAGCGCCGACCCGTTCCACATTTCCGAGCAGGCCAAGAAGGAACTCCTTGCGGCGGATGCGTATTGGAAGGGGAAGACGAGCAGCGAATTGGCAACCTCCTACATGGAATCGGAGACGTTGCTTGCCATTGAGCACAACATGTTCACGCCGGGCAATTATTTTTATAACGGTGTCGGCCATGTGACGGTCAAGTACTGGGAAGTGCTGGAGATTGGCTTTGGCGGAATCAAGGCAAAGGCCGAGGAAGAGTTGGCGAAATGCAGTATTACGGATGCCAATTACCAGAAGAAGTCAAGGCTCTTAAAGGCCATGATGATGAGTTGTGACGCGGCGATTACCTATGCGAGGCGTTATGCCAAGCTTGCACTTGAGGAAGCGGAGAAGTGCACGGATTCGGCGAGGAAGCGGGAACTTTTGCAAATCGCGCAGAATTGCGCCAACGTCCCGGAAAAGGGAGCGACGAGCTTTTACGAGGCATGCCAGTCTTTCTGGTTCGTACAGCAGCTTTTACAGATTGAGTCCAGCGGACATTCGATTTCACCAGGACGATTTGACCAGTACATGTACCCTTATTATAAGAAGGACATGGATGCCGGGAAGATTACGAGGGAGTTCGCGCAAGAGCTTATGGACTGCATCTGGGTCAAGATGAACGACATCAGCAAATGCCGTGACGCCGCGTCGGCGGAAGGGTTTGCCGGTTATGGCTTGTTTCAGAACCTGATTGCGGGAGGACAGAATGCGGAGGGCATCGACGTGACGAATGATTTGTCCTTCATGTGCATCCAGGCCTGCCACCACGTGTTCTTGCCGCAGCCGTCGTTCTCCATCCGTGTGTGGAACGGCTCGCCGCATGAGTTCTTGATCAAGGCGGCCGAATTGACCCGTACGGGTATCGGATTGCCGGCGTATTATAATGACGAAGTTATCATTCCGTCCTTGATGAGCCGCGGGCTGACGCTTGCGGACGCGCGCGAGTACAACATCATCGGCTGCGTGGAGCCGCAGAAGGCGGGAAAGACTTGTGGCTGGCACGATGCGGCGTTCTTCAATATGTGCCGTCCGCTGGAACTGGTATTTTCCAACGGCATGGACAAGGGCGCGCAGGTGGGACCGCAGACCGGGGACGTGGAAAACATGGCGACCTTCGAGGAGTTCTACCGTGCTTACAAGATTCAGATGGAGTACGCCATCAAGCTGATGGTCAACGCGGACAACGCGATAGACATGGCTCACGCGGAGAGGTGTCCGTTGCCGTTTTTGTCGGCGATGGTGGACGACTGCATGAAGTCGGGCAAGACCTTCGAGGAAGGCGGGGCCGTTTACAACTTCAGCGGTCCTCAGGGATTCGGCATTGCCAACGTGACGGATTCGCTGTATGCGGTCAAGAAGCTGGTTTATGAAGAGAAGAAAGTGTCCATGAAGGAGCTCAAGGGCATACTGGCCTTGAATTATGGCAAGGGTCTGGCGGCAGAGGACGCGGCCTACATGGTAACCGAGATTGCCAAGGCAATGCAGGAGGGCGGACGCACGGTCGGTGAGGATGAAATCGCGGCGATTTTCAAATCCGTAAAGGAAGCGAGCGAGTCGCCGAAGGTGAAGGCCGAGGGCGAACGGATTCTGGAATTGATCGAGAACGTGCCGAAGTTCGGCAACGACGTGGACGAGATTGACGAGTTTGCCAGAGAGGCGGCCTATACTTATACGAAGCCGGTGGAGCGTTATTACAATCCGAGGGGCGGACGCTTCCAGGCCGGACTTTATCCGGTATCGGCAAATGTTCCGCTAGGAGAGCAGACCGGAGCGACGCCGGACGGAAGACTGGCTCACACGCCGGTGGCGGACGGGGTTTCCCCGACATCCGGAAAGGATGTGAACGGCCCGACCGCGGCGGCCAATTCGGTTTCCAAGTTGGATCATTACATTGCATCCAACGGAACGTTGTTTAACCAGAAGTTCCATCCGTCGGCACTTAGCGGCAAGGATGGGCTGGAGAATTTTGTCGGATTGATTCGTTCCTACTTTGACCAGAAGGGAAGTCACATGCAGTTTAACGTCGTGGATCGTGAGACGCTTTTGGACGCGCAGGCACATCCGGAACAGTACCGGCACTTGGTCGTACGTGTGGCAGGATACAGTGCATTGTTTACGACATTGTCCAAGTCCTTGCAGGACGACATCATCCGCAGGACGGAGCAGGGCTTTTAATATGGAAGAATATTTGAACACAAAGGGACGTATCTTTGACATTCAGAGGTATTCCATCCATGACGGAAACGGCATCCGCACCATCGTGTTTTTGAAAGGCTGCGTGTTAAGGTGCCGGTGGTGCTGCAATCCAGAATCCCAGGAATACGCCATCCAGACGATGATGGTTCAGGGAAAGCCGAAGGTGATCGGACGTGACGTGACGGTGGCCGAGGTGATGGAGACGGTCGAGAAGGACAGGCCGTATTATCGCAGAACCGGGGGCGGCATGACGCTTTCGGGCGGCGAGAGCCTATGCCAGCCGCAGTTTGCGCAGGCACTTCTTCGGGCGGCGAAGGATCAGGGGATCAACACGTCGATGGAGAGCATGGGATGTGCGAAATGGGAGACGATAGAGAGCGTTCTCCCGTATCTGGATCAGTATTTGCTGGATATCAAGCACATGAATCCCGTGAAACACAAAGAGTTTACCGGCAGGTCAAACGAATTGATGCTCGAAAACGCGGCGAAGATTGCCAATTCCCACATGACGGAGCTTAGCATCCGCGTACCGGTCATTCCGGGATTTAATGATACGCCGGAGGAGATTCGAGACATCGCGGCATACACGAAAAAGCTTGGAAATGTGAAACGGCTGCATTTGTTACCGTATCACAGACTCGGGCAGGATAAATATACCGGCCTCGGGAGAGAATACCTGATGGGAGACGTAGAGCCGCCGACCAATGAAAAAATGAGGGAATTACTCAAAGTCGCAAAAGAAGTTTCCGGCGTGGAGTGCCAGATAGGAGGGTGATGACAAGTGGGAGAGGAATTGATGCCGAGCCGTATCGTGCAGGAACTGGTGCCGGGCAAAGAGATTACCATTGCTCACTTGATTGCCAGTCCGGACATCACGCTGTATGAAAAGCTGGGGCTTGACCCGAGGGTGGAGTACAGTAAGTCGGCCATCGGAGTACTGACCATCAGCCCGGCAGAAACCGCCATCATCGCGGCGGACATCGCCATCAAGTCGGCGGGAATCGAACTTGGATTCGTAGACCGCTTCAGCGGGACGCTGATCGTGACCGGTTCCATTTCCGAGGTCGAGGCCGCCACGAGGGCGGTGCTCGAATATGTGAAGGACAAGATGGGATTCTCCGTGTGTGAGATCACAAGGACCTGACGGTATGAGAAAAATAGTATTGATGGGCAGGAGTGAGTGTGGCAAGACGACGCTGACCCAGGCGCTAAAAGGAGAAAAAATCCAGTATCACAAGACACAGTATGTGAATCACTTCGACGTCATTATCGACACGCCGGGAGAATACGCGCAGACGAAGCATTTGGGCTACGCGTTGGCGTTGTATTCTTATGAGGCGGACGTGGTCGGGTTGCTCTTGTCGGCGACCGAACCATATTCGCTGTATCCGCCGTGCTGCACGGCGATGTGCAACCGGGAAGTCATCGGAATTGTCACCAAGATTCATGATGAGAAGGCGGACGTTTCACGCGCCGAGCGGTGGCTAAGGCTGGCGGGGTGCAAAAAGATTTTCCATGTGGATTCCAAGACATATGAGGGGATTCCCGAGATTCTGACGCACCTGAAGGAAGAAGGAGATGTCCTGCCGTGGGAGAAGAATGACGAAGAGGTGCCATCATAAAGGTATATTGAGCGTCAGATTAATCTGACGCGAGTATAACTAAAAGGTTTTGGGCAAAAAGGGGCGAAAAGGCCATGATGCCGAACCGAGAACAAAATTTTGCAATATCCAGGAGGAAGAGAAGATGCAAAACGAGTACGAAATCAAAAAAGAAATGTGTGAAATCGGTAAGCGCGTGTATATGCGCGGCATGGTTGCGGCAAATGACGGAAACTTTTCCGTAAAACTGAACGACCATGAGTTTTTGTGCACGCCGACCGGTGTCAGCAAAGGATTCATGACACCGGAGTATATTTGCAAGGTGGACGAGAACGGCAACGTGATTCAGGCCAACAAGGGCTTCAAGCCGTCATCCGAAATCAAGATGCACATGCGTGTATATAAGGAAAGGCCGGACGTGAACGCGGTCGTGCATGCACATCCGTTGTATGCGACGACGTTTGCCATCTGCGGCATTCCGCTGACGGAGCCAATCATGCCGGAGGCCGTCATCGCGTTAGGGTGCGTTCCAATTGCCAAGTATGGCCGTCCGTCCACGATGGAGATTCCGGACGCGGTAAGCGAGTACCTTCAGTACTTTGATGCCGTTTTGCTCGAGAACCACGGGGCGCTTTCCTATTCCGACTCTCTGTTAAACGCGTACCACAAGATGGAATCCGTCGAGTTCTATGCACAGTTGCTTTATCAGTCTAAGATGCTTGGCGAGCCGCAGACGTTC
Source organism: uncultured Faecalicatena sp. (assembly GCA_948468385.1). Classification (GTDB taxonomy): domain Bacteria; phylum Bacillota; class Clostridia; order Lachnospirales; family Lachnospiraceae; genus Schaedlerella. The sequence continues at coordinate 33,005 of CAOKHZ010000004.1, read as the reverse complement.
TCCCCGCAGCAGGTTGAGGATTTGTATGAGATCAGAAGACAATTTGGTATGAAGGGCAAGCATCCGGCGAACCTTTGCCCGAACGCGAAAGCAGGAAAGCCGAGTTGTCATTCTTGTAGCGGTTCTTGTGGCAAGAGCACGGCCGCGCCGGTGGCGGCTGACGATGCCGACCTGGTAGCGTCCATTACCAAGAAAGTCATGGAGCAGTTGGGACTGTAAGGCGATGAACGAAAGAGAAATTGCGAAAATCGTGCGTGCGGTGTTGGATGAACGCAAGGGCGGGAAAATGACCTTGGCCGCAGCCAACTCATTGATTGAGAAGGTACGACAAGAGGCGGCGAGGATGGGATTATCCGTCGTGGTCGCCGTGGCGGACGCGTCCGGGCGGCCGGTGTCGGTGCAGAGCATGGACGGAGCCTATATCGCAAGTTTCGATATCGCGTTAAACAAGTCATTTACCTCGGCCAGTCTCAAGATGTCCACGAAGAAGCTAGGAGTGCTAAGCCAGCCGGGAGAGTCGTTGTATGGCATCCAGTTCACGAACGGAGGAAAAATCGTGATTTTCGGCGGCGGGGAAACGCTCGAGGTAGATGGACGGATAGTCGGGGCGATAGGCGTAAGCGGGGGAAGTGCCGATGAGGATACCCATCTTGCGGCCTATGGAAAAGAGTGTTTTGAAAGGAGATAACATCGTGTCTGTAAATGAACAGATGGTTCAGGACATCGTGCAGGAAGTAATGGCGAAGCTGCAGATTTCAGCGGACGTCACCGGCGGTCACGGCGTGTTCAAGGATATGAACGATGCCATTGCGGCGGCACAGAAGGCGCAGAAAATCGTATGCCGGATGTCCATGGATCAAAGAGAACAGATTATTTCCAACATTCGTACAAAAATCAAAGAACATGCGGAGATTCTTGCACGGATGGGAGTACAAGAAACCGGCATGGGAAATGTCGGACATAAGATTTTGAAGCACCAGCTGGTGGCGGAAAAGACTCCGGGTACGGAGGATATCACGACTACCGCCTGGTCGGGAGACAAGGGACTGACCTTGATCGAGATGGGGCCGTTCGGTGTCATCGGGGCAATCACCCCGTGTACGAATCCGAGCGAGACCGTACTCTGTAACACCATCGGGATGTTGGCGGGCGGCAACACGGTCGTGTTTAATCCGCATCCGGCGGCCATCAAGACGTCCATTTATGCCATCAACTTGCTGAATGAAGCATCGCTTGAGGCGGGAGGTCCGGACAATATCGCTTGTACGGTCGAAAAGCCGACCCTGGAGAGCAGCAATGTCATGATGAAGCACAAGGCGATTCAGCTGATTGCCGCGACCGGGGGACCGGGAGTCGTGACGGCGGTTCTTTCCTCGGGAAGAAGGGGCATCGGCGCGGGAGCGGGCAATCCGCCGGCACTGGTGGATGAGACCGCGGATATCCGCAAGGCGGCGCAGGACATTGTCAACGGATGTACGTTTGACAACAACCTGCCGTGTATCGCGGAAAAGGAAATTGTGGCGGTAGATTCCGTAGTGGATGAGTTGATGCACTACATGGTGAACGAGCAAGGGTGCTATCTGGCCTCGAAGGAGGAGCAGGATAAGCTGACGGCGGTCGTCTTAAAAGACGGACGGCTGAACCGTAAATGTGTCGGCAGGGATGCCAAGACCTTGCTTTCCATGATTGGCGTGACGGTGCCGGACAATATCCGTTGTATCACGTTCGAAGGACCGAAGGAGCATCCGTTGATTGCCGAGGAGTTGATGATGCCGATTTTGGGCGTCGTTCGGGCTAAGGACTTTGATGACGCGGTAGAGCAGGCGGTGTGGTTGGAGCATGGAAATCGCCATTCCGCGCATATCCATTCCAAGAACATAGACAACATCACGAAGTATGCAAAAGCAATCGATACGGCGATTTTGGTGAAAAACGGACCGTCATACGCGGCACTCGGTTTTGGCGGTGAAGGCTTCTGTACATTTACGATTGCCAGCCGTACCGGCGAGGGCTTGACGAGCGCGAGCACCTTCACGAAGAGAAGGCGCTGCGTGATGACCGAAAGCCTGTGCATACGATAAGCCGTGCGCTTACATCGTAAAATTGTGACGGGCATGCTTGCATGCCAGGACACAATTTTTACGAGGGAAGCATATGGCGCACGCCATCAGCGAGATGAAGCGAAGCGGAATCGAGCTGGCACGGCGGTAATAGTATAGTAATATGGGAGGATTATAACAATGGAAATGAATTCTACGAACGTGGAAGCCGTTGTAAAGCAAGTATTAGAGCAGATGCTTGGCTCACAGGCGGCGGCTCCGGCAGCGGCCAGGACGGAGAGCCAGGCGATTCCGAAGACGGCGAAGGTTGCCATGCTGACCGCATTGGAACATTACGATATCAAAGAATTTCCGATGCCGGAAGTTGGGGACGGGGACGTTTTGGTCAAGGTAGAGGGTTGCGGTGTCTGCGGAACGGACGCACACGAATTCAAACGTGATCCATTTGGCTTGATTCCGGTTGCCCTAGGACATGAGGGAACCGGAGAGATTGTCAAGATGGGTAAGAACGTGACAAAGGACAGTGCCGGAAAGCCGTTGAAGGTCGGCGACAAGGTAGTGACTTGCATGATTTTTAAAGACGATCCGGATATCGAGATGTTTGACTTAAATAAGAAGAACGTCGGCGGAGCGGATGTATACGGACTTTTGCCGGATGATGACATCCATTTGAATGGCTGGTTTTCCGAATACATACTGGTAAGGGAAGGCTCCACGATTTTCAACGTAAGCGATCTGGATTTGAAGTCCCGTATTTTGATTGAGCCATGCGCAGTGTTGATTCACGCGGTGGAGAGGGCGAAGACGACGGGCATTTTGAGATTCAACAGCCGCGTGGTCGTACAAGGCTGCGGACCGATTGGATTGATCTGTATCGCGGTTTTGCGCACGATGGGTATCGAAAATATCGTGGCGGTAGACGGCAACCAGCAGAGACTTGATTTTGCCAAGAAGATGGGCGCGGAGAAGTCCGTAAACTTTATGGAGCACAAGGGAATCGAGGCGCTCTCGGGCGCGGTGAAGGATGCGTTCGGCGGATATTTGGCGGATTTCGCATTCCAGTGTACCGGTTCACCGGTCGCACATGCGAATATCTACAAGTTCATCCGTAACGGCGGCGGCCTTTGCGAACTTGGATTTTTCATTAATGGCGGAGACGCGACGATTAACCCGCACTTCGACATTTGTTCCAAGGAAATCACGACGGTCGGCTCCTGGGTATATACGCTGAGAGATTACGCGACCACCTTTGATTTCTTGAAGAGGGCCAAAGCGATCGGGCTTCCGATGGATGATTTGATTACGCATGAATTCCCGTTAGAGCAGATTAACGAGGCGCATGTGACGAACCTGAAGCAGGAAGGCTTAAAGATTGCCATCGTAAATAAGTAAGCGGCGGTGCGGCGTGTAAATTCGCCCACAGAATTCCCTTCAAAGGCGTGGCAAAGATGAGAAAGCAATCCCTGGAAGGAGAAATGTTATGGGAGAAGCGGTAGGCATGTTGGAGGTGTTCGGGCTGGCGACCGCGTTTGCGGCGGCGGATGCCGGGTGTAAGGCAGGAAATGTCAGGCTTGAAACTTTCGACAAGAACAAACCGGCGAATGCGGACGCATTGCCCGTACCGGTCATCGTGATGATTAAGTTTCGCGGGGACGTCGCGGATGTGACGGCTGCCTTGGAAGCGGCGCGGACGCGGGCGAACGAGCTTGCGGGAGTTGTGAATGAATACGAAATCGCGAGACCGACCGAGGATACGGAAAAGATGTTGAAGCTAAGCGGCTTGGATAAAGGAAAACCAAATAAAAAATTTATAAAAGAAGTTTAGGGAGGATAAGAAAATGGCACAGTTAGCATTGGGAATGGTTGAAACGAGAGGACTTACGGCTGCAATCGAGGCGGCTGACGCGATGACGAAGGCTGCGGAGGTTACCTTGGTGGGAACGGAGAAGATTGGTTCCGGTCTTGTAACGGTCATGGTACGCGGCGACGTTGGAGCCGTAAAGGCTGCGGTTGAGACGGGCGCGGACGCGGCAGGCAGACTCGGCGAGTTGGTTGCGACCCATGTCATTCCGAGACCGCACAACGACGTGGAGAAGATTCTCCCGACCGTTTAAGGGAGGTAGTGCCTCATGGGACAGGCGTATGGATTTTTTGAAATCCCGAGCGTGACGGCGGCGGTGGTGGCCATTGACATTATGTGCAAGACCTCCGGCGTGGAACTCGTCACATGGGAGAAAAAGCTGGGTGGAAGGCTTGTGACGGTCATCGTCCGCGGCGACGTGTCCGCGGTGACGGAGGCCATTGAGGCCGCGGCGACCGGCGGAATTAAGAAACCGGCCGCATACGTGGTCATTCCCAACCCGCACGAAGAGATTTTAAAAATCATCAATAGTAGCAACAACAGAGTAAGCTAAAGGGAGGCAGTGCCATGGCAGAAGAGAAAAAGCCGACGGGCCGGGGACGGAAAAAGAGTGTTCCCGAGGCAGCAGACACGGCGAAGAAAAGCACGGCTGCATCCATGAAAAAAGCAACGAAGGCCCAGGCGGCCAAGGCTCCGGCCAAAACCGTCCAGAGAGTGCGCCAAAGCGCGCAAAAGGCCGCACAGGCAGAAAGCGGGCAGAAGGCGGCAGAAACCGTGATGAAAACGGAGCAGACAGAAATTATAAATCAAATCCCGAAGGAGGAAAAGAAAATGTCACAGGAAGCGTTAGGAATGGTTGAAACAAGAGGTTTGGTAGCATCAATTGAGGCGGCGGACACCATGCTCAAGGCGGCGAACGTCGTATTGGTTGGAACCGAGAAGATTGGTTCCGGTTTGGTAACGGTCATGGTGCGCGGCGACGTAGGCGCGGTAAAATCCGCGGTAGAGTCCGGCGCGGAGGCCGCAGGCAGACTTGGTGAGTTGGTAGCGACCCATGTCATCCCGAGACCGCACACGGACGTGGAGAAGATTCTTCCGGCAATCGAATAAGATTTGTAGAGGACTTGCGCGGGCGGGGATGAGCCGCCCGCAGGAAAGTAAGGAGAATCATCATGGAAAATAAAGACATTGCAATGATTACCAAACTGGTATTGGAAACAATTGAAAAGCAAAAAGGTTCCGAAAATGGCGGATACATGGTTCCGGTCGGCGTGTCGGCAAGGCACGTCCACTTAACGCAGGAGCATGTGGAGGCCTTGTTTGGAGAAGGTTACCAGCTCACGAAGAAAAAGGAATTGATGGGCGGGCAATATGCATCCAACGAGACCGTGACAATCGTGGGAATCAAGTTGCGTGCCATTGAAAATGTCAGGATATTAGGGCCGGTCAGGAGTAAGTCGCAGGTGGAGGTTTCTGCGACGGATGCCATTCGCCTTGGCGTAAAGGCTCCGATTCGGGAGTCAGGCAACATTGCCGGTTCGGCTCCGATTGCGGTGGTGGGTCCTAAAGGCGTCATCTATTTGAAAGAAGGATGCATCATAGCCAAGAGACATATCCACATGGCGCCAAAGGACGCGTCTGCCGCCGGCGTGCATGATGGTGACATCGTGTCCGTGAAGGCGGACAACGAGCGCGGAACGGTGTTTAACCATGTACAGATTCGCGTGGATGATAGTTTCACTCTGGAGATGCACATTGACACCGACGAGGCTAACGCAGCAAAAATCGCGACAGGTGATACCGTGAGGATTATGCCATGCTCATAGGAAAAGTGACAGGAAGTGTTGTTTCAACACGAAAAAGCGACAACCTGGTCGGCAATAAATTTATGATTGTGGACGTATTAGAGCATATGCAAAACGGCGCGAAGCAGATTATCGCGATTGACAAGATTGGTGCCGGAATCGGGGAATACGTGCTGGTGGCGCAGGGGAGTGCGGCCAGGATCGGAACCGGCATGAAGGACGCGCCGATTGACGCCGCAATTGTTGGAATTATTGACGACGGGACAGGACTGGAGTAAAAGATTATGGACATGAAAGAATTAAGCCAGATCATGCAGCAAGGCGGGGTCGTCGGTGCCGGAGGAGCGGGATTTCCGACCTATGCCAAGCTGAATGAGAACGCGGACACGATTATCTTGAATTGTGCGGAGTGTGAGCCACTTCTGAGATTACATAGACAATTGTTGGAAAAATACGCGCAAGAAATTGTCGACACGTTTCATTTGATTGGAGAGGCGGTTGGCGCGAAGGAAGTCATTATCGGCATCAAGAAAGCATATACGAAGACCATTGACGCGCTGAACGCGGTAATCGGCGCATATCCGGAGGTACGTTTGGGACTTCTCGATGAAGTGTATCCGGCAGGCGACGAAGTGGTTTTGATTTATGAAGTGACGAAAAAGGTGGTAAGGCCGGGCGGGCTGCCGATTGAATGCGGGGTGGCCGTGTTCAACGTGGAGACCGTCTACAACGTATACCGCGCCATGAACCAGAACGTCCCGGTGGTGGATAAATTGGTATCCGTGGTGGCGGAGGTGGAGCATCCCGTGACCGTGCGCGTGCCGATAGGGACGAGCATCGAGGAGACGGTGCGTCTGGCCGGCGCGGCGACGACCAGGAACCCGGTATACTTCATCGGCGGGCCGATGATGGGCTTCATTGGCAGTGGTTCGCAGCCGGTGACGAAGACGACCAACGCGGTGTTGGTGCTTCCCGAGGATCATTTGATCGTGCAGAAGAAGCGGAAAAAGACGTCCATTGATTTAAAGCGCGCGGCGGCATGTTGCTGCCAGTGCTCGATGTGTACGGACTTGTGCCCGAGAAATCGTCTCGGCCATCCGATTCAGCCGCATTTGTTCATGCGCGCGGCGACTTGCAAGGACGTGCAGGAGCCGGATATTTTCGTTAATACGTTCTTCTGCTCATCCTGCGGATTGTGTGAGATGTACTCTTGCATGCAGGGGCTCGCTCCGCGTTCATTGATGGCGGAGTACAAGGCTGGGCTTAGAAGCAATGGTCTTAAACCGCCTCAGGTAGTGCCAAAGCCGGTAGGAGAGGAACGCGAGTACCGCAAGGTTCCGATGGAACGGCTGATGGCGAGGCTGGACTTGACGAAGTATAACAAGGAGGCGCCACTTGACGAGACGACGGTACCGGTAAAGAAAGTAAAAATCATGTTAAGCCAGCACATTGGGGCTCCGGCATCGGCAATTGTAAAGGCCGGGGACAGTGTGACGGCAGGACAGATGATAGCAGAACCGGCGAAGGGATTAAGCGTCGGCATCCATGCTTCCATTGACGGAAACGTAAGCGAAGTGACGGATAAGTATATTATCATAGAAAAGCAGGAAGGACGTGCAGGTAAATGAGTAAGGCAATTGGAATGGTAGAATACAAAACTGTTTCAGCAGGTGTCGTGGCGGCCGATGCCATGGTCAAGACCTCTGAAGTCAGCATCATTGAAGCACAGACCGTATGTCCCGGCAAGTATATCGTAATTATTTCAGGAGACTTGAGCGCGGTCAACGCGGCGGTGGAGACCGCGAAGACGCTGCATGGGATGCACCTGATTAACAGCTTCGTGCTTGGCAACCCGCACGAGTCCATTTTCCCGGCTATCTATGGCGCGACGGCGATTGAGGAAGTCTCGGCGTTGGGAATCATGGAGACGTATGATGCCACGTCGATTATCGTGGCGGCGGACGAGGCGGCCAAGACGGCGATTGTCGACTTGGTGGAGTTGCGTGTCGCCAGGGGAATGTGCGGAAAATCTTATCTGATGCTGACGGGTGAAGTGGCCGCGGTAGAGGCGGCGATTGAACGGGCGAAGAGCGTGGTGGCAAGGGACGGGATGTATTTGGATTCCTCCGTCATTGCGCATCCGGACGTGCAGATACGCAACGCAATTCTATAAGGTAAAACAATCCGGGAGGAAATGGGATGCTGGCAATTGAACGACGAAATGAAATCCTGGAAAAGCTGCAGACGGAGCGGCGGGTGGTGGTAAGCGAGCTCAGCCAGTTCTACGACGTTTCCGAGGAGACGATTCGCAGAGACTTGGAAAAACTTGTGGTGGACGGCTATGCCATTAAAAGCTATGGCGGTGCCGTGATAAACGAGAACTCGAACATCGACCTGCCGTTCAACGTGCGTAAAAATCGCAATGTCATTGGCAAGCAGAGAATGGCGGAGATGATTGCCTCCCGCGTCAAGGACGGGGAGAACGTCATCCTGGATGCCAGTTCCACCGCGGTGTACATTGCGAAGGCATTGAAGGAAAAAAAGAATCTGATCGTCATCACGAATTCGATTGAAATCGTGATGGAGCTTTTGGACGTTCCTGGCGTGACCGTGATTTCGACGGGCGGGGTGTCGCGGGACGGCTCGTTTGCCCTCGTGGGGCCGCAGACGGATCGGATGATACGTTCCTATCATGTGGACAAGGCGTTGATTTCCTGCAAGGGATTTGACTTGGACGCGGGATTCATGGATTCGGACGAGTTACATGCCAATAACAAGCGGACCATGCTGAAAGCGGCCAGGGAACGGATTCTGGCGGTGGATTCCAGCAAGTTCGGCAAGAGCGCGTTCATCACGGTCGGGACTTTGGAAGACATTACCGCCGTCGTGACGGACGAGCGCCCGGGTGAAGAGTGGCTGAAAAAATTCGAGGAATCAGGCGTGGAGTGCATTTATCCAGAGTAGGAACGGAAATTTAAATTGAATTTGATAATGTTTCAACATAGATTGGACATTGATTAGACACTGATTTAACATCGAGGGAAGTCACATGAAAAGTTTTGAGATTAAGACAAAAATTTATTTTGGCGACCAGGCACTGGATCGGTTGGCGGAGATACCGTACCGAAAGGTGCTCATTATCACGGATCCGTTCATGGCGCAGAGCAAGATGTTCTCGTTGGTTACAGATCCGCTGAAAAAAGGGAACAAGGAATTTGAGGTGTTTAAGGACGTCGTGCCGGATCCGCCGATTGAGAAGATTTCGCAAGGGGTCAAGGTGATGCTGGCGTACAAGCCGGACGCGATTATCGCGGTCGGCGGCGGTTCGGCCATCGATTCCTCGAAGTCCATCCGCGAATTCGCGTTGCGCGTGGACAATTATGGGGAGGTCGGGTTAATCGCGATTCCGACGACGAGCGGAACCGGGTCGGAAGTCACTTCGTTCGCGGTCGTTTCCGAGCCGAAGGCGCAGATGAAATATCCGCTCGTGTCCCCGAACCTGACACCGGACGAGGCCATCCTGGATGCGGAACTGGTAAAGAGCGTGCCGCCGGCCGTGACGGCGGATACCGGAATGGACGTGTTCACCCATGCGTTGGAGGCCTGCGTAAGTATTGACCGCAATGATTTTGCAACGGCTCTGGCCGAGAAGGCCATCGAGCTGTGCGGTGTCTTTTTGCTGAGGGCGTACCTCGACGGCAATGACACGCATGCGAGGCAGAAGATGCATTCGGCCTCTTGTCTGGCGGGGTTGGCATTTAACTCGGCTTCGTTGGGATTAAACCATGGCATGGCTCACCAGCTGGGAGCGACGTTCCATATTCCGCACGGGCGGGCGAACGCGATGTTGTTGCCGCACATCATCGAGTACAATAGTGACATTAACAAGCACAGCAAGAGTCGTAGCGAATATCTGCCGGCGGTGAAACGTTATGCCACTGTCGCGCAGATTCTCGGGCTTAGTAGCTACAACGAGATTATGACCGTGCGTTCGCTGGTAAACTGGGTGCAGTTCATGCTGAAGGAGATGGACATCCCGCTGTCGATTTCACAGATGGGGACGATTTCTGAGGAGGAATACTTCGGAGCCATTGACCGTATGGCGGACGCGGCGTTGTCAGACGCTTGTACGGAGACGAACCCGCGCGTGCCGCGCAAGGTGGAAGTCGTGCAGATTTATAAGGATTTGTGGTAACAAATGTGACAATTCACAGTCAAATAGAAATGAACAAGCGGTTTGCAAGCTTGCTTGCAGGAACCACTTGTTCATTTTTATATGGATGAATTCAGTTACTTCATGCGCATAGGGAGCTGGCTCCGTAAGGAGCGAGACTGGAGTGCCGTAAGGCAGGACGAGTGCGTATGTGGTGAAGTGACTGTGAATCGTAATAAATATAATAAATATAATAAATGTGTCGGGGAGAAATTACATCGGGATATGGATTTCCACTTCCGTACCTTCTCCCGGCGTACTTTTGTATTTTAGGCCATATTCGGATCCGTAAAACAACTGTAGTCGGCGATGCGTGTTATATACGGCAATCTGACTTCCGTTCCCACGAGTGGGAAGTTGTGATTCATCTAACAGATGTTCAAGGACATCTTCCGAGATTCCTACCCCGTCGTCAGATATTAAAAGGACGATGGTCTCTTGGTCAATCCATCCGGTCAATACGATAGTTCCTTGCTTTTCATCTTTTTCCAAAATCCCATGTTGAATCGAGTTTTCCACGATTGGCTGGAAAGTCAGTTTGGGAATCGAGTAATCCATCAGCATGTCGGGGACATCAACAATGAAATCAATCATGTCGTGAAAGCGCATGTTTTGTAAATCCACGTAAATCGACACGTGTTCCAGTTCGTCGGCGATGGTGCTTAAACTTTGCTTGCGGCTTAAGGTCAGCTTGTAGAAGCGGGAAAGCTTCTGGACGACCGTCGTGACCTCGTTTGTGCGGCCTTGCTGTGCCAGCCAGTTGATCATGTCCATGGTATTATATAGGAAATGTGGGTTCATCTGTGCCTGCAACGTGTTGAACTCGGCATTTCTAAGGTCTTCCGCCGCCTGTGCCTGCTCTGAGACCAGTTTGTTAATCATGTGGCTCATGTAATTGTAGCTGCTAATCAGGTCGCCGATTTCGTCCTGCGTGTCGGAGTCTGGCAGGGCGACAGGCAAGGCGCTTCTTGATTGTGCCATTTGGTTGATGACGGCGGAGAGCCGGCCGGTAAAGGAACGCGAGAGAAGCGTGGCGATAAGAAGTGCCGCGATGATGCAAGCGACATAGGCGCAAGCGAAGCCGAACACGACGAGGCCGCTGCGCATGATCAGCGGGCGGGAAGGGATGGCCACGACCATGTACCAGTCGGTGTTCTTTAAACTGTAAAATCCCGCATATACATCCTCACCCACGATGTTCCTGGAAATAAAGTTGTTGGAGGACATGAACGATTCCTGCACGACGTCATAGCTGAAATGGTAAGTGCCGGAAAGAGCCGTGTTGGAGGTCGCGACGATACTGTCCCGGCTGTTGATGATGTAGGCGACGTTGCTGCCGGAACTCAAATTTTCTTTCAGTATCTGGTCAAAATAGCTTTGGGAAAAATAGACGGCGGCATAATAAGGCACCAGTTCGCCGTCATACGTCATCGTCCCCCTTGAAATGTACGCCATGTCCCCATTTTGCTCCAGTTCGTTCTTGCTGAGGTAGAAACTGGGACAAAACAAGGAGGAGGCCGTTATGTTGCCGCTGAAAATGCCGTACCAGTAAGTTCCGTAGGCATCGTCAATGGGAAGGAAATAGTCGCGGGGCGGCGGTAACGTAAATAGATTTTCGGTCTGCGGGAGGTCGAGGTATAATTTCACGTCGGTAACAAGGGTCTTGTCAATCAGGGAGTCGAGCGCGTCACAAAAATCCAGGGCGGCTTCCAAAGTGACAAGCTCGTCTAAGTCCTCCGTTCGGTAACGGTTGGTCACCGAGCGGAAGAAAGGGTGCTGCGTGACCTGGTGATGCGCGTCAAGGACGCCCGAGACGGCTTCCTCGATCAGGGGAGTCGTCTGCATGGAAGCCGTCTGTTCCTTGCCGATGGTGTCGGAGACGACCATGTTGTAAAGGTGCGTGTAGAGAAAAATGCCCAGCACAATCATCGGTATGGTGGCGATAACCAGGTGGGTGATGGTCAGCTTGGTCTGGATGCGCAGACTTTTATACAAGGTAATGATTCGCTGAAACATGGTTTCTCCTTTCGTTGTTACGATCACGGCCACGGCCTCGTGAATAGCAATCTCCTTTCACGTCGCCACTATCCTAATATCTTCTCCCGGTACTTGGACGGGGAAAGGCCGGTAAACTTTCGAAAGCTTTTACTGAAATAATTGTCATCATGATAGCCGACCCGTGAGGAAATCTCCGTAATCTGGTAACGCTTGTCCGCCAAAAGCTGCATCGCGCGTTCCATGCGGTATTCCGTCAGGTACTGGTTCAGCGTCTGCCCGGTCTGCGCCTTAAAATATGTACAGACATAGGACGCGGACAGATAGACGTGCTCGCTGATTTCCTTGATGGAGAGGGTGTCCTTTGCATAATGCATGGAGACGTACTCCTTGATTTTGAAAATGGTAGAATCCTCCGGGTCATAATTCGTGAGCGCGTGAAAAAACAGACGCGTCTTTTCCGTAAGCAGTCGGTGTAACTCGTCAAAAGAAAAGCATCGCTCCAACGCGTCCATGACGTTTTCCTCCTTCTCGAAAGAAAGCGTGTCGGTGGAAAGCAGCCGTTTTTGCCGACAACCGTTCAGCGTGTTGAAAAGTTTGTAGTACGTGTCTTTAATATGGTTCGGTAAAAGGGTCGTGTTCTTTGAAAAGGCACCGTGCAGGGAAGAAAGGAAACGTTCGCAGTCCTCCTCGCCTTTTTCCATGAGGAGGTTGGAAAAGTCATGTAACAAGTTTTCGGAAGACAGATCCTTTGGAAGCTCCCTTTTACAGTCCGCAATCAGTTCGCCGTTTAGCCGGGTCCCGGGCGCGAAGAAAAAGCAGCTTTGCATATAAACGACGGCCGACGCGTAGGATTGGTATACATGGGAAATGCCCGACACAAGTTCACCGTGGCTGATATAATATTCCCCCAGATTTTGAAAAAATTCGGCCAAAAACGTTTCCACGTCCGAAAGCGTGACCGTCGAGGGCGCGTGGCTTCCCATCAGGTGGAAGACATGGTACAATACGTGCGAACGGATATAAAAGGCACGAAGGTGGTAGCGCGAGACAAATTTTTGGAAACCGGCATAAAATTCCTGCATCTTGAGCGGGTTGGAGTCCGTGGAATTTAATTTCACAATATAGGTGACGTAACATCCGTCAGAAGCCGAGGGGACATGTAACTCATCCGTCAAGGACGCGATTTGCCCTTCGTGCTCCTTGTATGGCATCGTGAGCAACAATGCCAGGTGAGAGGACGTCTCCAGTGAGTAAAGGTTTTCATTCCTGCGGGTGCGCATGGTCTGTTCCAGACGGAATAAGGCGTTTTTCACGGCTTCGTATATTTCCTCCGGGTCAAGCGGCTTTTCCACGTAGTCGATGGCCTTTAACTTGATGGCCGCCTTTAAATATTCTTTGTCGGAATAGCCGCTCATAAAGATAATCGTGGCATCCGGCAGGAAAGATTCTATTTCCCGGGCCATATGTATGCCGTCCATGCGGGGCATGCGCACGTCGGACAAAATGATGTCCGGCTTTTGCCGTCTGGCAATCTGCAGGCCGTTTAACCCGTCGTCCGCCTGAAAAATTTCTGTAATCCCCAGGGATTTCCAGTCAATGGAAGAAACAAGACCCTCGCGGGTAAGGGTTTCATCGTCCACAATCAAGAGCTTCATAATAAAAATACCACCGTTTCGTTGGATTTTGTTGGAAATATTGTAACAGAATCCATTTGAAAAGACAAGCACATGGTTTGTCCCATGAAAAGAGAGAAATATTTTACCCTTTATCGAAAGATTTTACCGTTTCGAAAAAATGAAGAAATTGGTAAAATGGTTCCAGAAAAGAAAAGGAGGGGAAAAAAGTGTCTGAGTATATTCTGGAATTAAAGGGCATTACGAAGATTTTTCCCGGCGTGAAAGCACTGAATAATGTATCGTTCCAATTGAAAAAAGGCGAGGTGCACGCCCTGATGGGGGAAAACGGTGCAGGGAAATCGACCTTTATCAAAGTCATCACGGGCGTACATAAGGCGGAAGAAGGAGAAATGTTCCTAAACGGGGAGAAGGTGGATTTCAAAGGGCCGAAGGACGCGCAGGCCGCCGGCATCGCGGCGGTGTACCAGCATCCGACGTCCTATCCTGACCTGAGCGTTGCCGAGAACATTTTCATGGGACACGAAATAAAGAAAAACGGCATCATGCAGTGGAAGCAGATGAACGAGGAGGCAGACAAGTTGCTTGCCCAGTTGGACGCGGATTTCAAGTCGACCGCGGAGATGGGCACGCTTTCCGTGGCGCAGCAGCAGATGGTGGAGATTGCCAAGGCGTTGTCCACCAACGCGAGAATCATCATCCTCGACGAACCCACGGCGGCACTGACCAACAACGAGTCGGAAAAGCTGTACCGCATCGTGGATAAGCTTCGGGAGGAAGAGGTTTCCATCATCTTTATTTCGCACCGTTTCGAAGACATGTATCGGTTGGCGACGCGTGTCACGGTATTTCGAGATTCCCAGTACATCGGGACATATGACGTGGACGGCATCACGAACGCCGACCTGATCAAGGCGATGGTGGGACGTGAAATCAAGGACTTGTTCCCGAAGCCGGAGGTGCAGATCGGGGCAGAATTATTGAAAATAGAGGGATTGTCCAGAACGGGATTTTATAAGGATGTCACTTTTAGCGTACACGCGGGGGAAATCGTGGGTCTGACCGGACTGGTCGGGGCCGGGCGTACGGAAGTGGTCGAAAGCGTCTGCGGCATCACGCGGGCGAACGCGGGCAAGGTCTTATTGGAGGGAAAAGAAATTCATGTGAAGAAACCGGCCGATGCCATGAACCTTGGCATCATCCTCCTGCCGGAGGATCGCCAAAGGACGGGATTGATTTTGAGTTGGGGGCTGGGGCGCAACGTGACGTTGCCAACAATGGGAAAATATGCCAGGATGGGATTTACGGATGACAAGAAGGAGCGCGAAGTGTCCAAGGACTTGTTAGAGAGCGTGGACACGAAGGCGGTGACGATTTTTGATCCGGCATCCTCGTTGTCCGGTGGAAACCAGCAGAAGGTCGTGGTCGCGAAGGCGTTGGGACAGAAGATGAAGGTGGTCATCATGGACGAGCCGACAAAGGGTGTCGATGTCGGGGCAAAGGCCGAGATTTACCAAATCATGGGAGACTTGGCGAAACAAGGTTACGGCATCATCCTGATTTCTTCCGAGATGCCGGAGATTCTTGGCATGAGTGATCGCGTGGTCGTGATGTGCAATGGAAAAGTGACCGGAGAGTTGAAGCGGGGCGAGGCGACGCAGGAGAAGATATTGGAACTTGCCATGGAAAAATCGAAGCGGGAGGAAGAGGGAAGATGAAAGAGAAAAAATCAATCATAAAAATGCTTACCGGATCCCGGGAGGCGAGCTTGGTCATCGTGCTAATCGTCCTTTGTGCGCTGGTTTCCTTGAGAAGCCCGTCGTTTCTTTCCTTGCAGTCCATCGCCGACATGCTGATGAACAACACGATTATCATGATTATGGCACTTGGCATGCTGTGCGTCCTACTGATTGGAGGAATCGACATTTCCATTGCATCCACGCTTGGGTTTACGGGCATGACGGTGGGCATGTTGTTAAAATACCACGTTGTCGAGAACACGTTTTTGCTGTTTTTGATTGCCATCGGCATGGGAACGCTTTGTGGGGCGTTGGTCGGGCTGGCGATTTCCAGGGGAAAGGTGGCCCCTATCATCGCGACGATGGGCTTCATGTACATATTCCGCGGTCTGGCCTACATGGTCAGTAACAGCGAGTGGGCGGGCGCGGACGCGCTTGGTTCATTCAAGGACTTTGCCCAGATTAAGGTTGCGGGATTTAGCATCGTGGTTTGGATTATGGTATTTTGTTATATCTTGTTCTTCATCGTGATGAAATGGACAAAGTTCGGGAGAACGATTTACGCGGTTGGAAGCAACCGCGAGGCGGCGCAGATTTCCGGCATCAACGTGGCGAACGTCGAGCTTAGGGTGTATGCCGTGATGGGCGCGCTGGCTGGACTGTGCGGGGCGTTGTCGGTTTCCATTTACGCGTCGGCACAGCCGAACATGCAGTATGCAAAGGAAATGGACGTCATCGCGGCTTGCGTCATTGGCGGCGTCAGCATGTCGGGCGGACGCGGAAGCGTCGGAGGCGCGCTCCTTGGCGCCTTGGTGCTGGCAGTCATCGCCAAGGCACTCCCGTTGGTGGGAATTGACGCGTTGGCACAAAACACGGTAAAAGGCATCATCATTTTGGCCGTCATCATACTGAACGTCATCACCCAAAGAATGATGAACAAACAAAATCTGGAAAGAAGGGAGTTGTAATCATGGCTGGAAAATCAGGAAGGACAATTGCGCATGTTCCAGAAAAATCGGTGAAAAAGACGCTCCTCTGTTGGGAAAGCATGCTGGTCGTCTTGTTCATATTTATCAATATCTTCGGCCAGGGTATTTCTCCCAATTATCAGGCCAGCAACGTGTTGCGCGAGATGCCAAGGTATTTGGCGGAAATGTTTTTGATGTTGCCGATGGCCTATTTGTTGGTGATGGGGGAGATTGACATCTCCGTCGGGGCAACGGTCTGCTTGTCCGCCACGGTGGCCTGCATGGTCTGCAATACGGGAGTGCCGTTCATCGTCGTGGTGTTTACGGCATTGGCGGTTGGAACCGCTTGTGGATTGTTAAATGGCATCATCCTTACGAAATTCACGGAACTGCCTCCGATGATTGTGACATTGGGAACGCAAATCGTGTTTCGCGGAATTGCGGAAATCACGCTTGGCAGCGGGGGATCCGTTTCCTTGCAGCACACGGAAGGTTTCCGTGCCATCAGCGGCAGGGTTGGCGGCTTGGTACCGTATGTATTCTTCGTATTAGTGATTTTTGCCGTCATCTTTACGGTGGTTCTGGCAAAGACGACCTTTGGCCGTAGCATGTACGCCATCGGAACGAACAGGCAGGCGGCATATTACTCTGGGGTTCCGGTGCAGAAGTACAGGTTGATCGTGTATACGGTGATGGGAACGATGGCGGGACTTTGCGCACTGTTTTTGACGGCCTACTTGTATGGCGCGAACACGACGACCGGCAAACCATTAGTGATAAAAAAAGGAGTTTTTACAGCCGAAGAAAAAGGGTCTCGCCGTCCCATGTCATTTCACGAACCACTCCCCTTATGATTTCATTCCGCTCCTCCGCTGTAAAGCCGGACAGCCCATGCATCAGCCGCCGCACTTCCGCAGCCTTTTGTTCTGCGCTTTGCTTCACATTAACCGTCCTGCGCTTTTCAACCTCCTGCAGGGACGCTTCCCTTTTCAGGGCTTCGATATTTGCGTCCAGTTCTTCGATTTGTGCTACGATATGCTTCGCTGCAGAGGATTCCTCCACTTCGGAAAGAAAATCCGTCAGACGGGCGATTTTCGCTTGATATGGGGCAATCTGCGAAGCGTAGTCTTTCCATTCTGTTTGAGCCTCATGCTCCGGCTCTCCAACGTACTGCAGGACTGCTGCCGGGTCCGCATCTATCTTCCTGAAGATACCCATTGCCTTTTCATCCAGCCGCTTGCAGATGACCTGGCTCATATCACACCGTTCCTTTCCATAGATGGCTCGGCTGGTGCAAGAGTAGGCGGACGAGATGCCGCTTTTTGTTTTTTTTCTGTAAACCTTCATAAGGCATCCGCATTTGGCGCAGCGGAGGACTCCTTTAAGGAGAGGCATATCGTATTTCTGTTTTTTACTGAATGTGTTACTGCGGAGCCGTTCCTGAACAGCCAGCCACTTATCTGCCGGGATGATGGGGTCATGGAAACCAATGCAGACCGTCCATTCTTCCTTTGGCTGCACAGAAACTTTTTTTGCGTTGACGGAATGGCGTCCATACGTCATGACACCATGCTTGCCGTCCCAGCGTTCCCTGGGGGAATCGGGGTCAATCTGACAACCAATCTCTGTGTAATAATCGTAGACTTCCGGGGTGGCTTCCACGCAGTAAGGCATGGTAAGTATTCGGTGGAGCTGGCCGGAAGCGAAAAAGCCGCCGCCAGGGGCTTTGATTCCCTGTTTCTTAAAAGCTGTGACCATACGGGCCAGGGAGTAATTATTTTCTAAAAATGTGTCGAACAGCCACCGTACCCATTCCGTGCCTTCAGGATCAGGGACGAGGGCAACGTGCTTCTTGCCGCCGATATCAATCCGCTCCGAAGTATACCCTGCAGGGGTCGTGCCGCCAGACCACAGTCCTTTCTTGGCAAGCCCCAGCATATTGTCAGTAACCCTTGCGGCGATGGTTTCACGCTCCATCTGCGCAAAAACCATCGTAACGTACATCATAGCTTTTCCGATCGGCGTTGCAGTGTCAATATTCTCTTTAATGGAAACGAACATGACGTGCCGCTCTTCCAGCGAGGCATAGATATTGGCAAAATCCCGGACATCCCTGGACAGGCGGTCAAGCTGGTAAACCACAAGGACATCCAGCAGGCCGTCCGTAATATCTTTTAACATTGCCTTAAGCTGGGGGCGGTTTGTATTGGCCCCGGTCAGTCCTTCATCCGTGTATTCGGTGATGCTTTCGGCTCGTCCTGGAAATTTGAAGCTGATGTACTCCCTGCACATCCGGGTCTGGTTATTAATTGAATCGGATTTATCTGAATAGACGGACTTCCGTCCGTAAATTGCAAAATGCATATAGACCACCTTTCTCTTGCCGAAGTGACCAAAAGGTGTTAGAATATTCGTGGGTTGAATGATTCTTTTTCGGTCACTCCGAAGGAATCTGCCGCCAGATCCTCTTGCCGGAGGGCTGGCGGTTATTTTTATATTAATGCCAAAACCATCTTATAGCAGTTTGTCTTTCTGCTGATATCTTCTGGGTCAACAATCTCGCAGATACGTTTAAAGGAATTCATAAAAGTTTCATTTTTCAGTAGCCGTATGGCTTCAGACGCATATTTTTCAAAATTACCAAATTCCCATCTACCAGATTCTTTCTTTTTCACACATAGCATATACAGCGCAATTCGGCGTTCGTTTTCTAAAGTTCTCCATAAGTATGACATAAGAGCTTCTTTGCCTATGTAGTATGATGTAGGTATTTTTTGCTTTGTAGCAAAATCTAGCAATGCTTTCCCTGCAAAATCATCCCGATCTATATATCTGCTAATGATACAGCTGGCATCATGTTTGCATATATCAGAAGGAATATAATCATCATGGTCTCGCATAGAAGTAAGCTGTGCCTCAGTCGGAGGTTCAGGGCAGCATCGTTCAATCTGTATGGAATTAGCAACGAACCCTTTCTCCACGAGAGCGGCAATTGCTTCATCGTATGAAAAAGCGTCAAATGGCTTTATAGTTCTCCTTTTCCCGGTTTTGGAAAAAATGCCACTTCCATGAAAAACCATGTAATTCAAATTGTCGTGATATCGCATCCGTTCTTCATTAGACTTCATCACAGGATCAGTACTCGGATCTTTCCAGTATCTTAAATCTTCTGATTCTTCCGATATAGGAACTTGTTGCTGTGAAGAAAATGCATTTATCAAACTTTTCAATAATCCCATTAACTCGCCTCACTTTCCTTTTTTACATTTCCTTTTCCAGTAGCGGTAGAGGAATCCGATGATTTTTCCGCCGCTTCTTTTTCTTCATCAATTTCACGATCAATTTCTTCTTTTAATGCCTGAACCTCGGCATCTGTCATTTCTGACACAGGTTTTTGCAGAAGTTCAGCAATGTCGATTTGAACGGATTGTTTTTCCGTTTTTTCCGAATCTTGCCATGTCGGAACAAGTGGATCTGAACCAATTACTTCTGATAAAGCAGGAAACATTTTCTTGAGCATTGCACAAAATGCATATCGTTCCCGTTTTTTTAAATTGAAATAGGAATCCAGAAAGCTTCTTTCGAGAGCATTGCAATCAAAATCTGAATAAAGTTCATTAAGCGAGCCTAGTTTTGGGGATTTATGTATGAATACATCATCACCTTCCCCAGTGCGTAGCCAGGTTTGATTAACTTCAAAAACAAGACAAATCATATTAATGACAGAATCGGAGGGATTTCTGCTCCCTCTTTCATATCCAGTCACTGTATTCCCTTTGACACCGATTTCGGAACCGAATTCATCTTGCGTCAAACCAAGCTCTTTTCTGACAAACTTTATTCTTTCTCCTATTTTTTCCTTATCCATGACGCACCTCCTTTGCGACAAGTATATACCCGAAAACTCGCATTGTCAATATTTATATAATTTTCACGTTGACAAAACTCACAATGCGAGTTAATATATTCGCAAAGGGAGGTGTAAGCATGTCAATAAAAAATCAAAAAACAGAAAATTATCAGAAAGAAGGATGTGCGCTTTTATTCGGTTTTCGTTTACTTAGCGAGGAAGAACAGAGGATTGCTTATGCGGTGCTGGAGGGAATGAAACTTCAAAAGCAGCTGGATTCCCAGCGAAAGGAAAAACAGCTTATAGAAAATTAGACAGTTTAAAAACTGAATAGGAAATGCCGAGGGGAGCAGCGTCCTCGTATAAAAACGCTGGTCTGGCGGAGCCGATGCAATAAGTCCGCCCGGCATGGACTGTCCCTGTTCAGGAAGTGTCGTAAGTGGGGTGGAGAACGGCAGACCCACGTAAAAAAATCTCGGTTCGGAGGCGATTCGCAGGGTGTGAGACACCAGATGCGCCGGGACCTGCGGCGGCAGTAGGAATCTGGTGGCGGAGCGATCCGCACTCAACAGGGCAGGGCATAAGGGCTACCCCAAAGAATACTCAGGGAGCATACGCTTAGAAAGGGTTCTCTTCCACAGCGTGGAGAACTCTCTCAAAACTCCGGGACCCAAGAAGCCTAGAAAGCATAAAAGTACCCTGCCGGGATGGCAACTGCAGAATTAAGATTTGTTGGAGGCAGACATGAAAAAAGAGATTGTAAATAAGCGAGTGCCAGTAGAAATGCTCATTGATACTGCAATGGGACCAAGAACCGTCCAAGGGATAGCAATAATCACGAATGATAGGCACGGAAAGACCCTGAGCCTTACTTATGGCAGTCGGCAGATGGTAATTGCATTTGAAAAGATAGAAAAATACCTGAAATAAGGAGGTGGCATGAATGCAGGGAGAAGTGAAAGTGAAGGTGGTGTATGAAGATGGATATGAGAAAAGGTTCACGGAATGCTGTTTATCAGTTCTCAGGAGAAGCAGGGAAGCGAGGGCGCAGGAGAAACGATATCCGGGCAAGACGGAGAAGGCGCAGAAGGCGGCGGCTTTATAAATGGATTGCAGTGGGGATTGGTGGGCTGGTCGTGGCAGGGATTGTATACGGGATGAATTCTTCATCCGCAGGAACTCCAAAGGCTGTCATGGACGCAGTAGGAAGCGGACAGGCGGATAAACCTATTCAGGAGCGTCAAATAGTACAGCCCACGGAAGAATACCAGACCGCAATAGCAAGCATGGATTGGGATGCGGATGAATCGGAGATGCTTGCCCGGATCGCCATGGCTGAAGCCGAAGGTGAGGACGTAGAGGGCAAGGCTCTGGTAATGCTTGTGGTCTTGAACCGGGTGTGGAGCGATAAGTTCCCGGACAGCATTGAGGAAGTCATAACGCAGGAACGGCAGTTTACGGCATATGAGAATGGGCGGTATGACAGATTAAAGCCGGATGAGGGATGCTGGGATGCGCTGGGGCTGATGATGTATGACCACTGGGATGAAAGCCAGGGGGCGTTGTATTTTGAGAGTGAAAGCAAGTCGACATGGCATCAGGACAACCTGAAACGCCTCTTCCGGCACGGCAACCATATTTTTTATACAGATAAGGAGTGACTGCAGGAAATGATGATGAAGGTAGACGGCGGATACATATTCGTCAAGGCAAGCAGGGAAGAGGAGGCTGTCATAAAGACGTGGAAGATGATGTCCAAGGACAAGCAGAAAGGCTGGTGGTATGGCCGGATCTCCCTCCAGCTTCTGGATAAGCTGTACCATAATGGCGGCTTAATCCCTGCGGCGAAAAAAGAGATGGAGAGGCTGGCATATATTCAGGAAGCGGTGGATCGGGAGCGCACACGTCCGGCAGGGGAGCTTAAGCCGATGGTGGAGTACCCGGTAAAGCCGAACCTTTACGCACACCAGACGAGGGCGGCAAATATGGCCCTTATGGTATTCGGTATGGTAGAACCTCCGAGACAGGGGGTGGGGAATTAATGGCAGCAGGACAATGGGAACTGCGGATCAGCGAGGTGCTGGTAAAGTTTGGTGTGACCAAGGAAAGGCTGCAGGAGAATGCGGCAGAGGAGCTGGAAAGTACGTTGCAGGATTACCATGACCTTGCGGAGCAGTACAGCGATATGATGACAACTTTTTGCTATGAGGACAGGCCGGTCAGGAGAAATAACGTATGGCTCTGCCCGAAATGCGGAAAGAGGGTTCAATACAACCACACGCACTGCCACTGGTGCGGAAAGAAGATGGGCTGGGATGGAAGCCAGCGGAAAGGGGGAAAGGGGCGATGCAGGAGATAACACATGGCGCATTGTTTTCCGGCAGCGGCGGCTTTGAGCTGGCGGCAAGGATGTGCGGCATCAGTTCCATATGGGCTTCTGAAATAGAGCCGTTCCCCATCAAGGTGACAAAGGCCAGATTCCCGGACATGGAACATATCGGGGACATCGGGATGGTGGACGGGGCGAAGATTCCCCCGGTGGATATTATAAGCGGCGGTTCTCCGTGCCAGGACATGAGCATTGCCGGACGGCGGCAGGGGCTTAAAGGGGAGCGGTCAGTCCTTTTCATGGACTATATCAGGATTGTGAAGGAGATGAGAAAAAAGCATGGGAAACCAAGGTTCATGGTATGGGAAAACGTCCCCGGAGCATTCTCCAGCAACAAAGGAGAAGACTTCCGCTGCGTCCTCGAAGAAATCGCAGGGATCGCAGAACCGGGAGTTTCTATTCCTCAACCTCCGAAAGGAAAATGGAAGCCAGCAGGAGGTATCTTGGGAAACGGCTACAGTGTGGCCTGGAGGGTGCTGGATGCCCAATACTGGGGAATCCCCCAGCGAAGAAAGAGAATCTTCCTTGTTGCAGATTTTGGAGGAGAATCCGCAGGAGAAATATTATTTAAGCGAGAAGGCTTGTCTCGGAATATTGCGGAGGGCGGAGAAACGGGGAAAGAAACTCCCGGAGAAACTGAAAGCCGCACTGGAGTATCAGGCATGGGGGGGGGTACAGCAAGACCTAAAACAATGAGAGTCAGGTGCGGATGCGAGGGAGGAGGCAAGGGGCCGCTGGTGCAGGAGGATAAGTCCGGGACGCTCTCCTGTCATAACGACCAGACGGTATTCGTGCCAGTAACAAAGGAGGTGATTGCGCTGGAAAACCATTCACAGGACTGCCGGGTGGGTATTGCAAAGGATAATATATGCCCAACGCTGACCGGGAAAATGGGTACTGGCGGAAATAATGTGCCGCTGTTGATGGAAAGCAGATCCACGGCATACGGTATCTGCTCAATGGACAGCAATGCTATGAAGTCAGGGAATCCTGACAGTGGATTTTATGAAGCGAAAACGAGCCGGACACTTGACTGTAAGGGTGGAAATCCCACATGCAACCAAGGTGGAATCGTGATAGTAGATGAGAAACGTCCTGCTTACGCTATTCAGGGCAATATGATCGGCAGGGAAGAGCAGAACGGGCCGAACGGGAAAGGGATCAGCGAGGATGTATCTTTTACGCTGACGGCAAGGGATCGTCACGCCGTGGCTTATGCCATCGGAAGGGACTATGTGACTGTGCATGAGGATGTTGCGCAGACCCTTACGGCGGAGCTTTTTCCGGGGAGTGTTGCGCAGCCTTATTCTATTGGAAATGGACAGGCAAACAGCCTTTCGCTGGATGAAAAGGCAGGGACATTGAACTGTATGCATGACCAACAGGCGGTTATGGTGCCGAATGAGGATGTGGAATATGTGGTTCGGAGGTTTACGCCGCTGGAATGTGGGCGGTTGCAGGGGTTCCCGGACGATTGGACGGATGGGATTGGCGATGAAGAGCCGGGGAAAAAAGAAGTCCAGTTCTGGCAGGATGCGTGGGCGGAGTGGTGGGCATTGATCGGCAGGGCGAAAGGGGTTAAACGTCCCAAAGATGAAAAAGCAGTCAGGCGTTGGATGAAGAACCCGGCATCTGATACAGAGCTTTATAAAATGTGGGGAAATGGCATCGCATTGCCATGCGTACTTTATGTATTTGAGGGCATCGCCCTTCAGATAAATTCGGGGGATTCCCACAAGGAGCAATGAATCATTCAACCAAGAGAAAGGAGAAAGAAGTGTTTGAATCATTATTTAAAAAATACGACAGGATCGTATTTTTCGACACCGAGACCACGGGCTTTGATTCCGATAAGGATGACCAGATTATAGAGCTGGCGGCGGTCTGTATAGGAAAAGATGGAAGCGAAGAAAGCTTTGACGATTTCATCCATCTTCACACTAAGCCGGAACTGTCAGACGAAATCATCCAGCTGACCGGGATTACAGACTTACAGCTTGCCACAGAAGGGATTCCTGAAGAGGATGCTGTCCGAAAATTTATCAGAATGATGGAGCCGAGAGATTTATTTGATAACGGAGCCGTCCTGCTGGTGGCGCACAACGCACAATTTGACCTTATGTTCATGTGCTATGCCATACTGAGATATCGGACGAAAAATCCCGGATGGCTTCTGGTATTCAATGATGCGGACTACCTTGACACGCTGACGGTTTACCGGGATCGGCATAAATATCCGCATAGGCTGGAGAATGCCATCGAACAGTACGGATTAGGGGCGAAGGTGGAGAATTCCCACCGTGCCATTGATGACTGCAGGGCATTGTTTGAAGTGGCAAAAGCCATGGAAGCGGAGAGAGATGATCTGGCAGGGTACATAAACATTTTCGGTTATCCTGCAAAGTATGGAGTTTCAGGCAGGAAGCTGAAAAAAGTCACCTATCTGGAGCAGGGATTTTCTAATTATTCCGGCAGGACGCTCCCAGAGCAGTTAAGCCGGAAGTAGCGGGGAGGTGGAGGCATTGGGGAAAGAAATGGACGCTTCCGGGGCGTGGGGGGGGGCATAACGGACACGGAACTCAGCATAGAGGAACGCTCGTTTATAACAGAAAACCACCACATGGTAAAGGAGTATCTGCAGATGCGGCGGCTTCCTGAAGATGAATGGTATGACGTTGTCATTTTCCGTTTCATCCGGGCAGTGCAGCTCTGGTTTTCCCGTCCAGACCTCCACCGATGGGCTTTCAGGACAATCGCATATCAGAATATGCGGTCAGCCATAGGACACGAGATGGAAAAGCAGGGACGGCGCATTCATGCGGCGAGTCTTGATGCAGAGATTCCGGGAACGGACGGGCTTACCATTGCGGACACTGTGACCGATGAAAACAGGAACTTTATAAACTATGTATTCCCAAAAGGAAGGAGTGATGACGGTATGCAGCTGCATTACAATGTGAAACTGCCGCCAAAGAAAGAAACGAAGCATGGACAGAAAAGCGATGAGCGGATCGCTATTGAAGCGTTCATGCAGTCAACCCGCAAGAATATGTGCTTCGAGTACGATACGAGTATGGAAGCAAAGAAAAAACTGTCAACGATAAATGCCGCAAGGCGGTCAAAAAATGAGACAGATATTTATGACACTTACCGCATAGACAAATGCGTCTATATCGTGCGGCAGGAAAAGAAGAAAGGAAAATGAGGGATGGATGGAAGCGAATATTAATAAAGGATTCGCACTCCTATTTGAAATGGGGTGCGGAAAAACTTTAACAGCGATAGCGATAGCAGGGGCGGCTTACAAGGGCGGATATATAAAAAAAGTCCTTATCATTGCACCGACTTCCGTGGTGGCTGTCTGGCCGAAGGAGCTGGAGGAATTTGCAGATTTCCCCTTTACAGTGCAGACACTCCTTGGCGATAAAAGGAAACGCCTCCGGGCGATTTCAGACTTGGAGCGTTACCGGTACCCGAAGCTGAAGGCGGCGGTCATAAATTATGAATCCGTGTGGAGGGATGATATTTTCGAAGCCCTCCAGAAGTACGATGCGGACATGATCATCTGCGATGAGAGCCAGCGCATCAAGACGCATGACAGCAAGCAGTCCAAGGCGATCCATAAGCTGGGGGATCTTGCAAGATATAAAATTATCCTTTCCGGGACCCCGGTTCAGAATAATGCCATTGACATCTGGTCGCAGTACCGTTTTCTGGATGCGTCCGTATTCGGTGAGCAGTTCTGGGCATTCAAAAACCACTACTGCCAGATGGGCGGCTTCAACAACAAGCAGATTGTGCGTTACCGGGATCTGGACGGGCTGATAGCAAAGGAACATTCTATTGCATTCAGGATTACGAAGGAAGAGGCAATTGACCTCCCGGAGCAGACGTTTGAAGTCCGAAACATTGAAATGTCGGCGAAGGAGCGCAAGCTGTACGACACGCTGAAAAGGGATTCTGTGGCGGAGCTGGAAAGCGGAGGACAGATATCGGCAACGACAGTCCTGACACGCCTCCTGCGGCTGCAGCAACTGACCGGGGGATTCCTCGTAAAGGATGACTCGGACAAGCCGGAACTGGTAAGTACGGCGAAGCTGGATGCCCTGAAGGATATCATAGAGGACTATGTTGTGGAAGCAGGAAAAAAGCTGGTCGTATTTGCAAGGTTTATCGCAGAGGTTGAGGCAATTATAAAGCTGGCAGAAAAGACGCTGCCAAAGGGGAAGAAAGCGGTCAGCATCTATGGGGCGATTAAGAAGGAAGACCGTGGCGGCATCGTGAAGCAGTTCCAGACGGATGCGGATACCGTACTGTTCATCGGGCAGATTGATACTGCCGGGACGGGCATTACGCTTACAGCGGCAGACACTTGCGTCTATTACAGCAAAAATTACAACTATGCAACATATGAGCAGAGTCTTTCCCGGATTCATAGGATTGGGCAGAGAAATGTATGTACCTATATAGACCTTGTGGTTCAGGACAGCGTGGACGAGAAGATCACGAAAGCCCTGCGGAAAAAAGAGGACTTGGCAACAAAGATTGTGGATAACTGGAAGGAATTTTTCAAATAAGGAGGATAAAAATGGCACAGGGAAAAGTAAAAGAGCTGATTGAGAAGTATGAAGAAATCCGGGCAAGGAAAGAGCGTCTGGCAAAGGAAAAAACCGCTGCGGAGGAGGAATACAAGCAGATCCAGATTGACCTTGCGGAGGCGATCACGGAGATCGGGGAGGACAGTGCATCCAATGACGGCTTCGTTTACTCGCCGAAAGTCCAGGGCAAATACAGTTTCCGGGAGCAGGAGGACTTGGAAGCGGAAGGGCTGGACAAAATTGAAATCCTGAAGGAGAACGGATTCGGGGAAATCGTAAAGGAAACCGTGGACTGGAGGACGCTCAATTCCACCATGAAGGAAGTTGCGGAGAGCGATGAAGGCATCCCGGACGAAGTCCGTGAAATCCTGAATGTCTATGATGAGATTATCGTAAGCCGGACAAAAAAAGCCAGCGATAAGCAGGACAAGCTGAAAGAAGCATTTAAGAGGAGGGGAAAGAATGTATAAAGAGACAGATGAAAACGGGCAGTACCAGCTGGACTGCCGCCTCTCTTCAGAAAGAAGTCTGGAAGAGAACACGAATATCATGATCGATTTTGCGCATGACATCGTAAAGGCGCAAAAGCCCGGAGTGGTCAAGAACCGTCACGAGGGGTACGGCATCCTTGCGGAAGCGATGTGCGTCCTGAACCTCCAGACGAAGGCGGTCGGTGACGGAATGAAAAATTTCCTGACAAACCTTTCATCGGATGATGATATCCGGGCAATTGAAAGGGCGGAGAGCATATCCAATGCGCTTGCGGATACCATCGTGGCGGCGGTCACCATGGCGGCTTGGGCGAAACGGATCGGCGATGACCTTTATGAAGGGGCAGGGAGTTTCCGCACTCCGCTGGAAGAATATGCGGAAAAGATGGATGAAGACGGGTTTTCAGAGCCGGAGAATGAGGAGGAATAGACATGGCTAAGAAGATGGAATTTAAGACAGCGAAGCGTGACCAGGTATATATCAAGGCAGTGATTACCGGTCCCAGCGGAAGCGGCAAAAGCTACTCTGCGCTCCGTGTGGCAACTGGGATCGCAGAGAAAATCGGGGCAGTCGGGGCAGGGGGAAGCAAGATTGCATACATCGGTTCAGAAGGGACCAGGAACAATTACTATGCAGATGAATTCCAGTATGACCTTATAGACCTTGAGGAATTTTCCATTGATACCTATATGGAGGCGGTCAACCTTGCGATTTCCAGCGGCTATAAGGTGCTGATTGTGGATTCCCTTACCCATGTATGGACGTGGGTCAATGAACAGGTGAATAACGAGCCGAGGATGACCAGCTTCCAGGCATGGGGAAAATGGAAGCCGAAGCATAGGAAACTCATGGAGAAGATCCTTTTCTCCCCGATCCATGTGGTGGCAACCGCACGGGGAAAAGATGAGTACATCATGGAGGAAAAGAGCGGAAAGCAAGTGCCTAAAAAGGTCGGAATGGGTGCGCAGCAGGATAAGGATATCCAGTATGAGTACACCGTGGCTTTCATGCTGGATCAGGATTCCCACCTTGCCCATGCGGAAAAGGACAACACGCATCTTTTTGAACTGAATGAAGTGCTGACGGAGAAATCCGGCGAGAAACTCTATGAGTGGTCAATCAAGGGGGACGCTCCGGCAAAACAGCGGAAGACAACGGACGAAGTGGAGGCTGAGAAGCTGGCGGAGACCAAGGATGCCATCATCAAAAAGTGCAAGGAGCTGGGCGGCCAGAAGAATAAGGAGCTGATGAGGGTGCTGAAGCAGTACGAGCCAAAAGGAAACCCTGCGAAGATTGTGGGGCTTGCGGATGCAAATGAATGTCTGAGGGCATTGGAGGCTGTAGAGCCGTTAAAGGAGGGCAAAAATGAATAAAATAATTTTAGTCGGCCGGCTTACGAAAGACCCGGAGCTTTCTGCAACGCAGAATTCCAGCTATGTGCGTTTTAATCTGGCGGTGGATCGCCGTTTCAAGAGGGATGGTGATGAGGTGACGGCAGATTTCCCTTCCTGCATTGCGTGGGGGAAGACGGCGGAGTTTATAGACAAGTATTTCCACAAGGGTATGCGGATAGGGATTGTCGGGCGCATCCAGACCGGGAGTTATACGAACCGGGACGGCCAGAAGGTGTATACCACGGATGTTGTCGCTGAAGAGGTGGAATTCGTGGAAAGCAAGAATTCATCCTCCGGCAGCAGCGGAGGGAACGGGGGCGGCAGGAACACGCCGCCAACAACGGGTGACGATGGATTTATGAACATCCCGGACGGGATCGATGAAGAGCTTCCGTTCAATTAGAAAGGAGTGACGGTATGGGAAGACGGATTACAAGGGACATGTTTCCGGGCGGCACGGATGAAAACGTGCTGCGCCGGGGCGATGAGTGCGACCAGCGTGTCATTACGGACATCCTTGGGATTATGGATGGAGAGATTGACGATACAAAAAATATTCTGCAGAACCCACTGGCATTTTCACAGCATTACATAGGGCAGCAGAGGCTTTTTCATACGTTCAGCAGGGATAATGAGGACGAGCCTTACCATTACGCTGGGCTTTGCGCTGCAGACGAGGGTGGGAATATGCATCCGAGGGCATCACAGAAGGTGTTCATCATCAGCCAGCACCACGCCGAGGGTGATGAGTGGCTGGTGTTCAACAACCGATTCGCAAGAAGTCTCGCCAGGAACGAATTCTTAAGGACGGGGGACATCCCAATCCTGCCGCACCTTTATTTTCCCATGTTCATGCTTGACCATGGATTTGAGAGGGACTTCGGGATCGAGGCAGGGCATATTGCCATGGATCAGTGCGACCGGGTAGTTCTGGCGGTCATTGACGGCAGGATTTCAGAGGGCATGAGGGCAGACATTGATTATGCGGTGCTGCACCTTGGCCTGAAGCCAGAACGGCTGGATTTCACCAGGGAGTCGGCTGCAAAGTATGTCGAGGAAACGGAGGCTGCGGCGAATGAGGAACGGGTCAGAGGTCAATATTGACGATTTCGTAGATTATACAACCGAATATAAGGCGTACATCAAAAAGGCAAGAATCGTCAACGGCCACATGACCGGGCTTTGCCCTTTCCACAGCGATACAAACAACAGTTTTTCAGTCGACTTAAAGACCGGGAAATGGCACTGCTTTTCAGAGGATATCAGCGGAAACTTTCTGGACTTTTATGCCAAGATTCATGAGACGGACACCACGGAGGCATATAAGGACATCCTGAAGCAGTACGGCAGGGAGCAGGAGGACGAGCGGCCGCAGAGCCGCTCCTATTCCCTGGCACAGTATTCCTTTGAGAAGAAACTGCCGGAGGCATGGCTGAAGGAGCAGTGCAGGGTTATGACCGGGAAAGACCGGGACGGTACAACTTACCTGAAAATCCCATACTTCAATGAGGATGGCAGCGAGGGCGCAACCAGAAAGCGGTATGCAAGGAAGCAGTTCAAGTGGAAATGGGGAAGCGCAGGGAAGATAGGGCTGTATGGCGAGTGGAGACTGCCGCAGATCAGGAAAGGCGATGCAGTGATACTGGTGGAAGGAGAGAGCGATTCACAGAGCCTCTGGTATATGGGGCTTCCAGCGGTCGGTTCTCCCGGAGCGTCCATGTTTAAAGCGGAACACGCTATAAAACTGCGTGACCTGAAAATATATATCCATCAGGAAAAGGACGGCGGCGGCGAAACATTCATGAAAAAGGTTCTGGCCGGATTCCGTGAGTGCGGTTTTGCCGGGGAGCTGTACCGTTTCTCCTGCGGCGATATTGAAAAGTGCAAGGACCCATCTGACGTATTTGCCCGGTTCGGCAAGGAAGAGGGAAGCAAGCGCATCATGGGGCTTGTGAAAAAGGCAGAGGCGATTGACCTTGACGAGCCGGAAATAATCCCGGAAGCAATCAAGGGCGCACCAGTAAACCTGCGCATCCCGGATGGATGGATGTATTCAGAGAAAGGAATCGGCAGGATTGACGAGAAAAGCTATGAGCCGAAACTTGTCTGCAGGACTCCGATCATACTGACGAGGCGGCTTAAGAGCCTTGATTCAGGGGATGAAAAAATAGAGGTGGCATTCCTCCGGGACGGGGAATGGATCGAATGCTCATTCCCAAGAAGCACGGTATTTACAAGCCGTGGGATTACTGCGCTGGCGGATCTGGGATGCACGGTCACTTCGGAGAATGCGAAACAAGTGGTGCGTTTCCTCTCTGCGCTGGAGGCAGACAATATTGATATTATTACCCGGACGGATTCCACGTCCACATATGGATGGCAGCCGGGAAACCGTTTTATACCGGGGGTGGGAAGCGACATTTTTATTGACATAGATCCATCACAGAAAGGAATGGCTTCTGCATACTGCCAGATCGGGAGCATGGAAGGATGGCTCGCCACCATGCGTCCACACCGGGAAAAATATAAATTCCGCTTTATACTGGCGGCGGCTTTTGCGGCTCCGCTCCTGCGGATCATACGGCAGAGGATTTTCTTCGTGTACAACTGGGGAGGGTCCAGAAGCGGAAAAACGGCAGCCCTTAAGGCTGCTTTGTCAGCGTGGGGGGATTCCGACAGGCTGATGATGAATTTCAATGCCACCCAGGTGGGGCTGGAAAGGACGGCGTCTTTCTTTTCAGACCTCCCCATGGGGATAGACGAGCGGCAGCTTGCCGGGAACAACCAGCAGGGCATAGAAAAGACCATCTACATGATAGCGTCCGGCATCGGGAAACTCCGTGGGGCGAAGACGGGCGGCATCCAGACCGTCCATACATGGCGCACCATTGCGCTGGCAACCGGGGAAGAGCCGCTTTCCACGAACACCTCGCAGACCGGGGTAAATACCCGTGTGCTGGAAATCTACTGCGGTCCCTTTGAGAACGAGGCAGAGGCGGCGCAGATGTATCAGGACGTGGCGGCGGACTTCGGCCATGCCGGCCCGGAGTTTATAAAATGCCTGATAAGGATAGAAGAGGACAGTATCCGGGAATGGTATGTCAGGATGCAGGATTTTGTGAAATCGGTCGGGAGCGGAAAGGCAGGAAGCCATGTGGCAAGCGTGGCGGTAATTGCGCTGGCGGATGCCATGGTGGATGAATGGCTATTCCATGGAAGGGGCGTCCCGGCCGGGGATAAAAAGCAGGGTCTTTCAATCAGCCCGGATTCATGGGGCAAGGCTTGCGAGATGGCAAGGAAGATCATGGAGGAGCAGATGTCTGCC
This sequence comes from uncultured Faecalicatena sp., assembly GCA_948468385.1. GTDB lineage: Bacteria > Bacillota > Clostridia > Lachnospirales > Lachnospiraceae > Schaedlerella. The sequence continues at coordinate 679 of CAOKHZ010000004.1, read as the reverse complement.
GCCGCAGGGGATGTAAACGAGAATGCCGTGCAGTTCGTAACAGACTGGGTGCTTTCCAATCAGGCATATTTTGGGAGCGATACGGTCGGCACTTGCTTCGGGACGATGTCCGAGGACGGGAAGGTGGCATATATCTATCCGTCTATCCTGAACAATGCCCTGAAAAGGGAAGGTTACAACGAGAGAAAAACGAAGAAATATATGGCGGACAAGGGATTCATTACAGCTGTCCAGCGGAAGGATCACAGTGGAGAAACCTATACTGTGACCAGCCGATTTCAGGGAAGAGTGCAAAGGTTTGTTGAATTTTTTCTGGAGAAGGCGCAGGGACTTTCATCACCTGAAGAACCAAAGCAGGGTGAGTGGATGCAGCTGGATGAGGATGCGGAGCTGCCATTTGAATAAAAGGAGGCGGATTATGATTTTACTTGGAAATTTAACAGTGGAGCAGATGGAAAAAAGATGCGGCATAACGCTTAAGGACGAAGAAAGAAGTGCGCTGGATGCGCTGCGTGAAGAAACTTGCGACAAAGTCCATGGAAACAATAAGATACACATTTATGATATCCCGTTTATGATTGAATGCGGAAACCCGGAGGCGAGAAAAGCAGTAATAGATATACTTACGCCTTACGCAGGGAAAATCGGGGAAAACACGGTGCTGCAAGTTGGTGGCGGC